>NZ_VUOI01000006.1:60000-191495 GCF_015390205.1 Azospirillum sp. INR13
CGGCGCTTCGGCGACGGCAAGAAGAGCGTGCTGGAGGAGATCGAACGGCGGCTCGGCTTGACGTTCGAGCAGTTCCGTCGAGCTGTCCTGCTGGCCCAGGGCGATTTTGCCACCTTTCTGAAGGCGCCACCCCGCGAGCGTTCCGCCCTGCTGGAACTGCTGACGGGAACGGAGATTTACTCCCGGCTGTCCATTGCGGCGCATGAACGGGCGAATGCGGAGAAGCAGGCGCTCGACAGGCTGATGGCGCAAGGCGGCGGCATCGGGGTGCTGAACGACGATGACCGTGCGGCCTTGCAGAATGAGGCCGGCGACGCGGCGGAGGCGGTCCGGGCTGGCGAGCGGGCGCTGGCCCTTGCCCAGGCGGCGCTGGCTTGGCATGAACGCGACGGGCAACTCGCGGCGGCCGAGGGCAAGGCGGTCGAGGCGGCCGAAGCGGCTGAGCGGGCATGGGTCGAGGCGGAGGGACGGCGTGAGGCGGCTGCCCGGCTGCGAGGGCTTCAACCGCTGCGATCGCTGATGGCCGATGCCGACCGGGCGAGCGGCGAAGCGGCCGAAGCGACCGCGGCCGTGGGGCGCGCAACGGAGGCCTGGGAGGCGGCGCGGCTGGCGGTGGAGGAAGCCGCCGCCCGTCATGGCGAGTCCCGGCGGCGCTTCGAAGCCGCTTGCGCGGAGCAAGCCAAGGCGGAACCGGATCTTGAACGCGCGGCCGACCTGGACGGGCGGATCACGGCGCTGACGAGCGAGCAAGGAACTGCCGAGGCGACGGCAAAGGCGGCGGCACAGCGAAGCGGCACGGCGCGGAAGGCGGTGCAGGACATCGACACCACCCTGTCGGCGGCACGCAACGATGCCGCGCGGCTGGAGGTCTGGCTGCGGGATCAGTCGATCTTCGCCGTGGTGGCCAATCAGTGGGAGCGCTGGGACAGGCTGCTGGAACGCGCCATCGCCGATGGTCGAGCCTGGGAGGCCGCAGCCCGGGAACGTCAACGGATGGAACGGGAGCTTGCCTCGACGGAAGCCGCTGCCGAAGGCGTGGAAATCCGGCTTGCCGAGGCACGGGAGCGCTGCCGTATGGCCGAGCAGAGGCTGGAGTCCCTGCGGAGCGAGCCGGCACCGTCGCTCGACGAGGCACGGCAGGCACGGGGCGAGGCCGGCCGGCGACGGGACGGGCTGCTGGCGCTGCTCACCACCGGAGAGGCCCGCCAGCGGCTGACGACCGAGCGCGACACGGCCGAGAGGGAACATCTGCAGCGGCTGGGCGAGGCGGGGCGTGACGGAACGGCGGCGCGGGAGCTTGCCGAAAGCCGGGCTGGGCAGCGCGCGGCAGTCGAGGAAGCGGAACGGACCCTGCAACGGTTGCTGCTGGCCCAGCGTGAGGATGTGGAAAGCCTGCGCGGGAGGCTGGCGGAAGGGGAAGCCTGCCCGGTCTGCGGATCGGTCGACCATCCCTGGGCAGGCGCCGCCGTGACGCCGCTCGGCCGGGTAACGCAGGATCAGGAGCGCCACCTTGCCGGGTTGCGTGAGACCCTGGCCGCGACGGTCGCCCGCCATGCCGCGCTGGAGGCGGCGGAACGGGCGGCGCGCAAGGAGGCCGACGGGCTGACGGAACGGCTTGCAGCTCTGGCGCGGGAGGCCGAACGGCTCCAGCTCCTTTGGGCAGATCAGACGGCGGCGGTCGGCTGGGAGGTTGAGGACGGAACGCTCGCCGACATCCGTCAGGCGGTCGAAGCGGTGGATCGGCGGCTTGCGGCCATCGCGGCCGACGAGGAACAGGCGCTCGACCATCGCCGGCGGGTGGATGCGGCACAGCAGGATCATCGGCGGCTGGAGACTGCGGCGGCCGGGCTGGCAGTGGAATGCGAAGCGACCCGGCAGCGGCTGGCGGACGGACGGCAGGCCTTGGCGCTCGCGGTGGCCGCACTCGAGCGGACCGAGGCCGACCGGAAATCCGCTCTGGCGGAGTTGGCTGAAGGGTTGGCCGGAGAAGCCGAATGGCGGTCTCGGCTGGAGCGCGAGCCGGAGGACTACCGGGCCGGATTGGCGGCACGGGTGGCCGAATATCGGAAAAAGACCGACGCGCTGGCCCGTGCCACCCGCGAGGTCGAGCGGGCGACTGGCGAGCGGGCGGTGCAGACCGCCGAGCTGGACGCCGCACTGCGGGCGGAGGAGGAGGCACGCAGGCGCGCCGACGATCTGGCCGCGCGGCTGGCGGAGGCGCGGACGGCGCGCGGTGCTCTGCTGGGCGGGCGGGCGGTGGCGGTGGTGCGCAAGCTGCTGGCCGGAGAGCGGCACGAGGCCGAAGCCCTGGTGGAGAAGGCCATTTTTGCGCGGCAGGATGCCATCGCCCGGCTGTCGGCAGCGGAGCAGGAACGGGAAACCCGCGGCGAGGCCGCCCGGCTGTGTGCCCACAAGGCCGAGGTTGCCGGGGAGCGGCTGACATGGGCGGTGGCCGAACGGGGGGGCGGGCTGGAGGAGGTCCGCCGGCTGCTGGCGGTCTCCGAAAGCGAACTGGAGTCGGAAGAACTGGCACTGGCGGTGCTGGAGCGGGCGCGTGGCGACGCGGCGCTGGTGGTTGCCGAACGCCGCCGTCAGCGCGCTGACCATCATGCGGCGGGCCATCATGCGGCGGGCCGGCCGGCGCTGAGCGTCGACGAGGCCACCGCGGCGGCGGAGAGCACCCGTGCGGTGCTGGAGCGGGACCGCGACCGGCTGGGCTCTGCCCGCGGGCGGTTGGAGGCGGATGACGCCAACCGGCAGCGGCTGGCCGGGCTGCGGGTGGCAATCGAGGCGCAACAGGCGCGCTGGGCGCTGTGGAGCAAGATGGCGCAGCTGATCGGCTCGGCGAACGGGCAGAAGATGCGCAACTTCGCCCAGAGCCTGAGCCTGGACCTGCTGCTGACCCACGCCAACCGGCATCTGGAGGACCTCGCCCGGCGCTATCGGCTGGAGCGGGTGGCGGGGGCCGATCTGGAGATCCAGGTGGTCGACCGCGAGATGGGCGATGAACGCCGCGGCGTGCACAGCCTGTCGGGCGGCGAGCTGTTCCTGGTGTCGCTGGCTCTGGCGCTCGGGCTGTCGGCGATGGCGGCGGGGACCTCCGGCGGGATCGGCACGCTGTTCATCGACGAGGGGTTCGGCACGCTCGATCCCGACAGCCTGGACGTGGCGCTGTCCTGCCTGGAAGCACTGCAGGCCGGCGGGCGACAGGTGGGGGTGATCAGCCACGTTCCGGCGATGGTCGAGCGCATCGGCACGCAGATCCGCATCGTGCCGCTGGGCGGCGGGCGCAGCCGCGTGACGGTGCAGTCGGTAACGGGGACGGTACCGGGGGTGGCGATGGAGGAGGTGGAGGGCGTTTGAGGGGATGCGAAGTTAGCCCCCACCCTTACCCTCCCCCGCTGGGCGGGGGAGGGTAAGGGTGGGGGCGAGTGCTGACCGCCCCTCAACGCCCCCGCTTCGCCAGGAACGCCAGCCGTTCCAGCGTGTGCACGTCCTGCTCGTTCTTAAGCAGTGCGCCGCACAGCGGCGGGATCAGCGTGCGGGCGTCCTTGGCGCGCAGGGTCTCGGGATCCACGTCCTCGACCATCAGCAGCTTGATCCAGTCCAGAAGTTCGGAGGTGGATGGCTTCTTCTTCAGGCCCGGAACCTCGCGCAGGTCGTAGAACAGGTTCAGCGCCTCGCGCAGCAGCGCGGCTTTCAGGCCGGGGTAATGGACATCGACGATGCGCTCCATCGTCTCGCGGTCGGGAAAGCGGATGTAGTGGAAGAAGCAGCGGCGCAGGAAGGCGTCCGGCAAACTCCTTCTCGTTGTTGGAGGTGATGATGACAATGGGGCGCTTGGCCGCCGTGATCGTCTGACGGGTCTCGTAGACGTGGAACTCCATGCGGTCGAGTTCCAGCAGCAGGTCGTTGGGGAACTCGATGTCGGCCTTGTCGATCTCGTCAATCAGCAGGACGGGGGCCTCCGGTGCCTCGAAGGCTTCCCACAGCTTGCCGCGGACGATGTAGTTGGCGATGTCGTGGACCTTCGCCTCGCCCAGCTGGCTGTCGCGCAGGCGGCTGACCGCGTCGTATTCGTATAGCCCCTGCTGCGCCTTGGTGGTCGATTTCACATGCCAGGACAGCAGCGGCTTGTTCAGAGCGCGGGCGATTTCCACCGCCAGCACGGTCTTGCCGGTGCCGGGTTCGCCTTTCACCAGAAGCGGACGTTCCAGCGTGATCGCAGCGTTGACCGCCACCATCAGGTCATCGGTGGCGACATAACGGTCGGTTCCGGTGAAGCGCATGGGTGGGCTCCCTCAAGCGAGAACGTTTCAGTCCACGATGAACAGGGTGGCGCCGATTTCGGTCGATGACCGGTGCGGGTGATCGCCGAAATCGGACACCTGGTAGCTCATGCCCGCGGTCAGGACGAAGCGGCGGCCGTCCTTCAACTCGGTGATCAACTCACCGCTGACCACGAACAGCACATGGCCGCGGTCGCACCAATGGTCGGCCAGATAGCCCGGCGTGTATTCGACCAGACGCACCCGCAACTCGCCGGCATGGAAGCTGCGCCACAGCGCCTTGCCGGTTTCTCCCGGATGTTCGGTGACCGGGACGGCGGCCCAGTCGGTCACGGTGAAGGGAAGAGTCGGGAGTTCCATCGCCGGACCTCGACAAAAACGGCATGAACAGAAAAACGGCCCCCGGAGCGAACCGGGGGCCGGGTGTCGATGGGATCAGGAGGCCTTCTTGGCCGCGATCGCCTTTTCGATGGCCTCGATCGCAGCATGGGCCAGCGAGGCGTCGGGGCCGCCGGCCTGCGCCATGTCCGGCCGCCCGCCGCCGCCCTTGCCGCCCAGCGCCTCGGCGCCGACGCGGACCAGATCGACGGCGCTCAAAGCGCCGGTCAGATCGTCGGTCACGCCGATGACGATGGACGCCTTGCCCTCGTTGGACGCGATCAGCACCACGACGCCGGTGCCGATCTGCTTCTTCAGCTCGTCCGCCATCGGCTTCAGGTCCTTGGCCGGCAGGCCTTCGACCACGCGGGCGGCGAACTTCACACCGGCGACGTCCTTGGCCTCGTTGCCGCCCTCGGCCTTGGCACCGCCGCCCATGGCCACTTGGCGACGCAGCTCGGCCAGTTCGCGCTCCATCCTGCGGCGCTCTTCCACCAGCGCAGCGACGCGGGTCGGGACCTCGTCGGGCTTCACCTTCAGGACGCTTGCCGCCTCGGTCAGCAGATGGTCGCGCTCGGACAGCCACGCCTTGGCGCCGGTGCCGGTCAGCGCCTCGATGCGGCGGACGCCGGCGGCGACGGCGCCTTCGGAAACGATCTTGAAGACGCCGATGTCGCCGGTGCGACGGACATGGGTGCCACCGCACAGCTCGATGGAATAGTCGCGGTCGAGTTCACCATGCGGACCGCCCATGGAGACCACGCGGACCTCGTCGCCGTACTTCTCGCCGAACAGTGCCATGGCGCCCTGGGCGCGGGCCTCGTCAGGGGACATCAGGCGGGTGACGACCTCGCTGTTGGCAAGGACACGGCGGTTCACCTCGTCCTCGACGGCGGCGATGTCGGCGGCGGACAGTCCGGTCGGCTGGCTGATGTCGAAACGCAGACGCTCCGGCGCGACCAGCGAGCCCTTCTGGGTGACATGGTCGCCCAAGCGGTGGCGCAGCGCCTCGTGCAGCAGGTGCGTGGCGGAGTGGTTGGCGCGGATGGCGGCGCGGCGCTCGCTGTCGACGCGCAGTTCCACCACGTCACCGACCTTCAAGCTGCCCTTGGTGACGGTGCCGACATGGGCCCACACCGCGCCCAGCTTCTTCAGCGTGTCGGAGACCGCGACCTCGGCGCCGCCGGCCGAGAAGATCACGCCGGCATCGCCGACCTGACCGCCCGATTCGCCGTAGAAGGGCGTCTGGTTGACGACGACCATCACCTGATCGCCGATGCCGGCGCTCTCGACGCGAGCATCGCCCTTGACGATGGCCGTCACCTTGCCCTCGGCCATCTCGGCGTCGTAGCCGAAGAACTCGGTGGCGCCCAGCTCGTCCTTGATCTCGTACCACAGCTTCTCGGTGCCGACCTCGCCCGACCCGGCCCAGGATTCGCGGGCCTTGCGGCGCTGCTCGTCCATCGCCGCCTTGAAGCCGGCCTCGTCGACGCCGCGACCCTGGCCGCGCAGCACGTCCTGCGTCAGGTCGAGCGGGAAGCCATAGGTGTCGTACAGCTTGAAGGCGACGTCGCCGGCCAGCGGCTGGCCTTCCCCCAGATGACCGACCTCGTCCTCCAGCAGGCGCAGACCGCGCTCCAGCGTCTGCTTGAAGCGGGTTTCCTCCAGCTTCAGCGTCTCGACGATCAGGGCGCGGGCGCGGTTCAGCTCCGGATAGGCGTCGCCCATCTGCTGGATCAGCGCCGGGACCAGACGGTGCATCAGCGGCTCGCGCGCGCCGATCATGTGGGCGTGGCGCATGGCGCGGCGCATGATGCGGCGCAGCACATAGCCGCGGCCTTCGTTCGACGGCAGGACGCCGTCGGCGATCAGGAAAGAGGTGGAGCGCAGATGGTCGGCGATGACGCGGTGCGATACGGCATGCGCACCGTCCGGCGCGGTCTTGGTCGCCTCGGCCGACGCCACGATCAACGCCCGCATCAGGTCGATGTCGTAATTGTCGTGCTTGCCCTGCAGAACGGCGGCCAGACGCTCCAGCCCCATGCCGGTGTCGATCGACGGCTTGGGCAGCGGCACCAGATTGTCCGGACCAAGCTGCTCATACTGCATGAACACCAGGTTCCAGATCTCGATGAAGCGGTCGCCATCCTGGTCCGGGCTGCCCGGCGGGCCGCCGGCAATGGACGGGCCGTGGTCGAAGAAGATCTCGGAGCACGGACCGCAGGGGCCGGTGTCGCCCATGCGCCAGAAATTGTCGTCGGTCGGGATGCGGATGATGCGGTCGTCCGACAGGCCGGCGACCTTGCGCCAGATGCCTGCCGCGTCCTCGTCCGAGGTATGGACCGTCACCAGCAGCTTGTCCGCCGGAAGCCCGTATTCCTTGGTGATCAGGTTCCAGGCGAACGCGATGGCGTCGTCCTTGAAATAATCGCCGAAGGAGAAGTTCCCCAGCATCTCGAAGAAGGTGTGGTGCCGCGCGGTGTAGCCGACATTGTCGAGGTCGTTGTGCTTGCCGCCGGCGCGCACGCATTTCTGCGAGGTGACCGCGCGCTTGTAGGGCCGCGTCTCGGCACCGGTGAAGACGTTCTTGAACTGGACCATGCCGGCATTGGTGAACATCAGCGTCGGGTCGTTGCGCGGCACGAGCGGCGACGAGTCGACGATCTGATGACCCTGCTTGGCGAAGAAATCCAGGAACGTGCGACGGATGTCGTTGGCGGTCTGCATACGGTCAAGGCTCCGGGTGCGCGGCTAAGGCCTTCCATTGGCCGAACCGTGCTTTTAGCGCGAGATTGGCGGCATGTCCACGACGGACGGATTATTACCCTGCTGCACAGCAGACAACAGGCGGCGGGCTTACGCGGTCTCCGCCGCGGCCCGTGCCTTTTCGATGCGACGGCCGACGATGATGGCGATCTCGTACAGCCCGATCAGCGGAACCGCCAGGCTGACTTGGCTGATGACGTCCGGCGGGGTCAGGATCGCCGCGGCGACGAAGGCGCCGACGATGGCATAGCGCCGCTTCGACGCCAGCGCGTCGGTGCTGATGATGCCGACGCGGACCAGCAGGGTCAGCAGCACCGGCAGCTGGAAGGCGATGCCGAAGGCGAAGATCAGCGACATCACCAGATGCAGGTATTCGCCGACGCGCGCCTCGAACTCGATGGGCAGGGCGTTGCCGTCGCCGCCGGGGTGGAACTCGAAGCCCAGGAAGAAGCGCCAGGCCATCGGGAAGATGAAGTAATAGACGATGCCTGCACCGGTCAGGAACATCACCGGAGTAGCGACCAGGAAGGGCAGGAACGCCTTGCGCTCGTGCTTGTAGAGGCCCGGCGCCACGAACATCCAGATCTGGCTGGCGATGATCGGGAACGAGATGAAGCAGCCGGCCCAGAACGCAACCTTCACGTAGGTAAAGAAGGCTTCCGTCAGGCCGGTGTAGATCATCCGGCGCCCCTGCCCCGCCAGCAGGTCGGCCAGCGGCTGGACCAGGAAATTGTAGATCCGGTCCGACACGGCGTAGCACAGCAGAAAGGCGATCAGGATGGCGCCGACCGACCACATCAGCCGGTTCCGCAGCTCGATCAGATGATCGATCAGCGGCATCTTGCTTTCTTCGAGTTCGTCCTGATGCGTTTCGCCGGTCATGGTCCGTCTTCGACCTTAGGTCTGCTTATCGGTGGACTGGGCGGAGGCCACTTCGGCCGGCTGGGCTGCCGGTTGAGTGGCCGGCTGCACCGGCGCGGACTGCACCGGGTGCGGCTGGGTGGTGATCGGCGACGGGGCGGCGGAGGGCGCCACGCTGTCGGCCACTGCGGGGGGAGCCGCCGGCACCTGGGGCAGGTCCGGTTCCGGGGTGCTGCCGGCATGGCCGTTCAGCCCCACGTCGAAGCCCTTGGAATCGAAGGCCTTCCCCACCTCCCCCTTCGGGTCGATGGTGTCCTCCATCATCTTCTTTATGTTCAGGTCGCGGGTCTTCAGGGCTTCCTTGCGAAGCTCGTCCAACTCGGTCTCCCGCATCATGTCGTCGATGTGGGTCTGGAATTCGCGGGCGACGCCTCTCGCCTTGCGCACCCATTTGCCGAGCGTGAAGATCGCCTTGGGCAGATCCTTGGGCCCGATGACCACAAGGGCGATGACGGCGATCACCATCAGTTCGGACCAAGCGATGTCGAACATGTTCTTCCGGCTTCACGAATGCGGTGGACAGGATGGCGCGCGAACGGAACACACGAGGGACCCCGCGCGCCCGCCGGTCAGTGGCGGACCGCTTCGTCCTTCTTGGCCGCGGTTTCGGCCGTGTTGGCCGGCTGGTTCGGGATGACCTTCGCGTTGGCACCGGAAGCGGCGTCATCGCTGTCGTCCTGCAAGCCCGCCTTGAAGGACTTCACACCCTTGGCGAGATCGCCCATCACCTTCGGCAACTTTCCAGCGCCGAACAGCAGAAGAACGATCAGTAGAACGATAATCCAGTGCCAGATGCTGAAAGTACCCATGGCGCGCCTATCACGTTTGAACGGCCTTTGCGGCGGGCCGGCACTATGGCAGAAAGGCCATTGGGCCGCAACGTTCGCCCCACCATCCTTAACCGGTTGTCATTGAGGATTCACGGGAATTCGCGCGGCCCCGCCCGAAAATCATGGCCCCCGGTCAGGACTCCTCGTCGCCATCCTCGCCTGCAGCGGCGAAACCGCCGTCATCCCCGGCGGTGCCGAGCCCCAGAAGCACCGGGCGGCTGTCCAGTAGGCCGGCGGCGCGCAAATCGTCGACGCTGGGCAGGTCGCGCAGGCTTTCCAAGCCGAAATGGTCGAGGAAATGGTCGGTGGTGATCCAGGTCAGCGGCCGGCCCGGCGTCTCCCGCCGCTTGCCCGGCCGGATCCAGCCATGCTCCATCAACAGGTCCAGCGTGCCCTTGCTGGTCGCCACGCCGCGGATGGATTCGATCTCGCCCCTGGTCACCGGCTGGTGATAGGCGATGATCGCCAGGGTTTCGATGGCCGCGCGCGACAGCTTTCGCGACACCTCCTCCTCCCGGCGCAGTTCGGGCGCCAGATCGACCGCGGTGCGGAAGGCCCAGCCGCCGCCGGTGCGCACCAGATTGACGCCGCGCGGGGCATAATGGGCGCGCAGTTCCTCCAGCAGCTGGCCTACCTCCGGCCCGACGCGGCCGGCCAGCGTCTCCTCGTCCAGCGGTTCCGCCGAGGCGAACAGCAGCGCTTCCAGAAGGCGCAGCCGGCCGACGCGGGCCTCCGCCTCCTGGGCGTCGGTGACTTCCTTGATCATGGTCCTCAAGAATCCGATGGGTCGGCGGGCGTGTCGCCGGCTTGGCGTCCGCGGACATAAAGCGGGGCGAAGGCGCCCTCCTGGCGCAGTTCCACCCGGCCGGCCTTCGCCAGTTCCAGCGTCGCCGCGAAATGGGCGGCGAGAGCGGAGCGGGTCAGCAGCCCGCCGCTCTCCCCGCCCGGCAGGAAGCTGGCCAGCGTCGCCCAATCCGGCATGTGCCCCAGCAGAGCGGTCAGGCGCTGCACCGCCTCCTCCATGGAATAGAGGCGGACCGGCGCGATGTGCAGGACGCCGGCCTCCTTGCGGGCACGCTGCCGGCCATAGGCGCGCAGCAGGTCGAACAGCGTGACCTCATAGACCGACTTGCGGCGCAGGTCCAAATCCTCCGGCGCGCCGCGGGGGTGGACGTCGATGCCCAGCCGCGGGCGGGCGAACAGCTTGGCCGCAACGCCCTTCATCGCCTCCAGCCGCTGCAGCTGGAAGGCCAGCGCCGCGGCCATGTCCTCGCCGGACGGCTCCTCCCCCTCAGGTTCGGGCAGCAGCAGGCGCGACTTCAGGTAGGCCAGCCACGCCGCCATCACCAGATAGTCGGCCGCCAGTTCCAGCCGCACCTTCCGCGCCTCCGCCACGAAGGCGAGGTACTGGTCGGCCAGTTCCAGGATTGAGATGCGCGTCAGGTCGACCTTCTGGTCGCGCCCCAGCGCCAGAAGCATGTCGAGCGGGCCCTCGAATCCGTCCAGAACCAGCAAAAGCTGTTCGGACGGCGACGCTACCGCATCCGCGACGGCGTCGGCCGTAAGCTCGGCCAGCAGTTCGGCCATCGGAGAACCTTCAGTCGTTGCCGGTCAGGATGCGGATGAAGTCGATCACCGCATCCACCGGCGGCCCCAGGACCCAATGCATGACGCTCAGATCCATGCCGATCTGGCGCCCCAGCATCGGCAGCAGGAAGAAGGCCGCCATCAGGATCAGCAGCCCGAAACGCTCCAGCCGGGCCAACGGCACCGCCAGCACGTCCGGCAGGATGCCGACCGCCACGCGCCCGCCGTCCAGCGGCGGCAGCGGGATCAGGTTGAAGACCATCAGGATGACGTTGACCAGCACCGACACCTCGGCGGCGGAGCGGATCCAGAGCTCGATAAAGCTGTTTTCCGGATTGACCAGCCGCCAGATCACCGCCGACGCCACCGCCAGCAGGAAGTTGGTCCCCGGCCCGGCCAGCGCCACCCACACCATGTCGCGGCGGGGATGGTCCAGCCGGGCGAAGTTCACCGGCACCGGCTTGGCCCAGCCGAAGACGAATCCGGTGGTGAAGAACATCAGCGCCGGCAGCAGGACCGTGCCGAACGGATCGATGTGGCGGATCGGGTTGAAGGTCACCCGCCCCAGCCGATAGGCGGTGTCGTCGCCCAGCCGCCACGCGACGAAGCCGTGCGCCGCCTCGTGCAAGGTGATGGCGATGATGGCCGGCAGGGCCACGGCCGTCACCTGGAAGATCCATTCCTCCATCGTCCGCTCCCGTCCGTCAGGCCTGGGCCGTGCCGAGAAGCTCGGCCAGCCGGTTCGTCAATGCCGCGATGTCCGCGGGTTCCGGCGCATGGCGCATCGCCTCGGCCCGCGCCCAGCGCTCCGCCGCGGCACCGCTCAGCACCGGAACGGCGCCGATCAGCGATCGCATCTCGGCCAGATCGCCGTTGCAGTGGAGCACGACATCCATGCCCGCCGCCAGCACAGCTTCCGCCCGCGTGCGCGGATCGCCCTGCAGCGCGTTCATCGACAGGTCGTCGCTGAACAGCAGCCCGCCGAAGCCGATGGACGGCCCCCGCACCACCTCGCGCACCACGATGGACGACGTGCTGGCCGGGGCGGTCGGGTCGATCGCCTTCAGCACCACATGCGCGACCATCGCCAGCGGCAGGTCGGCCAGCGCGCGGAAGGGGGCGAAGTCGGTGGCCTCCAACGCCGCGCGGTCGGCCTCCACCACCGGCAGCTCGGCGTGGCTGTCGGCGAAGGCGCGGCCATGGCCCGGGATATGCTTGATCACCGGCAGCACGCCGCCGGCCAGCAGCCCTTCGGCGGTGGCGCGGGCCAGCGCGATCACCACGGCGGGGTCGCGCGAGAAGGCGCGGTCGCCGATGATGTCGTGCGCCCCTTCCACCGGCACGTCGCAGACCGGCGCGCAATCCACCGTGATGCCGACCTCCGCCAGCATGTGGGCGAGCAGCCGGCCGTTGATCCAAGCGGCCTCTTGGGCGGCGTCCGCATCGCGCCCGGCCAGTGCACCGAACACGCCCATCGGCGGGTGGGCGGGCCAATGCGGCGGGCGCATGCGCGCAACCCGGCCGCCTTCCTGATCGATCAGGACGGGGGCATCCGGCCGGCCGACGCTGGCGCGCAGGTCATCGACCAGCCGGCGCATCTGGTCGCGGTTGTCGCAGTTGCGGCGGAACAGGATGAAGCCGAGCGGATCGGCATCGCGGAAGAAGGCGGCCTCGTCGGGCGTGACCTCCAGCCCGGCGCAGCCGAAGACGACCGCGCGCGGGTGGGCAACCGGAGTGGAACTCGCCGCACCACGGCCCACGGAGGCTGGACCCGAAAAACTAGGGACGGACAACCACACACCCCACATTTTGCGCGCGCAGCTGGGCGCAGACCGACTTCGCCCGCGCCTCATCGGCGCCGGCGCCCTGCACCCGGTAGAACACGCCCTTGTCGCCCAGATCGACCCTGGCCACCTGCATCGACAGACCGCCCAGCGCATCCGGGTGGCGGCCGGCGATACGGCGCCATTCGGCCGCGGCCTCGCCCTCGCTGCGCACCGAGGCGAGCTGGATGCGCCAGCTTCCGCTGCCGCCGATCACGGCAGGGGCGGCCTTCGCCGGCTGGGGCGCCGCCTTCGGCGGGGCGGCGGGCAGCGACGCCGCTTCCAGCTTGGCGATCAGCTGGCCAACCGAGGGGGCCGCGTTCTGCTGCTGCGCCGGGGGCGGCTTCACGGCGGCGACCTGCTGCTGCGGAGCCGCGGCAGGCTTGGCCGGAACGGCAACGGGCTGCTGCGGCTTGGTGGCCGCGGCAGGCGGTAGCTGCGTGGACGGCAGTTGCGCCTGCGGAGTCCCGGCCGGCAAAGCGGACAGTCCGGGCGCCGGCTCGGGCGCCGCCAGTGGCGCGGCTGCGGCCACCGCGGCGGCGACGTTGTCGCGCGGCACCGTGGCGGTGGCGCCCGGCGGCAGCTGGGCGACCGACGGCACCGACGGCAGAGGCACCACCGCCGGCATCTGCGGCGTCACCACCGGACGGGGCAGCGGCACCTCCGGCGGCGGCAGCAGCCGTTCCACCGTTTGGCCGCGTCCACCGTCATGGTCGCGCAGCCGCTCATAGGCCAGGATGTCCTGATGCGGCACCTCCAGCCCGCCCGGCTGGTCGGGGCGCGCCTTGACCGGACCCGGATCGGCGGTCAGCAGCGGCGGACCGTCGCCCGACAGCCGCGACGGCCCGCGCAGGCCGACCACCGCCGCACCGGCGAACGCGACGACGCCGACCACGGCAAAGCCCAGCGCCAGCAGCCCGCGCTTGCTCGCGGCCTGTCGGGGCGGCATCCCATAGGGATTGGCCGCGTAGTTGACGTCGCCGTCGTACTTCATGAACGCAGTTCCTCCACCGGTTCGACCCCCATCACCGTCAGGCCCGAGGCGATGACCGTCGCCACCGCGGCGATCAGCGCCAGACGGGCCGTGGTCAGCTCCGCATCGCCCTCGATCAGGAAGCGCAGCGAGGCGTCGTCGCGGCCCCGGTTCCACAGCGCGTGGAAATCGCTGGCGAGATCGTAGAGGAAGAAGGCGATGCGGTGCGGCTCATGCGCTTCCGCCGCCGCCTCGACCACCCGCGGCCAGGTGGCCATGCGCTTGGCGAGCGCCATCTCCTCCTCGGCATCCAGGCGGGCGAGGTTCGCCGCCGCGGCCAGGGCGGCCGGCGTCTGGTCCAGCTGCGGCAGCGCCGTCGCGGCGTGACGCAGGACGGACCGGCAGCGGGCGTGGGCGTACTGCACGTAGAAGACCGGGTTGTCCTTCGACTGCTCCGTCACCTTGGCGAAGTCGAAGTCCAGCGTCTGGTCGTTGCGGCGGGTCAACATGATGAAGCGGACCACGTCCTTGCCGACCTGATCGATCACGTCGCGCAGGGTCACGAAGGTGCCGGCCCGCTTGGACATCTTCACCGGCTGGCCGTTCTGCATCAGGTGGACCAGCTGGCAGAGCTTCACGTCCAGCGACGCCTTGCCCTCGGTCACCGCGGTGGTCGCCGACTGCATGCGCTTGACGTAACCGCCATGGTCGGCGCCCCACACGTCGATCAGGCTGCCGAAGCCACGCTTATATTTATCAAAGTGATAGGCGATGTCGTTCGAGAAGTAGGTGAAGGAACCGTCCGACTTCTTCAGCGGCCGGTCGACGTCGTCGCCGAAGTCGGTGGACTTGAACAGGGTCTGCGGGCGCGGCTCCCAATCGTCGGGCTTCTTGCCCTTCGGCGGCTCCAGCACGCCGGTGTAGATCAGGCCGCGTTCCTCCAGCGCCGTCAGCGCCTTGTCGACCGCACCGGCCGTCACCAGCGCGCGCTCGCTGCTGTAGACGTCCATGGTGACGCCGAGAACGCCGAGGTCCTCCTTGATCCACCCCATGATCATCGCGATGGCGAAGTCGCGGCAGGCCGGCAGCCATTCGGACTCGTCGGTGCCGACCCAGCGGTTGCCGTCGCGCTCCGCCAGGGCCTGACCGACCTCCTTCAGGTATTCGCCGGGATAGAGGCCGGCCGGGATCTCGCCCACCTCTTCGCCCAGCGCCTCGCGGTAGCGGATGAAGGTGGACCGCCCCAGCACATCGACCTGGGCGCCGGCATCGTTGATGTAGTATTCGCGGGTGACGGCGTAGCCGGCCTTCTCCAGCAGCGAAGCCAGCGCATCGCCGAACACCGCGCCGCGGCCATGGGCGGCATGCAGCGGGCCGGTCGGGTTGGCGGAGACATACTCGACATTGACCGGCGTCCTGCCGCCGAGGTCGCTGTCGCCATAGGCGGTGCCGGCATTCAGCACGTCGCGGATGCGGGCGCGCCAGACGTCCGGCGTCAGGCGCAGGTTGACGAAGCCCGGACCGGCGATCTCCACCGACGCCACGTCGGCGCGGCCCTTCAGCTTGGCCACCAGCAGTTCCGCCAGGGCGCGCGGCGCCATCTTCGCCGGCTTCGCCAGGATCATCGCGGCGTTGGTGGACAGGTCGCCATGCGAGGCCTCGCGCGGCGGCTCGACCGTCAGACGGCTGCCGTCCAGCCCGGCGGGGATGGCCCCCTCCGCGGCCAGTTCTTCCAGCAGCTTGCGAATATCGGTCTCGAAGGCCTTGAAAATATTCATCGTCTCAGGTCGTCTTTTCAGGAGGTCACAGGAGCCCGTCGGCTCAGGTCTTCACGCGTCAGGTCTTCACATGCAGGTCGAACAGCCGGTCATGCTCGGCCAGCGCGTAGCGGTCGGTCATGCCGGCGATGTAATCGGCGACATGGCGGGCGCGCACCGCAAGGTCGCCGTCGCCGCCATGCCTCGCGATATCGCGCTGCCATTCGGTCGGCAGGGTGTTGGGCTCGTCCATGAACAGCTGGAACAGGGCGCGCACCACGCGCTTGCACTTGCTCATCTCGCGGTTCACGCGATAGTGCCGGTACATGCGCTGGCGCAGGAAGGCGCGCAAGGGGCCCTGCGCCTCCAGCATCCCGTCGGAGAAGCTGACCATCGCCAGCGGCAGGGCGCGCAGTTCGGCGGCGGTGCCCGGCCTGTGCTCCGCCAGCCGCCGCCGCGTCTCCGTCACCAGATCGACGACCATGGCGTTGATCATCCGCCGCACCGTCTCGTGGATCAGGCGCGAGCGCTCCAGCCCCGGATAGCGGTCGCAGACTTCGCGGATGATCGGGCCGACCAGGGGCAGCTCCGCCACCTCCTCGACCGTGAACAGGCCGGCGCGCAGACCGTCGTCGATGTCGTGGTTGTTGTAGGCGATGTCGTCGGCCAGCGCCGCCACCTGCGCCTCGGCGCCCGGATTGGTGTGCAGCTCCAGGTCCCACTCGCCCTGGAACGCGGCAATCGTGGTGGGCAGGCGATGGCCCGGCAGCAGCGGCAGAAGCGGGCCGTTGTGCTTGACCACCCCCTCCAGCGCTTCCCAGGTCAGGTTCAGCCCGTCGAACTCGGCATAGCGCCGTTCCAGCCGCGTCAGGATGCGCAGGGTCTGGTCGTTGTGGGCGAAGCCGCCATAGGGCTCCATGCAGGCGTTCAGCGCGTCTTCCCCGGCATGGCCGAAGGGGGTGTGGCCAAGGTCGTGGGCCAGCGCCACCGCCTCCGCCAGATCCTCGTTCAGGGACAGCGTGCGGCTGATCGACCGGGCGATCTGCGCCACCTCCAGGCTGTGGGTCAGCCGGGTGCGGTAATAGTCGCCCTCGTGATAGACGAACACCTGCGTCTTGTGCTTCAGCCGGCGGAAGGCTCCGGAATGCACGATGCGGTCGCGGTCGCGCTGGAAGCACGAGCGCGTCGGGCTCTCCGGCTCCGCCACCAGCCGCCCGCGCGTGTCCGCCGGGTTGCAGGCATAGGGAGCCAGCCGATCGTGAAAACAGTCCGCCGTCATGGGGCGGACACTACCGGCGGGGGGACGCGGGTGCAACGGCGAAGGCGTGCTATGCCCCAGCCCCGAGGGCAGGGTGCAAACGAGCGTGCCAGAAGCGCAACGGTTTGGCGCAACGGTGCCCATACTTTGACGAAGGCGTCGTTCCCCCTTACATTTGTGGCAACTCCCGCATCGCACCAAAGGGGCCACCCCATGCCCGATACCGCATTGCCCACCGAAGCCCGCGTCCTCGCCGTCAGCGAGAGTGCGGCCAAGCGCGTCGCCTTCCTGATCGAACAGGAGGGCAATCCCAAGCTGATGCTGCGCCTGACCGTGTCCGGCGGCGGCTGCTCCGGCTTCCAGTACGGCTTCACCTTCGACGAGACCGCGACCGACGAGGACCATGTCTTCGAGAAGGACGGCACCAAGGTGGTCACCGACGACGCCTCGCTCGACCTGCTGGCCGGCGCCACGCTGGATTACGTGGAGGACCTGATGGGTGCCGCGTTCCAGATCAAGAACCCGAACGCCAGTGCGTCCTGCGGCTGCGGCAACTCCTTCGCGGTCTGAGGCCGCGGTCCCAAACCAGCGCACAAGAAGAAAAGGCAGGCCTGTTTCGTGAAGATCGCCACCTGGAACGTCAACTCGGCGAAGGCCCGCCTTCCGCTGATCACCGACTGGCTGCGCACGGCGTCCCCGGATGTCGTGCTCTTCCAGGAAATCAAATGCGAAACCGCCGCCTTCCCCGCTGCGGCGTTCGAGGAACTCGGCTACCATGTCAATGCCGTCGGACAGAAGGCCTACAACGGCGTAGCATTGCTGTCGAAGACTCCGGCCGAAGACGTGCTGACCCGCCTGCCCGGCGAGCCGGAGGACGAGCAGGCGCGCTATGTCGAGGCCACCGTGTCCGGCGTGCGCATCGCCTCGCTCTACCTGCCCAATGGCAACCCGGTGCCGGGGGAGAAGTTCGCCTACAAGCTGCGCTGGATGGACCGGCTGTACGACCATGCCCGGACCCTGCTGGCGCAGGAGATCCCGGTGGTGCTGGGCGGCGACTACAACATCATCCCGGAGGCGCGCGACGTGTTCTCGCCGCAGGCCTTCGCCGGCGACGCCCTGTTCCGCCCGGAATCGCGGGCCAAGTTCCGCGCCCTGCTGAATCTCGGCCTGACCGAGGCCTACCGAGCCCTGCATGACGACGACCACGCCTATACCTTCTGGGATTATCAGGCCGGCAGCTGGCCGCGCGACAACGGCCTGCGCATCGACCATTTCCTGCTGTCGCCCCAGGCGGCCGACCGTCTGGCCGGCTGCACCATCGACCGCGGACCACGCGGCTTGGAAAAGGCGTCCGACCACACCCCGGTCATCCTGGACCTGCGCGACGCGTGACCACGCCCGTGGAATCTGCGTAACAACAGCATTTTGTTAAAACTCTCGCTTCTAGGATGACCGCGCGGCCGGCATGACAACCGGCCGCCACGGTCACAGTGGGAGCGAAGGGCGGCATGGCGTGGCGGCGCGACAATGGCCGGGAAGAAGTAAAGGGGCTGCTGGCGGCGCTTGAACGTCAGGCGACCGAGGCATCGGGGCTTGCCGAACGGGCCCAGCGCGACATGGGCGACGACCGCTTCGCCTCCTTCCTCGACTTCCGCCGCAAGGTGGAGGAAATCCGCGCCCTGTTCGCCCTGACCGAGGAACGCCTGCAAGGCATCGACGAGTCGCGTCTGACCGACCTGCGCGCCGAGTTCGAGCGGATGGACCTGCTGTTGACCCGCATGCTGGTGCGGGCGATGCGTAATTACTTCTCCGGCATGCGCCAGGATCAGGTCCTGCCCATCGGCGCCCGCGAACTGTTCGAGCCCGAACTGCGCAGCATCGACCAGACCCGCACCCGCCTGCTGGGTCCCCGCTATGCCGACCGCGTGGCGCCGGAGATTCTGGACGATCTGGACGCCACGGCGGAATTGATCCGCAAAACCATCGCCCGCGCCCCCAGCCTGCCCGACTTCTCCGACAGCCCCAGCCCACCCAAACCGACCCGCCGCCTCCGCACCCTGGGCCGCCCGATCCGGAATTGAGGGGCCACAACGGACGGGCAAATCGCGCCGACACACGCGCGACACTTGACCCACCGCGACGCATTCGCTACTCCCGTGGGCCTGGGGAAGAGTGGCCGAGTGGTTTAAGGCAACGGTCTTGAAAACCGTCGTAGGTGTGAGCCTACCGTGGGTTCGAATCCCACCTCTTCCGCCAATTCAAGCATCTGCATTCCGGCCGAAGCAGGCGGCGCACCCCTGGGGGATGCGCGCCGAGGGCTTACATCTGGCTCAGAATTTCACGCGAACGGTCGCGGTATTCGACCTCAGTAATGAGCTTCTGCTTTTTGAGCGAAGCCAAATCCTTGAGCTTCGACTCCGCATCTTCTTTGCTCAAGCGGAGAGCAGGGGCAGAGTTCATGACTAAAGGACTGCCTTGTGACGCGCCACCCATGGGAATATTTCCAGCGGGCGCCGCAAGTACCACTGAAACATTGGACGGATAGACATAGGCCGCCCCGGACCCCATGTCGACGGCAGCCCCGATGATCCCACCGCGCGATGATATTGCCGAACGCGGCGCCAGCCGTGCTTGATGTGACGGATGTGGAGCCCTTGGATCCGTCACCATGTTCGCAAGCGACGGTCAGATCGCCATAGGCCTTTGTAACGGTCGTCGCTCCCGGCGTTTTCGGAATCGTCCAGCTGCCCTTTTCATTCGACAGCTTGCACTCGGCACCATCCTTCGACGGAGTGTTAACCGCCACCGATTGGGTGGTGCCCGCCGTGATCGAGGCACAGCCGGTGACAGCCAAGGCACCAAACAGCGCCACTACAGCAATATTTTTCATAAATGCCCCCAATTACTGCGCAACTCACCCACCCTATACCGGAGGTGGAACGACCTTCGTTCGGCGCGACCTGAGGGCTTATGCACTGGCAAGTGATAGTTGTCTATATAAAGATCATGTTAACTTGCAAGCTTAGTGGTGACGGTATATTGCCCTTAAGAGATGGGCGTGATGCACATGTATCGCGAGCAGCGACCAATGAGCGGAGCAGTCGTCAAAACCTTCCCCTATCCCGTGAGTTAACCGCCAAACCGCATACCATCATATGACCCCCACCCTTTTGCGCGCTCCCAATTGCTCTGCTAGCGTCCCGTTCGAGACAGGGGGAGGAGCGAACCATGGGACTGATCAGCTTTCTGAAGAAGACCGCCGCTGGCCATACCGACCGCCAGAAGCAGGCGCGGTACGACCGTGCCAACGCGCGCGCCAACGACTACATGGAGGTGGCGCAGTGGTATGCCGAGGAAGGCGACGGCAACCCGCGCATTCTGCAGAACTATCAGGAACTTGCGGCACTGCCCTTCCGTCAGGGGCATGCGGCCACGCTGGTCGGCTACCGCAACGACATCACCCGCAAGCTGGGTCACGCCGCCCATATCGGCACCAGGCAGAATCCGTGGATCGCGGCCTTCCTGCGGCCGGATGACGGGACCGTCTATTGCGCCTATGTGCTGCTGCGCGACGACAACCAGCAGTTCGCGGTGATGAAGCCCTATTGGTTCCTCGCCGGCAACGAGACGGAGGCCGGGTTCAAGCGGCCCGTCTTCGGCGTCGTCTGATCCGCCGCGCAAGGAGTACGCCCCCATGCCGAACATCGCCGATCTGGTCGCGAACCCGGAAAGCTTCCTCAAGAACAACCTGATCTGGATCCAGTATCAGTCCTACCAGCCCCAATTACCGCGTCGGCGGCGTCAAGAGCTTCACCCTCGACAACGACGGCATGACCTGCACCCGCAAGGGCACCGGCATCATCTCCCAGTTCTCCACCAAGAACGCCGATGTCTGGTCGGTGCGCTACGACCAGGGCAACCAGCCGGGAAGCTGGAAGGCCTACTGGCTGCCCTACGACCAGGACTTCAAGCATCTGGTCGTGCTGGAGGACGAGGCCGACGTGATGTTCACGCCGACGATGGATGGTTGCTCCTTCGGGTTCAGCGATCATGGCGGCGGCACCTTCTCCGCCTCGCACGGCAACCTGCAGACCGCACAGGGACGCATCGACGAGGCCGGGCTGCGCCAGGGCATGCGCATGCACGCCACCACCCTGCACAAGTCGCAATACATGAACGTGCCGGGCACCGATGCGGTGAAGGTCACGCTGGTCGGCGTGCGCAACGGCAAGAAATGGCGCTTCTTCTATCAGCAATACATCGACCAGATGGGCGCCTTCACCCTGCTGAAGGTGGCGCAGGTCAAGCGGTAGCGCCTCCCCGCCGGGCATGCCCCGGCTCCACCCCCATTCCCGCTCAAGACAGCCCGCCGCCGCCTTGCTACAGTCCCTGTTCCTCGGACCTGTCCCGAACGGCTCGATCCGCAAGACAGACACAGACCAGAGACCCAAACCAGAGACAAGGCACATGGACAAAGGCACGCCGAAGGCCATCCGGCTTCAGGACTATCGCCCGCCGGCGCATCTGATCGACACGGTCGACCTGTTCGTCGACCTGGGCGAGGATGTCACCACCGTCCGCACGGTGCTGGCGATCCGCCGCAACCCCGACCGTCCGGAGGCGGCGACGGAGCCGCTGTCGCTCGACGGGCAGAGGCTGGACCTGGTGTCGGTGGCGCTGGACGGGCGGACGCTGGGGCCGGACGAGTTCACCGTCACCCCCGATCACCTGATCGTGCTGGAGGTGCCGGACAGCTACACGCTGGAGACCATCGTCCGCATCAAGCCGCAGGAGAACACCGCTCTGGAAGGGCTCTACAAGTCCTCCGGCAACTTCTGCACCCAATGCGAGGCGGAAGGCTTCCGCAAGATCACCTATTTCATCGACCGGCCGGACGTGATGGCGCGCTACAGCACCACCATCACCGCGGACAAGGCGCGCTATCCGGTGCTGCTGTCCAACGGCAACCTCGCTGCGTCCGGTGACATGGAAGGCGGGCGCCACTGGGCGCGCTGGGAAGACCCCTTCCCCAAGCCCTGCTACCTGTTCGCCTTGGTCGCCGGCAGCCTCGTCCATGGCGAGGACCGCTTCCGCACCGCGTCCGGCCGCGACGTCACCCTGCGCATCTATGTGGAGCCGGGGAACGAGGACAAGATCGACCACGCCATGCGCTCGCTGATCAAGTCGATGCGCTGGGATGAAGAAGTCTACGGGCTGGAATACGACCTGGACATCTTCAACATCGTCGCGGTCGGCGACTTCAACATGGGGGCGATGGAAAACAAGTCGCTCAACGTCTTCAACACCAAATACATCCTGGCCAAGCCGGAAACCGCGACCGACACCGATTTCCTCAACATCGAGGCCGTCGTCGCGCACGAGTATTTCCACAACTGGACCGGCAACCGCGTCACCTGCCGCGACTGGTTCCAGCTGTCGCTGAAGGAAGGGCTGACCGTCTTCCGCGACCAGGAATTCTCGTCGGACATGCATTCCCGCGCGGTGAAGCGCATCGCCGACGTCCAGGGGCTGCGCACCGTGCAGTTCCAGGAGGATGCCGGCGCCATGGCCCATCCGGTACGCCCGGACAGCTATGTCGAGATCAACAACTTCTACACCCCGACCGTCTACAACAAGGGTGCGGAAGTCATCCGCATGATCCACACCCTGCTGGGGCCGGAGAAGTACCGCAAGGGCACCGACCTCTACTTCAAGCGCCATGACGGTCAAGCGGTCACCTGCGACGATTTCGTTGCCGCCATGGCAGACGCCAGCGGCGTCGACCTGACGCAGTTCCAGCTGTGGTACCGGCAGGCCGGCACGCCGGAACTCGACATCGCCGGCAGCCATGACGCGACGGCGAAGACCTTTACCCTGACGGTCAAGCAGACGGTGCCGCCGACGCCGGGCCAGCCGACCAAGCAGCCGATGCACATCCCGTTGGTGGTCGGCCTGCTCGGCCCCGACGGGCAGGACCTGCCGCTGCGCCTGGATGGCGAGGAGAGCGCCGCCGGCACCAGCCGCATCCTGCACGTCACCGCGGAAAGCCAGAGCTTCACCTTCCGCGACATCCCGGCCCGGCCGGTGCCGTCGCTGCTGCGCGGCTTCTCCGCCCCGGTGAAGCTGAAGACCGACCTGACGGATGACGATCTGACCTTCCTGATGGCGCACGACAGCGACGCCTTCAACCGGTGGGAGGCCGGGCAGATTCTCGGCACCCGCATCCTGCTGAACCTCGTCGCCGACCGGCAGGCCGGTCGCGACCTCGTGCTGCCGGAGGGCTATGCCGACGCCTTCGCCCGGATCCTTGCCGATGCCGGCCGCGACCCGGCCTTCGCCGCCCAGGCGCTGGTTCTGCCGACGGAGGCCTATCTCGGCACCCAGATGGCGGTGGTCGATCCCGACGCCATCCACACGGTGCGGGAGTTCGCGCGCAAGACGCTGGCGAGCCGCCTGCGGGCGCAGTTCCTCGACCTCTACCGCCGCAACCGCAGCCAGGAGCCCTTCTCCGTCGATGCCGACGCCATCGGCAAGCGGGCGCTGAAGAACCTCTGCCTCGCCTACCTGATGGCGCTGGAGGACGACGAGGCGCTGGAGCTGTGCCTGACCCAATACCGCGGCGCCAAGGGCATGACCGACGAGATCGCGGCGTTGCAATTCCTGTCCAATGCCGCCTCGCCCGAAGGCGAAAAGGCGTTGGCCGACTTCTACGAGCGCTGGAAGGGCGAGGCGCTGGTGGTCGACAAGTGGTTCGGCGTGCAGGCGATGTCGCACCGCCCCGACACGCTGGCCCGCGTCACCGCCCTGCTCGGCCACCCCGCTTTCGAGATCCGGAACCCCAACAAGGTCTATGCGCTGATCGGCGGTTTCGCCAACGGCAACCCGGTGCGCTTCCAC
This sequence comes from Azospirillum sp. INR13, assembly GCF_015390205.1. NCBI lineage: Bacteria > Pseudomonadati > Pseudomonadota > Alphaproteobacteria > Rhodospirillales > Azospirillaceae > Azospirillum > Azospirillum sp. INR13. The sequence continues at coordinate 83,480 of NZ_VUOI01000006.1, forward strand.
GACGCCGGTGGAGCCGGATACCGCTTCCTCGCTGATCAGGTGCTTCGCCTGGACCCGATGAATCCGCAGGTTGCGGCCCGTCTCATGGGTCCCTTCTCCCGCCTGCGGCGCTATGACGCGGCCCGTCAGGCGGTGATGAAAGCCGAATTGGAGCGGATCGTCGCCACTGCGGGCCTATCGCCCGACGTCTACGAGGTGGCGAGCAAGAGTTTGGCCGCTGCCGGCTGAGACTCGGTACCAAAGGACCGGACGCATATGCACAAAGGGCCGGAGGCTATGCCTCCGGCCCTTTTCGCCGTCCGCGGCTCCCGGCTGGGCCGGGGCTCGCGCGGTCTTACTTCTGCTCGGCCAGGAAGGCGATCAGGTCGGCACGCTTGGCGTCGTCCTTCAGGCCGGCGAAGGCCATGGTGCCGCCCGGGACGACTTCCTTCGGGGCCTTGATGTAGGCGTCCAGGTTCTCAGCGGTCCAGGTCAGGCCGCCGGCGGCCTTTTCCTTCATCGGACCAGAATACTTGAAGCCATCGACCGCAGCGGCCTGACGGCCGACGACGCCGTGCAGCGACGGACCGACCTTGTTCTTGCCCTGCTCGGTGGTGTGGCAGGCCATGCAAACCTTGAAGACATCCTTGCCGGCGGCGGCATCGGCGGCCTGAGCGGCACCGGCACCCGTCACGATCGCGGCCAGGGTGGCTACGCCCATCAACAGCTTCTTCATACTTCGGCTTCCCTTCCGATGGATCGACCGGCCGACGGCGCCGACCGGAATCGCGCGGCAGCATACACAATCCAGGGGTATGTCAAACCCCTTTGATGCGGCCGTACGACCAATGAACAATCTGTCACACTAGTGAATCAAAGCAAGCGACGCGAGCAGAACCACAACCAACAGCAGTGCAGCCCACGGAACGTAGAAACCGCCGCTGCCGCCACCCATCGCCCCCGCGATCCGGCTGCCGAGCCCACTGCCGAGCCCACTGCCGAGCCCGGTCGGCAGAGGCAGCGGGATCTCCGGCGGCGGCTCCGCCATGCGGGTCGCGGGCTTCGACTGGGAGGTCGCGGCAGTTGTCGTGGTGTCGGAATAGACGGCCGGCCGGACGGCCGGTTTGGCGCCAACCGGTTCGGCTGCGACCGTGGGCGTCACCGCCGGAGCCGCTTCGGCATCGGAAGCGCCCGCATCCACCGCCTCCTGTTCGGGCGCCGCCTCGGCCGGCGCCGGTCCGACGATCCGGGTGAAGCGGGCGAAGAACTCCTCCGCCATCTTGCGGGCGGTGGCGTCGACCAGCCGCGATCCGATCTGCGCCAGCTTGCCGCCGACCTGCGCCTTGGCGGTGTAGGTCAGCAGGGTGGCCCCGCCGTCGTCGGACAGCGACACGGTGGCGCCGCCCTTGCCGAAACCGGCGGCTCCGCCCGATCCCTCGCCGGTGATGGTGTAGCCGTTGGGCGGGTCGAGGTCCGACAGCGTGACCTTGCCGGCGAATTTGGCGCTGACCGGTCCGACCTTGGCGACGACCTTGGCGGTCATCTCGGTGTCCGACTGCCGGACCACCTCCTCGCAGCCGGGGATGCACTGGCGCAGGATGTCCGGATCGTTCAGCGCCGCCCACACCGCCTCGCGGTTGGCCTCGATCCGGTGGCTTCCGCTCATATCCATGGTTCGTGGTTCCTCCAACCCTATGCCGACCCTGATGCGGCCCTTAGCGGCCGTCGGTCCCCGGCCATGGCCGGAATTTCCGGGGCCGGGGTTCATGTCGAGAATACGGGATCGGCCGGTGCCGCGACAGTCCCGACCGCCTCGTCTCTAAGTCTTATGGGCGCGAAGACCCGGCGGCCATGCAGTTGCTGACGATCGGCGTGCAGGCCGACAGCGAGGCACCCGCGGGGTAGCTGACCTGCTCCACCGTGCCGCGCGGGCCGACCACCACCGTCGCCTCGCATCCGGTCGTGGTGCTGCCGCCGACCGGCACCCCGAAGCCGAGGCCGAGCCCCACCCCGCCGCTGCCGCCGAAGCTGCCGGCGCCGATGCCGATGCTGCTGCCGGGGCTGTAGGCGGCCGTCGGGCGCGCCACATAGGTGTAGTATTCCCGGCCCGACGCCATCGCCTGACGGTCCGGCACGCCGGCGCAGGCCAGCAGGTCGGCCTTCGGCATGCCGATCATGGCGGTCTGGGCGCGCCGCGCCACTTCGGGATCGGGGCCGGTGGCGCAGCCCGCAAGGATGGCGGCCGTGCCGCCGAGAAGGATCACCGCAGCGCCCATGCTCCGTATGCGGCCCATGTCTCGTCCTCCACCAGGATATCGTGTCATTTCCGGGTTCATCTCAACCGGTTGATATGATGCTGAAACCCCGCCGCCGCCCGTCCGTTCCCGAAGGGCCGGAGCGGCACCCGCATGACGGGCGACATGACGGGCGGGCGGAGATTTGCTAGGAGTTCCGCCACACGCCCATCCCAGCACATCAGGACCGCCGACGCCATGGCCGAGCTTACGCCTACCTCCTCCTCTCCCGTCACCGTCCATCTGGCGCTGGGCGGCAACATGGGCGACCGCGCCGCCAATCTGGCCGAGGCGATCCGTCGGCTGGGAGAGGCGGTTGAGATCGACGCGCAGTCGGCGCTCTACGAGACCGCGCCGATGTACGTGACGGACCAGCCGGCCTTCCTCAACATGGCGGTGCGCGGCACCACGCAGCTGGCCCCTCGGGCGCTGCTGCATTTCCTCAAGGACATCGAATCGACGCTGGGCCGCGATCAGGGCGGGCTTCGCTTCGGCCCGCGTCCCATCGACATCGACATCCTGCTCTATGCCGACCGGGTGCTGACCGAACCGGATCTGGAAATCCCCCACCCCCGCATGGCGGAGCGCGCCTTCGTCCTCTGCCCGCTGGCGGACATCGCCGCCGATGTCCTGCATCCGGTGCTGAACCGCCGCATCGATGCGCTATGCGACGCGGTGCCGGGGCGGGAGACCGTGTTGCGGATCGCCGAAGGGATCTGAGCGCCCACAACCGACCCAGTGCGGTGGCAAGCGGCGGCGGCACCGCTTATAGTGCCGGCCTGAATGCAATGCCGGTGGCGGACCGCCGGCCGGGAGAGCGTGTTGTCGGACGATAGCGCAAAACGGGCCGTCATGGTCCAGCCGGGCGGCGCGCCGCTCACCTACACCATCCTGGTGCGCGGCTTCGCGGCGCCGGTCGCCATCGCCGGCCGCGCCGACCGGCCGCGGGTGTCCTTCGACCTGACGCTGACCGTCACCCATCCCGGCCCCGGCTTTCCGGACGACATCGCCGCCGTGATGTCTTACGAGGACATCGTCGAAGACTTGCGCCGTCTTTGTGCCGAATCCGATGTACCCGGTCCGGACTATCTTGCCGACCGCGCCGCGGAGCTTTGCCTGTCCCATGCGAAAGTCCGCCGGGTCCAGGCGGACGTTACGATTCCCGCCCCCGACTCCGGCGGTCCCTCCGCCGGGGCAAGCCTGACGCGGGCCCGTCCGGGACAGGGGTGATCAGTAACGGCGATGATCCGCCGACCGGCGGCGGCGCCGACCATTACTGAATCACGGAAAGATATAGCGCTTATTGACAAAAGGACGGGTGACAATACCACTCCGGCTGCGGTATGGTCGCCATATTGTATTTTCAACGCACAATCCGGATCAAAGGGGCTATATCCCCGGCGGCAATCCGGATGCCGAAAGCCGAGACGAGCGCGCAGCAGGGATTAGGCCAATCGCCATTGCCGGCTTCGACCGTCCGCCGATCCCCCTTCCGGGACGGCCACGGTGATCGGAGGCCGGACCAAAAGGGAGGGACGCATGGACCGGAACACGACGCCGACCCTTTCCGAATTGCTCGCCGATCCGATCGTGATCGCCGTCATGGCGCGCGACGGGATCAGCCCCGACAGCATCCAGCAGCTGTTCGAACGCCTTCGCCGGAGCCGACGAGTACAGGAGCAGCGGCTCGCCGCCTGACCCTGCCTCTTCCTGACCCGACCGCCTGACGATCGCGCAGGCGAAGGGCAGGTAGGCACAGGGCAAGCAGGCGGAGGGCAAGGCGGCCGTCGCGCCCCCATCGGCCCCCTCGTCGGCCCCCTCGTCGGATGGAACCGGTCACTGGCCGCCCGGCCAGAACATGTCGGCTGGATCCCTTTCCAAACAAACTCGGCCATCCGACAGGTCCTTCCCTAGCAGGGATCACCCGAAACGCGAAGCACCGCCGAACCGGCTTGATGTCCGGAACGGCGGTGTTTGCGCTTGTGCGTTTTGGATGGAAGGGGAGAGGATCGGATCGCCCCCCTCAGCCCTCACTCGGCCGGATGGGCGGGCGGATGGACCGCGCCATGCGCTACGCCCACCCCTTCCCCCTCATCCTGCATCGGCTTCTTGCGGGCAAGATAGCTGTAGACCGTCGGCACGACGAACAGGGTCAGCAGCGTGCCCAGCGTCATGCCGCCGACGATCACGGCGCCGATCGCCTGCCGGCTTTCCGCGCCCGCGCCCTCGGCATAGGCCAGCGGCAGAGCCCCCAGCACCATGGCGCCGGTGGTCATCAGGATCGGGCGCAGGCGCAGGACGGCCGCTTCCTCCACCGCCTTGCGGATGTCGGTGCCGGCGCGCTGGAGCTGGTTGGCGAACTCCACGATCAGGATGCCGTGCTTGGTGATCAGGCCGACCAGGGTGACGAGTCCGATCTGGCTGTAGACGTTCATCGTCCCGCCGCTCATCTGCAAGGCGGCGAGCGCGCCGGTCATCGACAGCGGCACGGTCAGCATGATGACGAAGGGGTCGACGAAGCTCTCGAACTGCGCGGCCAGAACCAGATAGATGAAGGCCAGCGCCAGCACGAAGACGAAATAGAGCCCGGTCGCCGACTCGCGGAATTCGCGGCTCTGCCCGGCATAGTCGGTCTGGGCGGTGGCCGGCAGCACCTTGTTCGCCGCCGCCTGCATGACCCCCAGCGCCTCGCCCAGCGAGGTCCCCGGCGCCAGCGTCGCGGTGATGGTGGCGGAGCGCAGCTTGTTGAAGTGGTTCAACTCCTTGGGCGCAACCCGCTCCTCGACCTTCACCAGATTGGCGAGCGAGATCATCTGGCCCGCTCCGCCGGTGGCCGAGGTGCCGCCGCGGACATAGATGCCGGCGATGTCGTCCGGGTTGCGGCGGTCGATGTTGGCGACCTGGACGATCACGTCATACTGCTTGCCGTCCTTCTTGAACCGCGTCACCTGTCGCCCACCCAGCAGGGTTTCCAGCGTGCGGCCCACGGTGTCGACATCCACCCCCAGATCGGCCGCCTTGTCGCGGTCCAGCGACACCTTCAGTTCCGGCTTGTTCAGCTTCAGGTCGGTGTCAAGGTTGACCAGGCCGGGGAATTTGCGGGCCTCCGCCATCATGGCGTTGACCATCGCCTGCAACTCCTCGAAGGGCAGCGAGGTCTGGATGACGAAGTTCACCGGCTTCTCGGTCGGGCTCTGGCCCAGCGACGGCGGGTTGGTGACGAAGCCCATGATGCCGGGGATGCCGAACATCTTGGGGGAACAGCTGTGCGGTGACCGCCTGCTGCTTCACGTCGCGCAGGTCCCAGTCGATCAGGCGGACAAAGGCGATGCCCTGGTTGACCACGGGGAAGCCGACGACGACGAAGAACTTTTCCAGCACCGGGATTTGCCGGAACAGCGCCTCCATCTGCTGGGCATAGCCCATCGTGTAGTCCAGCGTGGAGCCTTCCGGCGCGATGGCGATGCCGACGATCGTGCCGCGGTCCTCCACCGGCGCCAGTTCCGACTTCAGCCCGGTGAACAGGCCGTAGCTCGCCGCGGCGACGCCGAAGCCGATCAGCAGCACCAGCGGCCGCGCCCGCAGCGACAGGCGCAGCAGGCCGCGGTAGCCGTTGGTCATCCCCTCCAGCAGGCGTTCGATGGCGCGGTAGAGGATGCCGTGCTTGGTCTCATGCTTCAGCAGCTTGGAACACATCATCGGCGAGAGCGTCAGCGCCACGAAGCCCGACACGATGACCGCCCCGGCCAGCGTCAACGCGAACTCGGTGAACAGCCGCCCGGTGCGGCCGGTCATGAAGCCGATGGGCGCATAGACCGCCGCCAGCGTGATGGTCATGGCGATGACGGCGAAGCCGATCTCGCGCGACCCCTTCAGCGCCGCCTGGAAGGGGTGCATCCCCTCCTCGACATAGCGGAAGATGTTCTCCAGCATGACGATGGCGTCATCGACCACGAGGCCGATGGCCAGCACCATCGACAGCAGGGTCAGCGTGTTGATGGAGAAGCCGAAGGCGTACATCAGGGCGAAGCCGCCGATCAGCGACACCGGGATGGTCACCAGCGGCACCAGCGTCGCCCGCAGCGAGCGCAGGAAGAAGAAGATGACCAGAACGACCAGGATGATCGCTTCGAAGATGGTGTGGAACACCGCATCGATCGACTTGGCGATGAAGACGGAGCTGTCGTAGCCGACATCCACCCCCATCCCGTCCGGCACCGCCGCGCGAATCTTGGGCAGCGCGTCGTTGACCGCCTTCGACACGTCCAGCGGGTTGGCGGTGGATTGCTTCACCACGCCGATGGCGACGGCGCCGCGGCCGTTGAACCGGGCGCTGACCCGCTCGTCCAGCGCCCCCAGCTCCGCCCGGCCGACGTCGCGCAGGCGGACCAGATAGCCGGAATCATCGCGAAGGATGATGTTCTCGAACTCGGCCGGGCTGCGCAGGTCGGTCTCCGACACCACGGTGAACTCGCGCGCCACGCTTTCGACGCGGCCCGGCCGGGATTTCGACGTTCTGCCGGCGCAGCGCGTTCTCGACATCCTGCGGCGTCACCCGGTAGGCGGCCATCCGCTGCGGTCGAGCCACAGCCGCATGGCGAAGCGGCGCTCGCCGAAGATGCGGACCTGGGCGACGCCGGGCAGGTTCTGCAGCCGGTCCTTGACGTAGCGGTCGGCGAAATCGGTCACCTCCAGCGGCGAATGCCGGTCGGAGGAGAAGGCCAGATAGATGATCGGCTGGGCGTCGGCCTCGACCTTGGCGATCACCGGCTCGTCGATCTCGCCGGGAAGCTGGGCACGGACGCGGCCCACCCGGTCGCGCACGTCGCTGGCGGCGACATCGACATTGCGGTCCAGCCGGAAACGCAGGGTGATCTGAGACTTCTCCGCCCGGCTGATCGAGGACATCACGTCGATGCCCTCGATGCCGGCGAGGCTGTCCTCCAGCGTCTGGGTCACCTGGCTTTCGATGATCTGGGCCGAGGCGCCCTTGTAGGTCGTCTCAACGGTGACGACCGGCTCGTCGATCTTCGGATATTCGCGCACCGACAGGCGCTGGTACGACACGATGCCGATCAGCATCAGGGCGAGGCTCATCACCGTCGCCAGCACCGGGCGGCGGATGGAAATGTCGGAGAGGACCATCGCCTCAGCTCCCCGTCGACTTGTTGGCGGCCGGCTTGGCCGGGACCACGGCAACCGGCACGCCGTCGCGGATCTTCAGCTGGCCGGCGGTGACCACCATGTCGCCGGGGGCGAGACCCTTGGAAATCTCCACCTCCGCATTGCGGCGTTCGCCCAGCACGACGCGGGTCTGGGCCACCTTGCCGTCGACCACCTTGAAGACGAACTGGTCCTTGCCGAAGGCGACGATCGCCTGTTCCGGCACCAGCACGGCGTCCGGCACCGTGGTCAGAGTCAGCGACACGCGGGCGAACAGGCCGGGGCGCAGCGAGCCGTCCGGGTTCGGCACCCGGGCGCGGATCGCCAGCGCGCGGCCGTTCACGTCCACCAGCGGGTCGATGGCATAGACCGTGCCGTCGAAGCCGCGCCCGCCGAACGCATCGACCGCCACCTTCACCGTCTGGCCGACCTTCACTGCCGGCAGGAACATCTCCGGCACGCGGAAGTCCAGCTTCAGCGTGTCGATGTCCTCCAGGTTCACGATGTCCTTGCCGGCCTGGACGAAGTCCCCGACCGACACCTTGCGCAGGCCCAGCACCCCGTCGAAGGGCGCGGTGATCACCTGCTTGTCGAGCTGCGCCTTGGCCAGTTGCACCGCCGCCTCGTCGGCCAGCAGCTTGGCCGAGGCCTGTTCGCGGTTGCGCAGGGGGCCGGTGTTCTGGCGGACCAGCTGGTCGGCGCGCGACAGCTCGGCGCGGGAGAAGGCGATGCTCGCTTGGGCCTGGGCCAGCGTGGCGCGGGCGATGGCGTCGTCCAGCCGGACCAGCACGCTGCCCTTGGCGACGCGCTGCCCCTCCTTGAAGGCGATCTCGCTGATGCGCCCGGCGATCTCCGGACGGATCACCACCGATTCGTTGGACAGCAGCGATCCGACCGCGGTAACGGTCCGCTCCACCGTGCCGATGCGGACGGGGACGGCCTCCACCGGCATCGGCGGGGCGCCGCCCGGCGGTTTGGCTCCTCCGGACGCGCCGCCCGCTGCGCCGCCGGCAGCCGGAGCACCGCCGGAAACGGCGCCGCTCAGCATCGCGGTCAGGCCGGCGACGGTGCCGCCCTGCTTCACGAAATACCAGTAGGCCCCACCGGCGAGAACCGCCAGGACGAGGAGAGCAGCGATGCGAAGCGTGTGGCGCATGGGACCGGGACCCGGACGAGTTTCACCTTGCCGCAGCGCAACCGAAAAGCGCGCGAGGCAAACTGAACTATATCGTTCAGTTCACATCCGATGTCGAGAAGGTTCAACCATCCGAACCGTCCGCCGGACCGTTTATGGCCGCCACGTCCCGACGGTCGCCATTCTCAAGCCTGCCCGCCCGCATCGGGACGGTCCGTCCGCCGCACAGCGTCACCCACAGGTCGGCGGGATCGCCGGCCGCCACCGCTCCGCCGTCGCCGATCCGGCGGACCATGCCGCCGTCGAGGTCGAGACCGGGGGCGCAGCAGGGCGACTCGCCTGCCGGGACCAGCGCCCGCACCCGTCCATCCTCGATCCGGATATCACGCAGCCCATCGGGAACCCGCGCGTTCTTCAGCCAGAACTTGCCATTGGCGGGAATGCGGGCGAGGCAGCAGGTCGGGGCGCTCATGGGGATTACCCGTGTCCGGTCCGGCGGTGTGCGACACACCAAAGCTGACACAAAATGGCAAAGCAAAGCCAGCGGGAGCTTGGTGGTTAAGAGCTTACCCCTTCCCCAGCGCCAGGAACTCCTGGAAATTGGCGCAGCGCCCGGCCCGGAAGGCGGCCTCGTATGCGGCGTTGCGGGCGCGCTTGGCGGCGATGGCCTGCGTGAACCGGCGACGCAGCGCTTCGTCCCGGATGCCCAGCCCGTCGCCGGCCAGCCGGTCCAGCACATGGCGGTAGCAGCGCTCCGCCCGCTCCCCGCTGTCGGCGGAGAAGGTGATCGAGCCGGCGCGCTGGCGGTATTCGTACAAGGTCCTCGCCACCAGCGGCACCGGACCGGCGGCGTCGAGCACCCGGACATTGAACACCACGTCGTCGCAGAAATTCACATCCTCGTCCCAACCCGGCACCAGATCGCGCCGCACCACCGGGAACATCGGCACCGAGGTCGCCAGGAACCCTTCGCCGTCCAGCCGTAACGGTGCCTGACCCTCCCGATACAGCCGCAGCAGCGGCGAATCGTCCTCGTCGCGCACCACGGCGACATTGTCGAAGGCCGCACCGTGGGCCAGTGCCAGCGGCGCCAGGGCGGAGAGGCGTCCGGGGAGAAACCGGTCGTCGGCATCCAGCGGCGCCACCAGCGCCAGCCGCGCCGCCGCCAGCCCGGCATTGCGGGCGGCGGGCGCCCCGGCGCCCGCCCGCCCGGTGCCGGTGAAGACCAGCCGCGGGTCGTCGATTCCGGCGGCCTGCAGGGTCGGGCGGTAATCGGTGCCGTCGTCGCTGACGATCACCGCCTCCCATGCCGTCCAATCCTGGTCCAGCAGGCTTTGCACCGCCCGGACGATGGTATCGTGGGCGCAATGGGCGGCGATGATCACCGAAACGCCCGTCACCGTATCGTCGGGCGTCTCGCCGGGCACGCCGCGCCCCGTTCCAATCCCGTGCATTCCGCCGCCCCCACGCCTACTCGGGCGAGCAGTTTGGCTGCGGGCGGCGAACGGCGTCAATGGCGCAGAGCCGTGCCGTTCCCGTGCCCCGACCGGGATTTCGAACCGCCTCTTACCTGCCCCACTGCCGCGTGGTAGGAATGGGCGTCGTGCCTGCGACCTTGGAGGACACCCTCGTGTTCGGCGAGTTGAACAGTGGAACAGGGCCGGAAAGCCGTTGCACGGCGTTTCAAACGTTCCATCCGGCCGCGGCTCCGCCCATCGATTTTGCCCCGCCGGACGTTGAACATGAAGCCCGGACGGGCTATGTGGTGAAGCAGGCAAGGCGCATGCGGCAGCGGGACGGCAGTCGGGGCACCCCTCCGGCAGCGCATCCCGGTCCCGATACCCCGCTTCCGATACCAGGGAGAAGAACATCAATGGCGCAGGTCGGATACACCCGGTTCGACGACGAACCCGAAAAGGAACCGGACGAGAAGTCGAAGGAAAGCGCCCAGCCGCAGTTCGCCGCCGTGCAGCAGAGCCTGTTCAAGGCGCGCACGGTCCTGATCTTCGGTCAGATCGACATGAAGCTGGCGCAGGTCGTCTCGGCCCAGTTGCTGGCGCTCGCCCATGAGAACGACGACGACATCACCATCGTGGTCAACTCGCCGGGCGGCCACGTCGAGGCGGGCGACACCATCCACGACATGATCCGCTTCATCAAGCCGCGGGTGAAGATGCTGGGTACGGGCTGGGTCGCCAGCGCCGGTTGCCACATCTATCTGGCGGCGAAGAAGGAAGACCGGTTCTGCCTGCCGAACACCCGCTTCCTGATCCACCAGCCGCTGGGCGGAACGGGCGGCCGGGCGACGGACATCGCCATCGAGGCGAAGGAAATCATCCGGATGCGCGAGCGTCTGAACAAGATCATCGCGCGCGAGACCGGGCAGCCTTTCGAAAAGGTCGCCAAGGATACGGACCGGAACTATTGGATGCAAGCCGACGAGGCCAAGGAATACGGCATCGTCACCCATGTCATCGACACGATGGACGAGTTGAAGTAACCGTTCGTTCCGACGGACATTGAAAAGGGGCTTTCCTCCAGCTGGAGGAAAGCCCCTTTTTCTTTCATCAGTGCGTTAAGCGGCAAGAGCTTTGGAAAAGCCGGCCTTCAGACAGAAACGTCCAGCAGCGATCCGCGTTTGCGATAGCCTTGCCCGTTCACCTGGGCGGTCAACGCGTTGGCGACGGTGTCCACCGACTGGCTGCCCTGGGTGGCGGTGCGCGTCTCACGCGCCTGGTCGGCCTTGCCGGCGGCCTGGGGAGCGGCAATGGTCTGGGTACGGACCGGCGGAGCCGTCTGCTGTGCCGCCTGCACCGCCGGAGACATCGCGATCTGCACCGCGGGCGTCTGCGGGTTTGGCTTCAGCGTCTGGAAAGACGGTATGGCCGGGTTGAGCTGCATATAAGAAATATGCGCTTATCCAGCGCAGGATTCAAGAAGCCCAGCCGTAGCTTTCCCCCGGCCTCAGGGCGTTTCGGGAACCGCCGCTGCGGACGGCGATGCCGGAACCGCGGCGGCCTTCGCCGGCAGCCGCCGGGTCCGCCGGCGCTCCAGCACCGCCGCCAGCGCAAGCAGCAGGGCGATGCCGCCCAGATTGACCGCCAGCACCATCGCCGCCCCCTTCCCCGCCATCAGCAGCGCAGTTCCGGTGATGGACAGCACGACCCCGACGCAGAAGACCGGCAGCGAATGCCGTCCGCAGGCGGTCAGCAGCCGCGCAGGCGCCGAGCGCAGCCATCCCGCATCCCGCGGCACCAGCAGCGCCGCCGCGCAGGCGAGCGCCAGGAAATGCAGAAGGCGCATCGGACCCAGCGTGTCCTTGTCCGCCCAGGGGATCGTCTGCTCCGGCAACCAGCCATGCAGCCCTGCCGGAACCAGCGCCCGGCCGATGTCGGAGGCCGCCCCCTTCCACAGAGCCATGCCCACCACCACCGCCAGCGCCGCCGCCAGCAGCCAGGGGGAGCGCGGCAGCGTCACTTTGCCGCTGCGCACCACCAGCGCCAGGCTGGTGCCGAGGAAGAACACGCACTGCCAGGCCAGCGGGCTGAAGTTCCAGCTTCCCTCCCACAGGTTGGGCGGCATCAGGCCGGGTGCCGCCTGGGCGAGCAGATAGAGCGCCACCGACCCCGCCACCGCCGCCATGCCGAAGCGGGCGTAGGACCACAGGAACAGCGGCGCCGCCGCCACCAGCAGGATGTAGAGCGCCAGGATGTCGAGCGCGAAGGGCAGGTACATCAGCACCAGATGCCACGCCATCGCCACGACCGGGCTGTCGAACAGCGGCGCGAAGCTCTGCAGCCGATTGGAGGCCTCCATCGGCAGGTCGCCGACATGAACCGCCAGCGCCACCACCAGCGCGCTGACCAGCATGGTGGCGATGTTGGCCGCCCACAGCTGCCGGCAGCGGCCGAGCGCCTTGCGCTGGCAGGCCGCGAATCCGCGCTCCGCCAGCACCGGGCCATAGGCCAGGGCTATGGCATAGCCGGAGATGAAGACGAAGATCTCCGCCGAATCGGACGGGCCGAACCGGCCGGGCGTCACCTTGGCCAGCGGATTTCCGCCCACATGGTTGATGAAGATGATCAGAAGGGCCACGCCCTTGAACAGATCGAGCCGGACGTCGCGAGCCTGACGTTGCTGCATGCGGCTGTGCCTCTCCTGCTGTCGCGGGGCTTCCTGCCGGGGAATTGGCCGGGCAGGACTGGCCGCTCACCACCTTCGGCAAGGGCGCACGAATCGCGGCGACGCAGGACCACTGCCGGTCCGGCATCGCCACGGGGGACTTAGTCCACCATGGCCATTTTCACCGGCCGGGTGTCCAACGCGATGGGGGGATCCTTCCATCGCTGCGCGGGAGAGGAAAAGCGTTACGCCCATCTTGCGGCGGTTGTGGAGACCAACCCGGAATCGGGCGAACCCGAAAAGACAGGAACCTGCCATTGGCGGCTTTGTTAGGGATGTGGGGCCAAATCCAAGCAGAAGCTGCCAAACAGAAGCCACCAAACAAAAGCCGGGGACATCAGTCCATGATCGCCGACCCGAACGATCCGCTGCCGCACCCCATGCCGATGTCGGATGTCAGGCGCGGCCCCGGCCGGACCCTGCTGCTGGGCGGGGTCTGCCTGGGTTTCGCACTGGGCGGCTTCTTCGACGGGATCCTGCTGCACCAGATCCTGCAATGGCACCACCTGCTCTCCGGCCTCGCCGATCCGGCCTTTGCCGACATCAGGGTCCAGATCCTGGCGGATGGACTGTTCCATGCGCTGATGTACGTGATCGCCGCGGTGGGGCTGTGGCTGCTGTGGCGCGGGCGCCGGGGGCTTGCCGAGGTGGGTGGGCGCCGGCTGATGGGCTGGGCGCTGGTCGGCTTCGGGGTCTGGCACATGCTGGACGGGTTGATGTCGCACTGGCTTCTGGGCCTTCACCGCATCCGCATGGACGTGGACGACAAGCTGTTCTGGGACCTGCTGTGGTTCTTCGCCTTCGGCGTCGCCGCGGTGGCGGCCGGCTGGTGGCTGACGCGGACCGGCAGTGGACGAGCCGGCGATGGTGGCATGCGGCGCGGCGCCGCACCGCTCCTGCTGGCGCTGTCGACGGGCATCGCCGGGGCAGTCGCCGCCCTGCCGCCGCCGGGGGGGACCGCCACGCTGGTGCTGTTCCGTCAGGGCACCGCACCGGCCGAGGCGCTCAGCGCCCTGGCCGCCGTGGATGGCCGCATGGTGTGGAGCGACCCCAGCGGGCGGCTCTGGGCCATCGACCTGCCGGAGGGTGGCAGCGCACTCGGACTCTATCGCAGAGGCGCGCTGCTGGTCAGCAACGGGGTGGTCCCCGCCGGGTGCCTGGACTGGTTCAGACAGGCACCCCGTCCGTCCGCCGACCCGGCTGTGTCGGCCGCGCTTTGACCGGCTTCCTGGCGGCAGGCCGGTTGGCGGGCCGCTGAGTCGCCTGGGCAGCCCGTCCGGCCAGCACCGCCTTGCGGACGGTCTGCATCGCCGCCGCCTCGATCTGGCCGATGCGCTGGCGCGACAGGTTGAAGCGCCGGCTGAGTTCGTCGGCAGTCACCGGTTCGTCCAGCAGGCGGCGGGCGATCAGAATCTGACGGTCGCGTTCGGTCAGCTTCTCCAGCCCCAGTGCGATCAGGCGCTTGTGCTGGATGCGCTCCTCCATCTCCGCAAGCGCCGTCTCCTGGTCGGCGCGGTCGTCGGCCAGCAGGTCCTGCCACTCCATCCCGCTCTCCTCGCCCACCGTGGCGTTCAGCGAGCGGTCGGCGGTGAGGCGGCGGTTCATCTCCACCACGTCGCGTTCCGGCAGGTCGAGCTCGGTGGCGATGGCAGTCGCCGTCTCTGGCGACAGGTCGCCGCTGTCCAACTCCTTCAGCTTGGCCTTCAGGTGGCGCAGGCTGAAGAACAGGGTGCGGTGCGCGGTGGTAGAGCCGATCTTCACCAGCGACCAGTTCTGCAGGACATGGTCCTGGATCGCCGCGCGGATCCACCAGTGCGCATAGGTGGAGAAGCGGAAGCCCTTGTCGGGATCGAACTTCCGCGCGGCGCGCATCAGCCCGATGTTGCCCTCCGCCACCAGATCGGCCAACGGCAGCCCATAGCGTCGGAAGCGCTTGGCGACGCCGACGACCAGACGCAGGTGTCCGCCGATCAGCCGGTCCAGCGCCTCGGCATCGTCATGGTCGCGCCAGCGGCGGGCAAGCTCCCGCTCCTCCTCGGCGGTGAGGATCTCGTAGCGGCGCATGTCTTTGAGGAAGAGGGTCAGCGGTTCGGCCGACCGGGTTTCGGGTTGCGGTTGGTTCCTGTTCGGCATGGAAAACTCCCTGCCCCGACCTCCCGTCGCTCTGCAAGGCCGCCGCCCGCCCTCCCGGTCAGCCGCAGACCGGGCAAGGTACAGGTCGGTCGGCGTCTGGCCCGGAGCCGGCCGCCATCGCGCCGATGCGCGGGGAGCGTCGCACGAAGGACGCCAATTTCAAGGATGTCGGGGACCACGCTGATGTGGGATCTTATGCATGCTAATCAAGGTCCCAGCGAGTCAATCGTCGCCCATGCTCCCCTCCGTCGCCGGGCGCACGCGCGCCTCTGCCGGGCGGCGCCGCAGCCGTTCGGTCAGGCGCTGGAAGGCGACGAACAGCACCGGCACGAAGATGATGCCGATCACCGTCGCCGCCACCATGCCGCCGAACACGGTGGTGCCGATCGACCGCCGGCTGGCCGCTCCGGCGCCGGTGGCGACCAGCAGCGGGACCGTGCCCAGGATGAAGGCCAGCGCCGTCATCAGCACGGCGCGGAAGCGCTGGCGGGCGCCGGCCACCGCCGCATCGACGATGGACCGGCCGTCGGCCCGCCGTTCCCGCGCGAACTCCACGATCAGGATGGCGTTCTTCGCCGCCAGACCGACCAGCAGAACCAGCCCGATCTGCGCATAGACGTCGTTCGGGAGCCCGGCAATCCACAGCCCGACACCGGCCCCCAGCACGGCGACCGCCACCGACAGCAGCACCGCCAGCGGCACCAGCCAGTCCTCGTACTGCGCCACCAGGAACAGGTAGCCGAACAGCAGGGCCAGCCCGAACACCATCAGGCCCTGGTTGCCGACCTGGCTCTCCTGATAGGACAGGCCGGTCCATTCGGTGGCGTAGCCCTGCGGCAGCGTGCTCTGCGCCACCGCCTGCATCCCGGTCAGCGCCTGTCCGGTGCTGATCCCGGCCGCCGGCTGGCCGTTGACCGAGGCGGACATGAACTGGTTGTAGCGGGTAATGCTGTCGGGGGCGAGGGTAGTACGGACGGAGACGAGGCTGCGCAGCGGCACCATGTCGCCGGTCTGGCTGCGGACATAGAGCTGGTCGATCTCCTTCACCTGATCGCGATAGCCGGCGGCGTCCTGCACCTTCACCTGAAAAACACGGCCGTACAGGTTGAAATCATTGACGTAGCTGGCTCCCAGATGAGCCTGCAGTGTGGTGAAGACGTCGGCCGGCGAGACCCCCAGCAGCGAGGCGCGGGTGCGGTCGACATCCAGATACAGATGCGGTACCTCCGCGCTGTAGGTGCTGAACACCGCCTGCAGGTTCGAATCCTGGTTGGCGGCGACCAGCAGGCCGCGCAGAACCGCACCCAATTCCTGCGGAGTCTGGCCGCCGGTGGCGAGCACGCGCAGATCGAAGCCGCCGGTGGCGCCCAACCCCGGAATGGAGGGCGGGTTGAAGGCGGTCACCGTTGCCTGCGGCATTGCGTTGAATCGCGGGCGCAAACTGCCGAGAATGGCGTCGACGGTCTGGTCGCTCCCCCGCTCCGCCCAGGGCTTCAGGGAGACGATGACGAGGCCGACATTGGAGCCCTGGCCGCTGAGGATGCTGAAGCCGGAAATGGCGATGACGTCGGCGACTCCCGGTTCCTGCTTGATGGTTTCGCTGACGCGATCCATCACGGTCTGGGTGCGGGTGACCGACGCGGCGCTGGGCAGCTGGACGTTGACGAAGAAATAGCCCTGGTCCTCCGCCGGCAGGAAGGCGGTGGGCAAGGCCCGCAGCAGGGCGAAGGCGCCGGCGGTGATCGCCACGAACAGCACGAGCCCGACGATCAGCCGTCGCCCAAGCCCATGGACCAGCCGGCCATAGCCATCGCGCACCCGGTCCAGCCCGCGATTGAAAGCCGCCAGCGGCCGCCAGGGTGCCGTCGGCGGGCGCAGCAGCAGGCCGCACAGCGCCGGACTGAGCGTCAGCGAGTTGATGCCGGAGATGATGAAGGACGCCGCGATGGTGACGGCGAACTGGCGGTAGAGCTGCCCTGTGATGCCCGGCAGGAAGGCCACCGGCACGAACACCGCCGCCAGCACCAGGGTGGAGGCGACGATGGCGCCGCTGACCTGCCCCATCGCCCTGCCCGCCGCCTCCCTTGCGGAAAGCTCCGGATGCTCCTCCATCACGCGGCGGACATTCTCCACCACCACGATGGCATCGTCGACGACCAAACCGATGGCAAGGATCAGCGCAAACAGCGTGATGGTGTTGGCGCTGTAGCCCAGGACCAGCAGCACGGCGAAGACGCCGATGATCGATACCGGGATCGCCAGCGTCGGAATCAGCGTCGCCCGCCAATCCTGCAGGAAGACGTAGATGACCACCACCACCAGCAGGAAGGTGATGCCCAGCGTCAGCACGATCTCTTCGATGGTCGCGGTAACGAAGTTGGTGGTGTTGAAGACGACCGCGTATTCCAGCCCCTCGGGGAAACGCTGCGACAGGCGCTGCAATTCCGCCTGCACCGAGTTGGCGACGTCCAGCGCGTTGGCTCCAGGCGACTGGTAGACGACCAGCGTCGCCGCGGGCGCGCCGTTCAGCTTGGACGAGGAGGTGTAGGACTGCGCCCCCAGCTCCACCCGCGCCACGTCGCTGAGGCGGACGATGCCGCCATTCTCGTTGCTGCGGATGATGATGTTGGCGAATTCCTGCGGATCGTTCAGCCGGCCGCGGGCGATGATGGTCAGCTGTTGCTGCTGGTCGCCGCCGATGGGCGGGGCGCCGATCTGGCCGGCAGGCGCCTGGACATTCTGATTCTGGATGGCGCCGATCACGTCCGAAGCGGTGATGCCAAGCGCCGTCATGCGGTCCGGGTTCATCCAGATGCGCATGCTGTAGTCCAAGGCACCCAGCACCTGCGCGTCGCCGACGCCGGGAACGCGGGCGATGGAATCGCGCAGGTTCAGGCTGGCATAGTTGGAGATGAAGATAGGATCGAATTTCCCGCCGGGCGCATAGACGTTCACCGCCATCAGCATGTTGGACGACTGCCGGCGCACGGTGACGCCCTGCCGCGTCACTTCTGATGGCAAGCTCGCAGTGGCGAGCGACATGCGGTTCTGCACGTTCACCGCGGCGATGTCCGGATCGGTGCCGGGGGCGAAGGTGATGGTCAGCGAATAGCTGCCGGTGTCGGTGCTGGTGGAGGACATGTAGAGCATGCCTTCCACGCCGTTCACCTGCGATTCGATGGGGGCGGCGACGCTGTCGGCCACCACCTGGGCATTGGCGCCGGGATATGTCGCGGACACCTGGACGGTGGGCGGGGTGATCGACGGATATTGCGCGACCGGGATGGCGGTCAGCGCCAGGAAGCCGGCGATCAGGGTGACGACCGCTATGACGATCGCCAGATTCGGACGGCGGATGAAGAGCGCGGAGAACATCGCCTCACTCCTTCACCGCACCGGAGCCGGCACCGTTCGCCGGAGCGGTCCCGCTGCTGCCGGCGGCACCCGCAGGGTCGGTTCCGCTTGGAGCGACCCCCGCCTGCGTGCCTTCGGCCATCGGCTCCGCCGGGGTGGGCTGCACGACCATGCCCGGACGCACCTTCTGCGCGCCGCCGACCACCACGGTCTCGCCGGCGGTTAGGCCCTTTTCCACCACCAGCGACTGGTCGACCTGCGCTCCGGTCTCCACCGGGCGCCGCTGCACCCTGTTCTGGTCGTCGAGCACCAGGACGTAGCTGCCCTGCTGGTCCTGCTGGATGGAGGCGACGGGCACCACCGGGCGCTGCTCCGGCTGGTCGCGGCGGAGTTGCACGGTCACATACTGGCCCGGCAGGAGAAGGCGCTGTGGGTTGGCGAAGGTGGCGCGGATGCTGACGGTGCCGGTCTGCGGATCGACGCGGTTGTTGGCGAACTCGACCTGGCCCTGTTCGGCGTACTCGCTGCCGTCGGGCAGGATCAGCGTGGGCACGTATTTCTCCGCCGCGGCCTGGGTCGGCCGGCGCACGTCGAACCGGCGCTGGAAGGCCAGCATGTCGCGGTCGGCGACCGAGAAGACGACGCGGATGGGGTCGAGCTGCACCACCGTCGCCAGCACGCCGGTGGACGGGTTGACGAGGTTGCCCTGGGTCACCACCGTGGCGCCAATGCGGCCATCCACCGGGCTGGAGACGCGGGTATAGCCGAGATTGATCTCCGCCGTGCGGACCTGCGCCTGGTTCATCATCACGTCCGCCTGGGCCGCGTCGCGGTCGGCCAGCGCCTGATCCAGCTGCGCCTGCGAGACGTTGCCGCGCTGCCGCAGCTCGTCGGCGCGGCTGTAGGCGCGCTCCGCCTCGCGCAGCTTGGCCTCTGCACTGGCGAGCTGCGCCTTGGCACTGTCGAGCGCCGCCTGATAGGGCGCCGGCTCGATCACATAGAGCAGGTCGCCCTCATGGACGTCCTGCCCCTCCTGGAAGGCGACCTGCTCCACGGTGCCCTCAATCCGCGGCCTCGCGTCGAAGGAGCGGATCGCCTCGATCCGGCCGATGAACTCCGTCGCCGGGGCCACGTTGCGGTTCTGCACCGGCACGGTTGTCACCGCCGGCGGCGGCGCATTCTGGCCGGCGCCCGGCTGTCCCTGCCCCTTCGCGGGTCCGGCGGCGAGCAGCCCCGCCAGCATCGCCGCGCAGAGGGCGGGAAGGGCGCCGGCGCGGCAGGGATGGGCGGCGGGCATCACGGTCTCCGGCAACATTTTTCGACTGGCCCATAACCGGTTGGATGTGCGATCGGCCATGCGCGAACAACATCCCAGCGGGCGTTCTGCTCCCTGCGCTCGATGCCTTTCGGACTGAAACGTCGCTTTATCGGGAACATCCCGCCACCCCGGTCATTGGACAGGACGGAGAGATCCCGGATTCCGCGAGGCCAAGCCATGCCGACAGACGCCCTACCCTTCGTCCCCTACTGCGGCACCCCACCGGTGCCGGGTGACTTGTCGACGGCCTGGAACACCGATCCATGGCTGTTGGCCGTCTTCGTCCTGGCGGCGGCCGGGCTGGCGACGGTAACGCGTCGGACGCGGACTGCGGGCGGCGCGTCCGGGCACCGGCCCTGGTGCCTCGCCGCCGGCTGGCTGGTCCTGGGCATCGCCTTCGTCTCTCCGCTGTGCAACCTCACCTCCGCCCTGTTCTCCGCCCGCGTCGCCCAGCATCTGCTGACCGTGCAGGTCGCGGCCCCGCTGTTCGTGCTCGGCTGGCCGGCCGGGGCGGTGCGCTGGCCGGGCTGGCTTCGGACCGCGGTCGGGCCGCTGGAGCGGCCTGAGCTGGCCTGGGGCCTGTTCGGCATCACGCTGTGGGTCTGGCACCTGCCGGGCCCCTACATGGCGGCTCTGGCGAACGACGCCGTGCTGTGGCTGATGCACGGCACCCTGCTCGCCGGAGCGGTGGCGGCGTGGCGGAGCGTGCTGGCGCCGGCCGGAAACGCCATGCGCCTGCGCGGGCTGCTGGCGGCCTTCGGGACCTCGGTCCATCTGGCGATGCTGGCGGGGCTGCTGATCTTCGCCGGGACGCCGCTGTTCCCCTACCACCTGACCACCACCGCGGCCTGGGGCCTGTCGCCGCTGGCCGACCAGCAGCTCGGCGGGCTGATCATGGGGGTGGTCGGGTCGCTGGCCTATGTGGCGCTGGTGCTGGCCGGTGCGGCGCGCTGGCTGCGGCAGAGCGCTGACGACCGGATTTGGGACGATCGCACCAAGGACGGCCGGTTCTCCGGCGGAAAGGCCGGGTGAGGGCATGCGGCGCACCCTGACGACCCTCGCCCTGGCGGCGGTGGCGGCCGGCATCGGCGGACTGCTGTTCGCATGGTCCGGCCTCTACAGCGTCGCGGCGACCAAGGAGCACTGGACGCCCGTCGAGATGTTCTTCGAGATGGCGATGCGCAGCTCGGTCGAGACGCATGCCGCCTTCGTCGAGGAGCCGCCCGACCTGAACGACCCGGCACTGATCCGCCGCGGCGCCGGCCACTATGAGAATGGCTGTGCGCCCTGCCACGGTGCGCCCGACGCGACGCGCAACCCGATCTCCCGCCACATGATGCCGGAGCCGCCCTATCTGCCAAGCCAGTTGGCGGACTGGAAGCCGCATGAGTTGTACTGGATCACGCTGAACGGCATCAAATATGCCGGGATGCCGGCCTGGCCGGCGCAGCAGCGCAAGGACGAACCCTGGGCGGTTACCGCCTTTCTCCTGCGGCTCAAAGGGATGAGCGCGGAAGAATACCGCAGCCTCGCTTTCGGCGGGACCCAGCCGGATGGGCGTGCCCGCGTCGCCGATCTGACCGGCCCCGTCAGCGGCCCGGAAACCGGCCGGCTGGGCGAGACGCTGCAGGACTGCGCCCGCTGCCACGGCCGGGACGGCAACGGCGGGGCCGACGGCGCCTTCCCGCGGCTCGCCGGGCAGTCGGCGGACTACCTGTTCGAGACGCTGCGCGCCTATGCCCAGGGCAATCGGTTCAGCGGCATCATGCAGCCCGTCGCCGCCGGTCTGGACGAGGAGGCCATCCGTGGGCTGGCCGACCATTACGCGGCGCAAAAGCCTGCAACACCAACGCCTGCAGCCGGAGAACCCGATCCGAAACTGCTGGAGCTCGGCCGGCGGATCGCGGACTCCGGCGATCCGGGACGCGGCGTCGCCGCCTGCTCCGGCTGTCACGAAGGGGCGGGCGACAGCCGCCATGCGCGCGACCCGCGCTATCCCACCCTGGACGGCCTGCATGCCTCCTACATCGCCGGGCAGCTGCGGCTGTGGCGCGACGAGGCGCGCGGCAACACGGCGCTGTCCCGCATCATGGAGGCCGCGGTCCGCCGACTGACCGACGAGCAGATCGATGCAGTCGCCGAGTATTACTCCCGCCGCGCTCACGGTGACGCCATGGTGAAGGGCGATGACGGAAAATCCTGAGACGACGTCAGGGAACAAGAAGGCCCGCTGCTGATTGTTCATCACATGACCCAGCTGTCGCTTGCCGCGCGGCAGGACAGTACAGGCCGCACCGGGCGGCGGGTCGCCAACATCGAAGCGTAATCGAGAAGGATGGCAACCATGCGTGGGATTTCGAAGATCGTCATGACCGCCACGGCAGCCGGCGCCCTGTTCGCGCTGAGCGCCTGCGGCAGCACGGAGACCTCGCGGACGGCGACCGGCGCGGGCAGCGGTGCCGTGGCCGGTGCCGTCGTCGGCGGCCCGGTCGGTGCGGTGGTCGGTGGCGTCGGCGGTGCCGTCGCCGGCAACACCATGGACGAAAGCCTGAGCAAGAAGACCGACCGTGTGACCGACCGCGCGACTGCGGAGGTTCGGGAAGAGACGTCGGGCAGCGGTTCCGACCGTTCGTCGACCCGCCGCTCCGGCAGCATGTCCTCCAGCAACCTCAGCAGCGAGCAGGTGCGCGAAATCCAGCAGGCGCTGAACGACCGCACCGACGGCCGCGACATCGCCGTCGACGGCATGTGGGGCGCCAACACCCGCCGCGCCCTGATGCAGTTCCAGCGCGAGAACGGCCTGCGCGTCACCGGCCGCGCCGACCAGCAGACCATGGCCGCGCTGAACGTGAACGGCAGCACCACCAACACCGGCACCGCCGGCGGCACGGGCACGACCGGCAACACGGGCACCGGCACGACCGGGAGCACCAACACCATGGGCAACACCACCGGCAGCGTGCCGAGCGACACCCCGCAGAACCAGAGCACTCCGCAGGGCTCGATGGGCCAGACCGGCACCCAGCAGTAATCCGGCAGTCAGGGTCTTCTGAAACCGCATCGCCGGTTTCGAGACATCCGCGGCGGCCCCCTCGGCCGCCGCAGGTGCCTCGGAACCGGCGAAGTCTGTTGAGGAATTGGCGTTGAGGAAAGCCCCGCAAGGGGAGAAGGGCCATTCACGCCCAAAGGCTGTATCTACCTCGCAGATGCGAGATTCGTCCATTCCGTAGCGCCTCCGCAGGGATGACGAGCGGAAAGGTGCGGGGCCATCGGGATGCGCGCAAAGTCCCGTAGGTCAGCGCCTATACCTCGGATCGGCCGTCACCCGCAGGCCGGCACCAGCAGCGCCGGCAGAGCGACCCACAGGATGGCGACCAATGCCGCGCCCGCCCCGGCAATCACGAACCAGCGGGCGAAGCGGCGGGGATCGGCGGAGGCGACATGGCCGGCCGGACCGCGCCCCTGCAGCGCCATCGCCAGCAGCACCGCGACCCAGACCATCGCGAGGACCGTCGCGGCGGTGACCAGCGCCGCCGACATCGGATAGCCGAACAGCATCGCCCCCTCCGGCGCCCGCGCGCAGACCGCGCCGTTGATGGCGTAGACCAGGCCGAAATGCCCGGCCCAGATCAGGAAGGGCGCCAGCATCGCGCCGAAGGTAACGGGAAAGCTGCGGCCCGACATGACGCCCCCCTCTCAGATCGCCAGACGTGGGAACAGGTGCAGAAGCAGAAGGGCGATCGTCCCCTGCGCCGCGCTGTACCAGCCCATCAGCATGGTGTTGTCGAAGGTCACCCGCCGCTCCGCATGCAGAAGCCCGGTGGCCGAGCGGGCCAGCGTATAGCCCAGCATCAGCGTCATCACCGCCACATGGAACGCCTGCCACGCCACCAGCATGTAGGTGATGGCGCCATAGGCGCTGGCCGCACCGACGAGGCCGGTCCCGATCTGGGCATTGGCGTCCAGCAGGATGCCGCCGACCATCGCCGCCCACGCAACGATCAGGCCGACGCGGACGCGGCCGTGCCGGTTGCGGTCGACCGCTCTCCGCGCCCAGCCGATGGCCAGCGCCGACAGCCCCCACAGCGCCAGCCCGCCGGCCAGCCAGGGCAGGCCCGGCAGCCCGTCTCCACCCGCCGGCCAGACATCGGGGCTGACCGTCCACAGGAACAGGTAGGTGAAGATCAGGCAGGCGAAGGCCGTGCCGTCCACCAGCATCAGGACCACCACGCCCCACCAGGAATGGTTCTTCGGCCCCTGGACGTAGACCGGCACGCGCCAGCCGCCGCCGACATCCTGCGGCGGTCGGTCGGTGCCGGCATCAAGGCCCCAAACCCACCAGATCACCATGGCGATGGCCAGCACCGCCGGGATCAGGGAGGGATAATACCACTGCACGGTCAGGCACATGAAATGCACCGCAGTGAACAGCCCGGCCAGGAATGGGCCCCAATGCGGCCCGGGCAACGGCATCAGATATTGCGGCTTGGCCTCGATCGGGCTGGTGACGATGGTCTCGCGCCGGCCGGTCGGGGCGCCGGGCAGGAAATGCGCGCCCTCGCGCACCTCGCGCGACAGGTCCGGCTTGTCCCACAAGGGATAGAGGCCGGTGACGTGCGGGATGCTGCGGGTGCCGTAAAGCTCGTTCGGCAGCCATTCCAGCGTCCCGGCGTTCCATGGATTGTCGGGCGCCTTCCGGCCGCCGCCGAAGGCGCTGCGCGCGATGTCGATCAGCACCAGCAGCACGCCCAGGGCCAGAACGAAGGAACCGACCGTGGAGATCATGTTCAGCAGGTTCCAGCCGAGATCGCCGGGATAGGTGTAGACCCGGCGCGGCATGCCCAGCAGGCCGCTGATGTGCATGGGGAAGAAGGCGACGTTGAAGCCGATGAACATGAGCCAGAAGGCCCAGCGCCCCAGCCGCTCCGACAGCAGCCGGCCGTTCAGCGTCGGCCACCAGTGGTACAGCCCGGCGAAGACAGGGAACACCATGCCGCCGATTAGCACGTAATGCAGGTGCGCGACGATGAAGTAGCTGTCATGGGCCTGCCAGTCGAACGGCACCACCGCCACCATCACCCCGGTCAGCCCGCCCAGCACGAAGATGAACAGGAAGCCGAACAGGAAATGGGTGGCGACGGTCCATTGTACCCGCCCCGCCCCCAGCGTGGCGATCCAGGCGAACACCTGGATGCCGCTGGGCACCGCCACCGCCATGCTGGCGGCGGAAAAGAAGCTGAGCGACAGCGACGGGATGCCGGTGGCGAACATGTGGTGGACCCACAGTCCGAAGCTGAAGAACCCGGTGCCGACCAGCGCCAGCACCACCCAGTCATGCCCCACCAGCGGCCGGCGGGCCAGCGTCGGCACCATCATCGACACCAGCCCGGCCGCCGGCAGGAAGATGATGTAGACCTCCGGATGACCGAAGAACCAGAACAGATGCTGCCACAGCAGCGGGTCGCCGCCGCGCTCGGCGATGAAGAAGGGCCAGTGGAAGGCGCGCTCGATCTCCAGCAGGGCGGTGGCGACGATGACGGCGGGAAAGGCGAAGATGATCATCCCCGCCATCACCAGCATCGACCAGGCATAGATCGGCAGCTTGTCCAGCGTCATGCCCGGCGGACGGGTGCGCAGGATGCCGATCACGATCTCGATGGCCCCGGCAATGGCCGAGATCTCGATGAAGCCGATGCCGAGCAGCCAGAAATCGGTGTTGATGCCGGGCGAATGCTCGTAGCTGGTCAGCGGCGGATACATGAACCAGCCGCCGTCGGGGGCGGCGTCGAAGATCAGCGAGCAGAAGAAGAATATGCCGCCGAAGAAGTAGGCCCAGAAGGCGAAGGCCGACAGCCGGGGAAGGGCAGGTCGCGCGCCGCCAGCATGGAAGGCAGCAGGAAGACGCCGATGGCCTCGACGATCGGCACGGCGAACAGGAACATCATCCCGGTGCCGTGGACCGTGAAGAACTGGTTGTAGGTGCCATGGTCGAGCAGGTCGTTTCCGGGCATCGCCAGCTGCAGCCGCATCACCAGCGCCAGCACCCCGGCGATCAGAAAGAACAGCAGCGCCGTACCGATGTACCAGACGCCGACCTTGGTGTTGTTCACCGCGGTGACGCGCGCGATACCCTGCGGCAGACGCCAGAGGCGGAGCAGTTCCTCCTCCTCGCCCGGCGGTCGGGGAATGGGGCTGGGAGTCGTCCGGCCGCCGGGGAACTCGTCGCGGGGCTCGTCGGTACGCAGCGTCATTTCAGGCTCTCCAGCCAGGCGGCCATGGCATGCAGGGTCTCGCCATCGGTCACGTCGAAGGACGGCATGCGGTTTTCGGGCTTGATGTGCTGGGCGCCGGCGATCCAGGCGGCGATGGTCTCCACCCGCGTCGGCAGCGTCCCGGCGGCGAGCGAGGCACGCGCGCCGATGCGGCTCAGGTCCGGCCCGGCCAGCCCCGCCGCCTCGGTGCCGCGCACCGCATGGCAGGACTGGCAGCCGAGCGCGAAGAAGGCATCGCGGCCACGCACCAGTTCCGGCGTCGGCGGTTCCGGCGCCGGGCGGCGCTGCGCCGCCATCCAGGCGTCGAACTCGCCGGCCGGCAGAACCCGCACGTCGAAGGCCATCAGGGCATGCTGCGCCCCGCAGTATTCGGCGCATTGGCCGCGGTAGAGCCCCGGCCGCTGCGCCACCAGCGGCAGGCGGTTCACATGGCCGGGGATCATGTCGATCTTGCCGGCGAGGCTGGGCACCCAGAAGCTGTGGATGACGTCGGCGCTGGCCACCCTGATCTCCACCGGTTTCCCGGCGGGCAGCACGATCTCGTTGGCGGCGCGCAGCGGTTCCTGCCCCGGCACGAGGTAGCGGACATCCCACCACCACATCAGCCCGGTGACCTCCACCACGAAGGCGGGTTCCGGCGCCAGCGTCGCCAGTCGGCGGGCCAGGGCGAATTCATGCAGTTGGAGCGCGGTAAGCGTGACGACCGGGAACAGGATGCCGCCGCCGATCACCCAGGCGCGGCGGCCGGGAAAGCGCTCCGGCCGGACGAAGGCGGCATAGAGCGCCAGCGCCATCACCACCAGGAAGATCACGGCCCCGCCGATGAACAGGATCCAGCTGGTGACCAGGATCTCCTGCGCACTGACGCCGGCCGCATCGAGCGCCGACTGCCGCCCCTCGCACCCGGCAAGCGCCAGAACCGCCGCCGGCAGGACCGGCCGCAGAGGATTTCGCGCTGTTCGCCGGCTCGGCCCGTCCATGCCACCTCCTGCCGTCAATGGGGAAGGCTCGTCGCCCCGCGCCCCATGGTCCCACCAGGGTCAACACAGCAGAGGCTCAGCGGTTTCCTCGGCACCCTCATCTTCCTTCGGAGAGCGCGGAAACCTATGCGTGGCCTTGAGTGTTGACCCTGGGAAGCGGGCTGCGACGACCGCGCGGCCGGGTTGGGGAGACGATGCATGACCGCCGATACCGGCCGGCCCGCCTACGAGGACAACCGGTCCTTCCTGGTGGGGTTGGCGCGCGCCTTCGCCGGGGCGCTGATCTTCTCGCTGCCGATGCTGATGACCATGGAGATGTGGTGGATCGGCTTCACCATGACGCCTTGGCGGCTGGTGCTGCTGCTGGTCCTGCTGATCCCGCTGCTGATCGGCCTGTCGGTGGTCAGCGGCTTCAAGACCAACGCCAGCCTGCGCGACGACATCGCCGACGCCTTCGTCGCCATCGCGGTGGCGGTGACGATGTCGGCCGTCATCCTCGGCATCTTCAAGGTGCTGTCCTTCGACATGCCGCGCGCGAGGTGATCGGCAAGATCGCGCTGCAGAGCTTCCCCGCCGCCATCGGCGCCATGCTGGCCCGCGACCAGCTGGGCGAGAAGTCGGCCGAGAGCATGCAGCGCCAGGACTCCATGACCTACGGGCAGGAGCTGTTCCTGATGGCGGTCGGCGCGCTCTTCCTCGGCCTCAACGTCGCCCCGACGGAGGAGATGGTCCTGCTGTCCTACATGATGGATCCGTGGCGGGAAATCGCGCTTCTGCTGCTGTCGCTCGTGCTGATGCACGCCTTCGTCTATGCGGTGGAACTGCCCGGCGGGTCGAAGCCGCCCGGCGGCGTGGGATTCTGGAGCCTGTTCCTGCGCTTCACCGTCGTCGGCTACGTCATCGTGCTGGCGATCTGCCTCTATCTGCTGTGGACCTTCGGCCGGACCGACGGCACGGGGCTGGCCGAGATCATCAGCGCCACCGTCGTCCTGGGCTTCCCCTGCGCCATCGGCGCAGCAGCCGCCCGCCTGATCCTGTGACGGGAAGAGAGGGCCCCATGACCCCGCAAGACGCACCGGCCCCCCGGCCCAAGGACTCCGCGACGGAGCGGACCCGGCCTCCGCCGCAACCGGCGGACCGGAAGACGGGCAGGAGCGAGACCGAGCGGGCGACGCCGACCTCCCCCTTGGAATGGGTCGTGGCGGGCATCGGCGCCCTGCTGATCGCCGCGATGATCGCCTACATGGTGCAGTACGGCCTGCGGGAGCACGGCGAGGTGCCCGGCAGGATCGACATCACCGTCGTGGAGACGCAGGCGAGTGGCCATGGCCACACCGTGCGCTTCCAGATCCGCAACCGCACCACCGCCACCGCCGCCACTCTGCGCGTGCGCGGGGAGTTGCGGTCCGGTGACCGTGTGGTCGAGGCGGTGGAGGCCGAGTTCGACTATCTCCCACCCTACTCCGAACGCTTCGGCGGCCTGATCTTCCAGCAGGACCCCGCCCGCTTTGAGTTGCGCATCATCCCCACCAGCTACAGCGAACCGTAGCGCCCTCCGCCGGTCCATCTGCCCAGCCATGTCCGTCCGAATGATCGACAGCGGCGCGTGTCGTGGTTAAATAGCGCCTCTTCAACCAGCGGCACCACCCATGCCCGGGAGCGGTGCCGACGCAGGGCGGGACAGGACGGCCATGGACAAGCTTCACGCGATGCGCGTCTTCGTTCGGGTTGTGGAGGCAAACAGCTTCACCAAGGCGGCCGACACGCTGGGGCTGCCGCGCGCCTCCGTCACCACCACCATCCAGAACCTGGAGGCGTCGCTGGGCGTCCGGCTTCTGCAGCGGACGACGCGCAAGCTGAACCTGACGCTGGACGGCGCCGCCTATCTGGAGGGCGCCACCCGCATCCTGCAGGAACTGGAGGAGGTCGAATCCTCCTTCACCAGCGCGCGCAAGACGCCGCGCGGCCGGCTGCGCGTGGACATGCCGGGCTCCATCGGCCGGCTGGTCATCATCCCGGCGATCCACGAGTTCCACAGCGCCTATCCCGACATCGAACTGATGCTGGGGCTCAGCGACCGGCCCATCGACCTGATCCAGGAGGGGGTGGACTGCGTCCTGCGCGTCGGCGAGCTTCAGGATTCCAGCCTGATCGCCCGGCGGGTCGGCGCCTTCCGGTCGGTGACCTGCGCCAGCCCGTCCTACCTCGCCGCCCACGGCACGCCGAAGACGCTGGACGAACTGCAAAGCCACGTCGCCGTCAAATACTTCACCCGGACCGGCAAGGTCCACGAGCCCAGCTTCGAGCGCGACGGGGTGGAGCGCGAGGTGAAGATGGCCGGCACCGTCTCGGTCAACGACGCCGACGCGTACGTCACCTGCGGGGTGGAGGGGCTCGGCATCATCCAGCCCGCCCGCTTCATGGCCCTGCCCCATCTGCGCAGCGGCGCCCTGGTGGAGATCCTGCCGGACTGGCGCCCGGCCCTGATGCCGATCTCCGCCCTCTATCCGCAGAACCGCCATCTGTCGCCGAAGGTGCGGGTCTTCGTCGACTGGGTGGCGGAGATCTTCGAGCGCTGCCCGCTGATGCAGGGGGAGGATGTGCCGATCGATGCCTGCCGCGGCGAGGCCCACCGGCCCAAGATGCCGGCGAAGGCGCAGAAACTGCCGGTCGCCGTCGATTCCGTCGCCATGGACCAGGAGGGTGCCTGCCTCTGCGTCGTGTGAGCCGGGCGCGTTCCGATTTCTCATGTCACTTCTAACCCCTTCTCCCTTGCGTTAAGGTGCCCGCGCTTTTCGGGCGAGGGGGATGAGATGGACGTTGTTGGTGGCGCGCCGTCGGATGCGCGGCATCTGGAAATCGACGAGCGTCTGAGGAGCGCGCCTCTTCTGGAAGGCTTTTCGGACGAGAACATCCGGCAGCTGGCCGCCATCATGGATGGCCCCTGCAAGATCCCCAGGGCCAGCTTCTGTTCGAAGAGGGCGATCCCGGCGACGCGCTCTTCTTCATCCTCTCCGGCAGCTTCGAGGTCCTGAAGCGCGAGGAGGGCAGCGACGTCCGCCACCGGCTCGCCCTGCTGACGGCGGGCCAGTCCATCGGCGAGGTATCGCTGCTGGACAGCGGCCCGCGCTCCGGCGCCGTCCGCGCGACCGAGGACAGCGAGGTCATCGCCGTTCCGCTCGCCCGCCTGCGCGAACACCCCGACAGCCGGCTCGGCGTGGACGGCCGTCTCAAGATCAATCTGGCCTATGAGCTGGCCGCACGCCTGCGCCGCACCAACGAGGTGACGGTCCAGACCCTGCGCCGCCAGTTGAACGAGGCCGAGAACCGCGTGGAGATGAGCAAGTTCATCTTCCGCCTGCTGGTCGGCCTCTGCTTCTACATGTTCGCTTTGGGCGTCACCACGGCGCTCAGCAAGGTGGTTCCCGACACCTCCCTCATCAGCCTGCCGATCCTGACCGCCTTCGCCTTCGGCGTGTACCGCACCGTCAAGACCAGCCCCTGGCCGCCCAGCGCCTATGGTTTCACCCTGAAGAACTGGCGGCGCAACGCGCTGGAAGGCGTGGTGCTGTCCATCCCCATCGCCCTGCTGATCGTCGTTCTGAAATGGATCGGCGTGACGATGATCCCATCCCTGCAAGGGCAGCCGGTGTTCGACTTCGCGCGGTCCACCGGGCTGTCGCTGGGCGAAATCCTTTTCTACGGCAGCGCCTATTGCGCCTTTACGCCGATCCAGGAAACCATCGCCCGCGGCACCCAGGCGTCCTTCCAGCTTTTCCTGACCAGCAAATACAAGACGGCGGAGGCCATCGTCCTGTCCAACATGCTGTTCAGCGCCACCCACCTGCATGTGTCCATCGCGCTCGCGCTCGCGGTGTTCCCATCGGCCTCTATTGGGGCTGGATCTTCGCCCGGCAGGGATCGCTGGTCGGCAGCAGCGTGTCCCATGCCATCCTCGGCGTCTTCGGGCTGATGGTCGTGGGCATCCCCATCTACTGATTTCGGAACCAGCCGGCCAGGGCGGACAGCCACGGGTCGGCCTCCTCCACCCCCTCCCCCGCCGCGATGCTGCGGGCGAGACGGGCCAGCGGACGATCGCATGGGATCGCGTTCGACACCGCCTGGAGGGTCGCCGCGCGGGGCAAGGCGAGCCCTTGCGTGGAGGCAATCGCCCTCGCCGCCGCTTCGAAGTCGGGACGCGGTTCGTTCGGACACTCGCCGGTCAGTCCAGGGCCGGTCACGTTGATGGCGTCGAGGACGGCCCTCTTGCGCTCCGCCAAGGGCAGGCTCGCCAGGTCGTCCGGCCACAGCGGGGCGCCGATGTGGATGTCCTGACGTGCGAAGCCCAGCGGGAACTCCAGCCGCTCCGGCGCGGGCTCCACCGGCAGGGCGCCGGCGAAGCGGACCGGCACGATGGGAACCTCCAGCCTCGCCGCCAGATCCAGGAACACCCCGGACAGCCGGGACACCGGCGCCCGGCAGGACAGCGACCGCGTGCCCTCCGCATGGACCATGATCGACATGCCGTCCCGCCTCACCGCGTCGCATGCCTGCTCCACCAGCCCCAGCATGGCCGCCGGATCCTCCCGGTCGAACAGCAGCATCATCTGCGGCAGGCAAAGCCCCGGAGCGCTGCCGGACAGGGCCAGCAGGCTACCCAGCCAAGTGTTGCGATGCTCCGCCTTGGCGACCGTCAGGATCGGGCGGCCGGTCAGGGCGGCGGCCACCAGCGTGAAGGTCAGCGACTCCACCGCCACCTGATGGTTGCCGAGGAACAGCGCGCCGCGGTCGCGGATGCGGGCGAGTTGCTCCGGCTCCGCCACGCGCACCTGACCGACGAACTCGGCGGCTAGGGCCGAGAACAGATCCTCCACCGGCCAGTCCCCGGTCCCCAGACGGGAGCGCCAGAAGGCCTTGAGCGGCGCGATGTCGGGAGCGGCGGGGACCGTACCGCTCACCACCCAATCGTTCCCGTCGCGACCGACAGACAGCGGAACCGGATTGAGCGGCGCGCCGGCGCAGCGGGCGACATCGCCCTCGACCGTCACCACACCCGGATGGACGCCGAGCTGCGCCGCCGCATGCTCCTTTGCGGCAATGGCGCGGGCCATGTCGGCGGGGTTGCCCGACACGCCATAGAGGCTCTCCAGGGTTCCCGGCAGCCAGTTGCTCGCCGCCACCTCGCGGGCGCTCAGCCGGCTGGCGCCGTTCTCCGCCCGCGACAGGCGCACGCCGGGTGCCGGCTTGCGGTCGCGCAGGAACGCCTGCCGCGCCAGGGCGGGCGCGTTGCCGAGCGCGCCCTTGGGGAACAGCACGTCGGCAAGCTCCATTTCGGCCCATACCCTGCCATCGGCAATCCATTGCAGCCGCGACCGGGCACGCCCCTGGGCATCAAAGGGAAGCGCACGCACCTCGATGCGGACCATGCCGTCGCGCGGTGTCGGACCGAAGAAGCTCAGCCGCTCGATGGCACTGGGATAGGCGAGCATCCCTGCAGCCCTGTCTCCCCACCAGAGTTCGGGGGCATGGCGGGGCGTGGCATGGAGCCCGGCATCCAGCAGCGCCGGACCGATCGGCCCCGGCACCCGCGCCGCCTTGGCCGCATCCAGATCAGCCGATGCGCCGCGGGAGCCGGTTCGCAACCCGCTCAGCATCCGGAAGGCCGGGCCGTGGAACAGCTCCGCCGCGGCATAGGGGCAAGGCGAGGGCCGGGCATCCTCCAGGGGGGTGAAGGGCTGCGGCGGGGCCGGCCATGCGTCCGCCCGCACCACCCGGCCGGTCGCCAGGATGCCGCCCTCGTCCCGCAGTGTGACGCGCCCGTCGGGCTCCACCGCCCGAACCAGCGTCACCGGCACCGTCGCCCAGCGCTGCACCCTGACATCCTCCAGGGCGGCGACGCAGTCCCCAAGAGCCGCTGCCATGATGTCGGCGAGACAGGTCAGCGGGACCGCGGCTGCGGTATGGGTGGGGCGATGGTCGCCGAGCCAGGGAGCGCTGTCCAGATCCAGACGGATGCCGCCGTTGCCGCCGCCATCGCCGGGCACCAGACGCGCCGCCAGCCCGTCCACCTCGTAGATGCGCAGGTCGTCGGCCCACAGGCTGCCGCGGGCGACGGCCAGGATGCCGCGCTCGTCGCGCTCGATCCGCAAGATCTCGATCTCGGTGGTGACGGTCCGGTTGGTGGGGACCACCTGACCGCGATATTTCCAGCGCAGCGGCACGTCCAGGGCCGCCCCTTCGAAGCGCGGGCAAGGCAGTTCGCCGTCCAGCCCCCGCCAGGACCATGGCGCGCTCCAGCAATTGCAGCAGCGCCTCGACCCCCAGCGAGCCGGGCTGAACCGGGTCCTGGAAGAAATGGGCCTTGAAGTACCAGGATTCCGGATCGACCACCTGCCGGCCGCGGACCAGCCCCAGGCCATTGGCGCCACCCTCAGGCCACCAGCCGGTGACCTCGTCCACCATGCTCAGCATTCCCTCCGCCAGCCTCGTGCGGCGCGGCTCCACGACGGCCATGGCGGGCGCGATCCCCCGCGCATCGTCGTCCGGCAAGGGAGGAAGGCCGTTCTGCTTCGCCAGCGCGGCGGACGCGAAGAAGCCGAAGGAGGTCTCCAGCTCCATCAGCGGCCGGTCGTCGACCCAGGCACTGACCTTGAAGGCGATCAGGGTGATGCCTCCGGCGCGGGAGAAGCGGGTCAGCGTCGCCTCGGTGCGGATGCGGGTGTCGGCGGGCGTCACCTCGGCCATCACGCGGGCGGCGTCGCCGTCCAGGTTGCGGATCGCCAGATCCTCGGTGGAGGCGAGCGCGAAACCCATATAGGAGGCCAGCCAGCCGCAGGGCTGCAGCAGCACCTCCATCAGCACGCAGAACGGCATGACCGGCGCGGCGTTGCGGGCGAAGTACCACGCCTCCGGCTCCACCGCGTAATCGACGAGGAGCGTGCCGCCGACGGTCGGCTCCCCGGCCGGACAGTCCACCGACACCACGCTGGTCATGAAGTGATAGGGCAGCCCCGGCAGGCGCGGCACCCGCCCGGCGTCGAAGCGGGCATACATGCTGCCGAATGCCAGCGACGGCGCCCCCCAGGCACAGGCCAGCAGCGCCTCGTAATCGCCGCGCACGTCGCCGCGGATGCCGACGATCCGCGGCGCCTCCGCCAGCGCCGGCAGGACATGACGCCCGTGGCCCAGCGGCCAGTCGGGAACCATGCGGACGGCGAAGGCACGGCAGTGGAAGACCTTGAAGCCGTCGGCGCTGCACAGAAGCGCGGCCCGGACGATGGGCGTCGGGCCGTCCTCGATCTCCTCGACGAAGACCTCATAGACCAGATGATGGGCGGCGTCGGGGATCACCTGCCCGCGGCAGACGAAGCGGGCGGGCTCGTCCGGCACCGGCTCGAACCGCCAGGCATCGCGCCCGATGGTGAAGCCGCCGGCCGCCATGAAGGTCGCCACCGCCTGCACCGCCCCCTCGGCCATAAGCGTGCCGGGCATGCAGGGATCGTTCTTGAAGTGGCCGGCATAGAACCAGGCATCGGCCGGGACATGGCTTTCCGCCCGCAGATATCCACGACCCCAGGGGCCGCCCTGCGGTTCGAAGGCGCTCACGCTGTCGATCAGGCGCATGCGCCCCTGCGGGATCGCCGGGGTCCGCTGGTGGCTGCCGGCCAGTTCGAACCCCTCGCCGAAACAGGCGAAGGCCCGGCCGGCGGTCCAGAGATCCAGCTGTTCGGCGGTGAAGGAGCGGTGGCGCGACGGACAGGACAGCGGGTCCAGGCGCGCGCCGTCCTTGGGCCGGTCCTCCTCGGCGCTCCACAGCACGCCGCCGGAGTCGGCAAGCTCGTGATCGGTGAAGAAACCGGCCTGCCCGTTGCGCACCGACAGCACCAGCCGGTCGCCGATGCGGCAGTCGTAATGGAAGAAGAACAGCCCGACCTCGCCCATCCGGGCATGGCCGTCGATGTGGATGTCGTAGCGCAGGGTATCGCCCACCCGCGGCAGGCCACCCTCGTGATAGGTCATCTCGCAGCCCAGCAGGCGGTAGACGCGCTCGCCCCTGTTGCGGAAATCGGCACCCAGCCAGGAGATCAGCAGCAGGTCGGCCTGCCCGGATTCGATGGCGAGCCCCACCGGCATGCGGTCGTTGTGCAGATACCAGCTGTCGGGCGTGACGTCCGTCTCGGTGACGATGGAGCCAAGCTCCATGCTGCCCGGCTCGCCGGTGATGGACATGACTCGGTCCACCAGCAGCAGCGGCGGCTCCGGCATGCGGACCTGACGCGCGTAGCCGTCCTGCTGCGCGAACAGCGGGCCGAAGATGTCGGACACCTTGTCCGACGCCAGGATTTCCAACTGGGCGCGGTCCCAGAGCGGACGGTCCAGCTGGGACGATCCCCTCTCCCCCCCGGGGAGAGGGAGAGCGGGAGGGAGCGCGGACAGCGTCGGCACCCCGAAACCCTGCAGGTAGGTCCGGTGCAGATCCGACGCGGTCTTCAGGTAGCCGGTGTGAAGCTCCGCCGTACGGGCGAGGATGCGGGCGATTGGACTGTCGGACGTGGGGACTGCAAAAATCGGTTCCGGCTCAGACGCCTCATCCAGGGGGCGGCGGGCCGCCAGATCGGGCGGCGGAAGGTCGGCGACCGGCGGCAGGGGCGGTGCGGGGGGCATCGGCTGTCCGAGAACGACCGCGACGGGCGCGGCATGGGCGGCGAAGGTCAGGGGTTGGACCGGCGGCGCGGCGGTCCGGCGCTCCAGGCGGCGGGCGACTTCGGCCATGGCGGGCTCCTGCCCGGCGGCGAACAGTTCGGCCGCCACATGGGCCAGCTGTTCCAGCGGCGCACGGCCGGGATGGTCCAGGCTGACCGCCAGATGCTCGCGGCCGGCCAGCGTGGCGGCGATGGAGCGGGTCAGGGCGTTGCGCGGACCATGCTCGACGAAGATCCGCAGCCCGTCGTCATGGGCGCGGCGGATCGTGCGGGGGAAGTCCACCCGTTCCAGCGCCTGACGGGTCAGCGCCTCGGCGCACAGCTCGACCGATGGCCGGTAGGCTTCGCCGAAGGCGTTGGCATAGACGGCGATCCCCTCGGGCGGCGTGGTCTCCCGGCTGTGAATCCGGCGCCAGACCGACGCGCAGGGCTCCATCTCCGCGCAATGCACCACCATGTCCTGGCCGAGCGGCAAGGCGCGGTGCGCCCCGATGCGGGCGATCACCTGACGGCAGGCGTCGGCGTCGCCACCGATCACGCAATCCTGCGGAGCATTGACGATGGTGATCGACAACCCGTCGCAGACCGGCCAGTGCCGCCTCCACCTCCTCGATCGGGGCCAGCAGGCGCCAGTTGCGCCAGTCTGCGGCACCCGCCTGCCCCCAGGATTGCGCGGCCGCAAGGCAGTCGCCGGTCAGATGGCGGCCATAGATGCCCGACGCGTCGATCTCCGCGAACATGGCGCCCATGTCCCACCACACCCCCGCCAGCGAACAGCGCGTTGGTCTCGCCGGAGGACAGCCCCATCACCGCATCGGGCCGCAGGCCGAGGACACCGCGGCTCACCTCCGCATGGGTCTGGCAGATCAGGGCGCAGGTCTGCAGCTGCGCCATGGCGTCGAGCGGCTCGGTCGATCCGTACAGCCGCTCCGCCGCATGGGCGAGGATGGGGAAGCGCGCGGTCACGCCCCGGCCGACATCGGGCATCGACAAGAAAAGCTCGCGTCCCATCCCCTCGTAAGCCGCCGCAGCCCCGGTGAAGACCAGCGCCAGACCGCCACCGAGCGGCCGCTCGCCGAAATGGATGCCGCCGGCGGCGACCTCCCGTCCCTCGGCAACGCTCACCGCGCGGGACAGGGTCTCGGCCTCCTTGCCGGCCGGACAGGCGAAGGCCAGCCGCACCGGACCCTGCCCGCCATCCTCGCCGCGCCGAATTCGCACGCACAGCTCCGCCCGGTCGGCGGCGGCGAACCAGCGCAGGCGCGTGGCCGGCGGCAATATGACCGGTTCGTAGACATCGCCGCTTTCCACCAATAGCCCGTCGGTCGCTCCGCCCAGCGCCTCGACGCGCACGCGTGCGCGCAGGCGTCCGGAATCCAGCCAGGGCTGGGCGGCGCCCTCCCCGGGCTTCATGCGTCCGCGGCAGGCGACGACGGCGGCGGCCACATGCAGCAGACCCGACGCCGCATGGGCATGGCCGAAGCGGCGGGTGACGGGGCTCGCCCCTTGCGGCCCGGCGATGGTGAACTCGGCTCCGGTGGCGGAGGACAGGTCGAGGATGGCGTGGATCGGCTCGCCGGCGGCCTCGGCGCACTCCGCACGGCGCAGCACCAGGACGACGGCGGCGTCACCGGGCGTGTCGAGATCGGGACGCAGAGCGGCCAGCGCCCTGCGGTGCACCGGCTCGCAAGACAGGTCGACCGCGCCGACCACCGCCGCGTCAGCTCTCCCGTCACCAGGGCGCGGGCGGCGATGCGCAACGAGGCGATGCCCGACAGCTCCTCCGCCGACACCGAATGGCTGGGACCGCGCCAGTCGAACTGGGCGTTGAAGCGGTTGGCGACGATGTTGGGCATGGTGCCGATGACGCCGGCCGCGTTCAGCGGGGGACCGAGATCCACGTTGGCGTCGGAGCACACAGGTCGGCAAGCCGCACGCCCAGGCCGCGCCGCGCCACCTCGGCGTCGCAGCCCATGCCCATCAGCACGCCGGTGGTAGCCGCCGGCAGGGCCGGCGCATCGGCGACGGCGCGGGCCACCGCCTTCATCGCCAGAAGCTGCTGCGGCAGGGCATGCTGCAGGTCGGCGGGAGGGACGCGGGTGGCGGCGAGATCCAGCGTAATGCTGTCCAAGGCGCGCGGAGAGTCTTCCGCCGGTGGAGCGGCCAGCGCCGCGGCGAAGTCATCGGCGGCAGTGACGACGGCGAGCCCGACGACGGCCACGCGAAAGGGCGGCGGGGGAACGGCGACCGGGACGGAGACGGTGGCGGGCCGCCATTCCTCCAGCACCAGATGCGCGTTGTTGCCGCCGAAGCCGAAGGCGCTGATGCCGGCCCGACGCGGCCCTTCCGCTTCCCACGGCTCCGCGCGGTCCAGCAGACGGAAGGGCGAGGCGCCGATGACGTCCAGCGGTGCCGCATCGGCATGGAGAGTCGACGGGCGGATGCCGGCCGCCATCGCCTGGATCACCTTGACCATGCCGGCCAGACCGGCGGCGGCGATCAGGTGGCCCAGGTTGGACTTCAGCGACCCGATCGGCACATCCCTCAGCTCGGCGAAGACCCGGCCCATGCTGGCGATCTCGGTGGCGTCGCCCAGCGCCGTGCCGGTGGCGTGGCATTCCAGCAGCGACACCGTCTCCGGCCCGAAACCCGCCTGAGTGTAGGCCGCGGCCAAGGCGCGCTCCTGCCCACCGGCGTCGGGAACGAGGAAGCCGCGGCTGCGCCCGTCGTTGGACAGGCCGATGCCGCGGATGACGCCGAGGATGCGGTTGCCGTCGCGCACCGCATCGTCCAGCCGCTTCAGCACCACGCAGGCCGCCCCCTCGGCGGGGATCAGTCCGTCGGCCTCGCGGTGGAAGGGCCGGCTGCGGCCGGTGGGGCTGAGCGCGTTCAGCGCGGTGAAGCCCATATGCAGGAACAGGTCGTCGCCACGGTTGACGCCCGCCGCCATCATCAGGTCGGCGTGACCGTCATGCAACTGGTCGCAGGCCAGCTTGACGGCATAGAGCGAGGACGCGCAGGCGGCATCCAGGCAGAAGGCCGGCCCCTGAAGGCCAAGGGCACGGGCGGCCAGCTGCGCCGGCAGGCCCCGACGAGAAGCGGTTGGCCGGCTTCGGTCCCTCCCGGTCCAGCCAGACCGATTCGGCATAGGCGCTGAGGCTGGCGGTCGGGTAGGACAGGTTGCCGGCGATCAGGCCGCAGCGCCCGCGCTGGGCGATGTCCAGCCCGGCCTCGCGCAGCGCCTCGCGCCCGCTGTGGACCAGCCAGAGCACCAACGGATCGAGCCCGCCCAACTCCTCCGCCGGGCAGGCGAAACCGTTGGGGTCGAAGATGGCGTCGAAGCCCTGCACATAGCCGCCCCGGTCGGTCGCCGAGCGCTCGGGCGCCTGGGGCGACAGCGCCTTTGCGGTATCGACACGCCAGACGCCCGGCGGCACCGGACGCAACAAATCCCGCCCCTCGACGACGGCCTGCCATAGCTCCGCCGGACCAAGGGCGCCGGGCAGCACGCAGCCATGGCCGATGATGGCGATGGCGGGAACCGGTTCATGCCGCCCGTCCGACGGCAGCACCCGCGGCGGCCGAACGCCCGATGCAGGAGACGACGGCCTCGCCGGCCGGCGGCTGGGCCAGTTCGCACAGCATGAAGTCGGCGCCGTCAGCCGGTGCGATCAGCTCGACCGACATGCGGCGGAAATGCTGTTTCAGCGCCGGTCCGACCATGCCGCCGTCCCACGGCCCCCA
The DNA here is from genome assembly GCF_015390205.1 of Azospirillum sp. INR13. Lineage (NCBI taxonomy): Bacteria > Pseudomonadati > Pseudomonadota > Alphaproteobacteria > Rhodospirillales > Azospirillaceae > Azospirillum > Azospirillum sp. INR13. Next base: position 122,736 of record NZ_VUOI01000006.1, read on the forward strand.
GGCTATGGCCTTGACCGTGCAATCCGGCCGGCGGGCCGCCTCCGCCCGCGCGACAGCGTTCAGAACGCCGTTGGCCATGGCGTAGTCGCATTGCCCGGCATTGCCGTGCAGCGACGCGATGGAGGAGAACAGGCAGATGACCCGCAACGGATCCTCGCGGGTGGCGGCCAGCAGATTGGCAATGCCCCCCACCTTGGTGCCGAAGACGGCGTCGAACTGGTCGCGTGTCTTGTCGGCGATGCGTTTGTCGGCCAGCACGCCGGCGCCATGGACGATGCCGGAGATCGGCCCGGCCTCGGCACGGACAGCCACCAGCGCTTGCGCGACCGACGCGGCGTCGCGCACGTCGGCACGGCAATAGCGGACGCGCGCACCCGCCGCTTCCAGCCGGCGGATGGTGGCGCGCGCCTCGTTGGCGGACAGGATGGCCTTGACCATAGCCTCGATCTCGCGCGGCTGCCGGCCGGCACCGGGACCGGCGATCACCGCCCGGCGGATGGTGGACTCGTCCGCATCCTCGGCCATGCCCGGCAGAACCGGTGCCGCGTTGGGATCGCTGCGGCCCAGAATGACCAGGGTCGGACGGACGCGGCGGGACAGCTGCTCCAGCGCCACGGCGGTCACGCCGCGCGCCCCGCCGGAAACGACGATCACCGCGCCCTCCTGCAGCGGCAGCGGACCGTCTGCCGCCTCATGTTGGCGCAGAGTGCGCACGAGACGCTTGCCGTCTGCGGCGAGGCGGACCTCCGCATCGCCGTCCCCGATGGCGATCTCGGCGGCGAGCGCACGGGCGAGTTCGGCGGCGGAGCGGCTTCCCGGCTCCAACTCGATGGCCTTCACCCGCGCCGCCGGCCATTCATGGGCCGCCGTCAGGACGAGGCCGCCAAGCCCCAGCCATGCCTCGCCGCCCTTCTCGACGGTGACGAAGGCCCCGCCGATCTTGCCCAAACGGGCGTCGGCGGCCTTCGCCACGGCGAGCGCCCGCCAATGCAGGTCGGCGGCCGAAGCGGCATCGGCGCCGTCGAGCCCGGCCAGAAACAGCACCGCGTCATCCTGCCCGCCCGGCAGGTCGGCAATCCGGGCGGCAATGCCCTTGGCCGACAGCAGCGCCACCAGCTCGGCGGCGACACCGGACGAATCCGGCACGACGGCGACGCTGGTCAGGCCGCGCAGCATGTCGGCACCGCCCGCTTTCCGCTCTTCCAGGACCGAGCAGGTGCGGAGGGTGCCGGCCGATAACGCGGGCAGGGCCTGCGTCTGCGGGACCGGCGCTTGCTGGGCGGCCGGGGCGTCGCCCTTGATGCGGGCGATCACTGCGCCCACCGTCTTGAGCGCGGTCAATTCGCGCATCTCGACCGAGGCCAGTTCCGGCAGGCGATCGACCAGGGCCGAGAAGATCTCGACCTGCTTGATGGAATCGATGCCGAGGCCGGCCTCCAGTTCCATTTCAGGGCTCAGCATCTCGATGGGATAGCCGGTCTTCTCGGCCACCAGCCCCATGAACAGCGCGCCGACATCGACCGATGGAGCCGCGGCCGCCACCACGGGCGCCTGAACTGGTGCTGGCGCGGGTGCCGGTGCGGGGGCGCCTCCGCTGCGGCTGTCGGCCATGGCGAGAATCTGGCCGATTGTCTTCAGCGCGTTCAATTCGCGCATGTCGGCGTCGCCCAGCGCCAGGATGCGTTCCTGCAGGGTCGAGAATATCTCTACCTGCTTGATGGAATCGATGCCCAGACCGGCCTCAAGCTCCATCTCCGCCGTCAGCATGTCCACCGGGTAGCCGGTTTTGTCGGCGATCACCGCCAGCACGATGTCTCTGGCATTGACCACGGGCGGAGTGGGAACGGCAACAGCAACGGGCGTGGGCACAGGCGCGGCGTGCGCCACCACCGGCTGCGGCTTGGCTGCGGCGACGGGCTGCGGGGCCACCGGAGCGGGCGCTTGCCTCTGCACCGGCATAACCGGCGCGGCCGGCGGCAGCGGTGCCGGCGTCGGCGTCTGCATGGCCGGGGCAGCGATGGCGGGCGCGGCCGGCACGAACGGTGCCGCCGGTGCGGTCACCACCACCTGCTGGACCGGCACCCCGCTGAGGCTCTGGATCGCCTGACCGGCGACCGCCAGGAAAGCCTGATGGCTTTCGGCGATGGCGCGCTGGAAGGCGGCATGGGCGTCGGCGACATGGTGATAGATCGTCTCAACCGGTGCGGTCGCGACGGGGATGGGCGCCGGCTGCGGAGCGGGAGAGTTCGTGACCATGGTCGGAGCTTCTTCGATGGACGGGGAGTGGACCGGGGTGGATTTAGCCGGTACCAGGGGAATCGGCGCGGGCGACGCAACGGCGGGGCGCGGCGGGTTGGGCTTCGGCAATGCCGCGGCCCCGCTCGGCGGCGGGTAGATCTTGCCGAAATTGGCGCCGCTGATCCGGACGGCGGCGGGCGATGCGGGCTTGGGCTTGCGCTCTTCGGTGAAGCCGGTCCACAGCGCCTGGAAGTCGACGGGCAGGCCATGCACCGCCAGCGCGCCCAACCCCTCCAGCAGGCAGGCGACGCCGTTGGAGCCGCGCCGGTCCAGGGCCACCGCCAGATGCGGACGATCGCCCAGGCACTGCGCCACCAGACCGCTCAACACCGCACCCGGCCCCGACCTCCACGAAGGTGCGGACACCGTCGGCATAGAGCGTCTCGACCGTCTCGCGGAAGCGGACCGTGCCGGCGATCTGCCCGGCCAGCAGGTCGCGGACCTCGGCGGCGCCATAGGGTGGCGGCGGTGAGGTTGGCATAGACGGGGATCGCAAAAGACCCGAACGCCGTGCCGTCAAGGACGGTGCGGAAGGTCTCTGCGGCCTGCGCGACCACCGGCGAGTGGAAGGCGCTGGCGACCTTCAGCCGGACCACCCGCAGCCCCTCGGCCTCCAGCCGGGTTGCGGCACCGTCGATTGCCGCCCGCGCACCGGACAGGACCACCTGTTCCGGACCGTTGTCGTTGGCCAGCACCACGTCCAGTCCCTGCAGAAGCGGCTCGACACGCTCGCGACCGGCGGCAACCGCGATCATGGCTCCGTCGCTGCCGGCTGCGGCCTCTTCCATGCAGCGGGCACGCTCTGCGGCCAGAGACAACGCGGTGTTGCGGTCGAGGACACCGGCGGCGCACAGTGCCGTGATCTCGCCGAAGGAATGGCCGGCCACGGCGTCGGCGCGGATTCCGGCCCGCTCCAGCACAGCCAGCAGGGCGAGGCTCGCCGTTCCGATGGCGGGCTGGGCGTGGATCATCCGGGTGAGGGATGCCTCCTGCGCCTCCACCTCCTCGCGGGTGAAGGCGGGCGGCGGGAAGACCACGCGATGGAGCGGCGGCTGGCCCGGCATGGCCGGCAGGGCGGCCTGCCCGTCCCAGACGGCACGGGCCTCGTCGAAGGCCACGGCCAGATCGGCACCCATGCTCACATACTGGCTGCCCTGGCCGGGGAACAGGAAGGCGACCTTGCCGCCTCCACCCTTGTCTCCGCCCTCGCCCACCGCCAGATGGATGCCGGGAGCGTTGAAATTACCCGTCTGCGTCAGCGCGGTCGCCAGACGCGCCTCGAACTGACGGGCATCGGCGGCGACGATGGCGAGGCGGTGGCGCGACCGCGGATCGAAGGCGATCTGGCTGTCGCGGGCGACCGCCTCCAGACCTTCCTTCTCCACGCGTGCACCGAGGGTGCGCGCCGCATCGGCCAGGGACCGCGCATCGGCGCCCCCCACCAGCAGCAGCGCGCCGCCCGCCCACAGGCGGGACGCGGCTCGCGGTCCGGTATATTCCTCCAGCGCCACGTGATAGTTGCTGCCGCCGAAGCCGAAGGAGCTGACGGAGGCGCGGCGGGGACCATCCGCCTTCACCCACGGCCGGGCACGGGTGTTCAGGTAGAAGGGGCCGCTCTCGAGATTCAGACGGCTGTCCGGTCGCTCGACCTTGATGGTGGGCGGCAGCACCTTCTGATGCAGGGCCAGCGCCGCCTTCAGCAGCCCGGCGGAACCGGCGGCGGCCTTGGTGTGGCCGATTTGCGACTTGATCGAGCCGATGGCGCACCACGCTCCGGCTTCCGCGTCGGCTTCCCGGAACACCTGGGTCAGCGCGGTGAATTCGGCGAGGTCGCCTGCGCGGGTACCGGTGCCGTGGGCCTCGACCAGTTCGACGCTGCGCGGGTCATGGCCGGCATCGGCGTAGGCCCGGCGCAATGCGACCGCCTGCCCTTCCGGCCGCGGGGCATAGACGCTGGTGGCGCGGCCATCGGACGACGACCCGATCCCACGGATGACGGCATAGATGCGGTTTCCGTCGCGCTCGGCATCCTCCAGCCGGCGCAGGGCGAACAGGCCCAGCCCTTCGCCGACGATGGTGCCGTCCGACGCGTCGGAGAAGGGCCGGCAATCGCCGCTCTTGGACAGGGCCGGCGTCTTGCTGAAGCACATGTACATGAAGATGTCGTTCAGCGCGTCGACGCCGCCGCTGATGACCATGTCGGAATGGCCAAGCTCCAGCTCGTTCATCGCCATCAGCAGCGCCGAGAGCGAACTGGCGCAGGCGGCATCCACCACGCAGTTGGTGCCGCCGAGGTCGAGCCGGTTGGCGATGCGCCCCGCCACCACATTGCCGAGCACGCCGGGGAAGCTGCTTTCCTGCCACTCCACATAGTGCGACGAGATGCGGTCGCAGATGGCCGTCACCTCCTCCTCCGGCAGGCCGGCCTCGCGCAGGGCCTTGACCCAGACCGGCCGCTGCAGCCGCGCCCCCATGGTGCCCACCAGTTCGGTGGCGGACGCCACGCCCAGCACGATGCTGGTCCGACTGCGGTCGATGTCGCGGAACTGGGTGCGGCAGGCCTCGTCCAACGTCTCCTTGGCGACGATCAGCGCCAGCAGCTGGGCGGTGTCGGTGGCGCTCAGCGCCTGGGGCGGGATGCCGAACTCCAGTGGATCCAGCGTGGCCGGCGGCAGGAAGGCGCCGCGGCGGCAATAGGTCTTGTCCGCGCCGCGGGGTCCGGGTCGTAGAAATCCTCCACCAGCCAATGCGTGGCGGGCACGTCGCCGATGCAGTCCCGGCCGGCGAGGATGTCGCGCCAGAAGCCGTGCGTGGTGCCGGAACCCGGAAACATGGCGCCGATGCCGACGATCGCGATGGGGTGACGGTTCTTCAAGGCGGTCTCGGATGTTCGGATGGGGATTGGGGCGGAAGCGGGCTTAAAGGCAAATCAGGCGAGCCGGCGCGGCACCCAGGTGAAGGCCGCGGCAGGAACCGGCAGGCCCACGCTGCGCATCTGCTGGGCGCGGGTCACCACGGCGGCCCCTCCAGCAAGTTGCGGGCGATCTGTTCGACCGTGCGTTTGTCCGCCGCCTCCAGGAAGCTGCCCTTCACCCAGTCATTGAAGGCGCCCATGGCCGGGCCGCACCAGACCTGGAAGTCATGGCGCCGGGCGCCGTCGTCCAGCATCGGCCAGCGGGCTGCGTTGAACAGGTACCAGCGGAAGACCAGCGCCATGCGGTGACGGGGATCGGCCTCGGCGCGCGCCAGCTCCGCCGGGTCGCGCATGGCGAAATGCTCGCGGGTCTGGCGCCAGATCTCCTCCAGCGGAGCCTGGAAGACATCCCGCTCCAGAGTCGCGCGCTCTGCCGCGGGAAGGTCGTCCAGGCCGGAATGGCGGCGGTACAGCTCGTACAGCCGCTGGGCGCGGAAGGGGAACATGGTGCCCCGCTTCATCACCTGGACCTTCACGCCCATCTCGAACATGTCGGCGGCGGGCGCCATGGTGACGTCTGTGCTGGAAATGTCGGCCAGCATTCGGCGGACCGACAGCGGCTGCCCCGCCTCCGCCGCCGACTGGTTCACCGAACCGATGACGACATAGGCGGCCCCCATGGCGAAGGCGCCGGCCAAGGCAGCCGGGGTGCCCAGTCCACCGGCGGCACCGACGCGGATGTTGCGGTCGTAACCGTGGCCGGCGACCATCTCGTCGCGCAGGCGCTGGATGATCGGGAACAGGACGGTGAGCGGGCGATTGTCGGTGTGGCCGCCGGAATCCGCCTCCACCGTGATGTCCTCGGCCACCGGAATGGCGGCGGCAAGTTCGGCCTCTCCAGCGGTGAGGATGCCTTGCGCCACCAGATCGGCCAGCATGCGTTGCGGCGCCGGGGCCATGAACTGGCGGGCAACCTCGGCCCGCGAGACCTTGGCGAAGATGTGGGTCAGGCGGCGGACCGCGCCGGTGGCCGGATCGCGGCTCAACCCCTTGGCGGCCAGTTCCACCACCGATGGGGTCAGCGCCATGAAGGCGGAGGCCGAAACGCGCCGCACCCCCTGCTGCTGGAACAGGCGGCTGACCGCGGTTTCCAGGGCGGGATCGTTGGGACTGTGGATCAGGTTGGCGCCCCAGCCCGACGCCTGCGGCCCAAGCGCCGCGCGGGTTTCGGCGATGCCTTCCTGCACCCGCTGCGGCGACAGGCCGGCGCTGCCGTAGAAGCCGAGCAGACCGGCGCGGGCGGCGGCGGCGGCCATCGCCGGCGTGGCGATCCCCCGCGCCATCTCGCCCGCCACATAGGCGAAGCGGCAGCCGTGGGCTTCCTGGAAACTGCGATCCCCCAGCCATTCCGGATAGAGCGGCGGCAGGGTGGCGACGGGCTCCAGCCGCTCCGCCGTGAAATCCGGCGGCCGGGTCGAGGCTCCCAGACGGCCGTCCTGGTTCCTGACGATGTAAAGCGGCTCCCGAATCCTCTGGGCCATTTCCAGAAGCGGAGACGGATCGAAGCCTGCCGTCGCCGATGTACGCGGCGGCACCGCCGTCTCCCGGTAATTCATGTCCACATCGACACCCGAATATTGCCTTTACCCATCCCCCAGGGCGGGAGATCCGAACATGAGCCTTCCGGGCCGTCGTCCCCACACCCGGCACGGCATCAGGGTGCCCTAATCAAAGAACTCCCATCAGAAGTTTTATTACTTACCACTCTTGAGGCATGGCAAGCATGAATTGGATTTCATGAAGGATAAAGTTTATTTCACTCTGGAAATATATTTACCCGCTTTAAACGATTCCACCGAAGCGTTGCGGCTGCCGGAAGGCGGACAAAGCTTTGCGCGTATTTGGAAAGCCGCTCCGCACAGGCTTGGATTGTGAAACGCCACAACCATATGGCTGGGCATGGAGCCGACACCCCGACCCGCGCCGGACCGGCGCACCATCCTCGCCGCCGCGGCTGCCGCCCCCGTCGGCTTTCTGCTGCCACGCCCCGTCCACGCCGCGGCTGCCGGGATGCCAGCCGCCGGCACGTCACTGAATCAGGCACTGCTGACCCGCGCGCTCGACCGGGCCGCGACTCTGGATCAGCTTCATGCGCTGGTGATCGGACGGCACGGCACCGTGGTGGCTGCGGAGGCCTTCCGGGGACCGCCCGTCAAACGCGCGGTGAACGTCAAATCGGTGTCCAAGACCATCGTCGCCTCGCTGGCCGGCATCGCGCTCGACCACGGCCTGTTGGGCGATGTCGATGCGACGCTCCGCGAGGTGGCGCCGGGGCTGATTCCCAAGGACGCGGATCCGCGGGTGGGCCGAATCACCATTGCGCAGCTTCTCACCATGCAGGCCGGGCTGGAACCGACCTCCGGGCCGGGTTACGGCCGCTGGATCGAAAGCCGCAGCTGGGTCGCCGATGCGCTCGGCCGTCCCTTCGTCACCGAGCCGGGCGAGCGGATGATCTATTCGACCGGCAGCTATCACATATTGGGCGCGGTGCTGGCCCGGGTCTCCGGACGCAGCCTGCTTGTCCTGGCGCGGGAGTGGCTGGGCCGGCCGCTCGGCATCGAACTGGCGGGCTGGACGCGCGATCCGCAGGGCTTCTATCTGGGCGGCAACAACATGGTGCTATCGCCGCTGGACCTGTTCCGCTTCGGCGAGATGTGGAGCCGCGGCGGCGTCTGGGATGGCCGCCGCGTGGTCAGCGAGGCCTGGGCGCAGGCATCCTGGGTGCCGCGGACCCGCTCTCCTTATTCCGGCGACGCCTACGGCTATGGCTGGTTCCTGGCGGAGTCGAACGGTCATCGCATCGCCTATGCCCGCGGCTATGGCGGGCAGATGCTGTATCTGGTGCCGTCGCTCGGACTGACCGTCGTCGTCACCTCCGATCCCGCCCGGCCGGCGCGGTCGGACGGCTATGTCGGCGAGTTGGGCGCCCTGCTGACCGGCCATATCATGCCCGCGGCAGAGCAGGCCTGAGCGGCGCCGCACTGCCCACTGGAAGAAGGAGCGGCGACATGCGGACCGACGACCCATTCGACCTCCAGCGCTTTCTGAGCGCGCAGGAGCCTGTCTTCGCAACCGTGCTCGACGAGTTGCGGAACGGACACAAGCGCAGTCATTGGATGTGGTTCGTCTTCCCGCAGTTGCGCGGGCTCGGCCGCTCCGCCACCGCCGGGTTCTACGGCATCGCCTCCCTCGACGAGGCAAAGGCATATCTGGCCCATCCCACACTCGGGGCCCGCCTGGAGCAGGCGACGCGCGCTGTGCTTGGGGTGCAGGGAGGGACGCTGCACGAGATATTCGGTTCGCCCGACGACATGAAGTTCCGCTCTTCCATGACCCTCTTCGCGCTGGCCGCCGGACAGGCGGACTCGGCGTACCACGAGGCGCTGGTCCGCTGGTGCGACGGCCGGATGGACGATGCGACCGTGACGCTGGCGGGAGCACTGGCCGGAGCACCGCCCCCTCCCCCACGCATGTGAGGGAAGGGACGGAAAGCGTGCTTCAGGCCGCCTCCCTTCAGGCCGCCTGATTCATCTGCTGAACGCGCTGCGGGTCGAGCTTCAGCCGGGAAGCGAGATATTGCAGGTAGGAGCGCTCCGCTTCCGACTGCTCGTTCACCGCCATCCGCGACGCCAGATAGACCTGCTCCGCCGTCTGCTGATCCTTCACGGACTGGAGCAGCGAGTCCAGCGGCTGGGGCCGGTCGAGTTCCTGTTCGACGATGCGCCGTTCCTCCGCTCCGGCTCCGGCTTCGTCCAGGGTGCCCAGGATGTGCCGGCGCTCGTCCGGCGTGATTTCCCCATCGGCATTGGCCGCGGCAATCATCGCGCGGATCAGCAGCAGCGCCTGTTGGTCCTCCATGGCGACGGCAGGATAGGCGCCGTCGTCACGGTCTTCGGCCTGCGGCGTGCTGCGGGACTCGAAGACCTGCGACAGGCGGTCGGACAGCGACCCACCCCCCTGGCCGCTCCCCTGGCCGCTCCCCTGGCCGCCCGCCTGAGTGCTTCCGGAAGAACCCGTGGAACCGGCTGCACCGCCGCCGAACAGGCTGCCCAGGATACCGCCGGTATCGCCCCACGGGCTGCCTGCTTGCCGGCTGGCCGGTTGGGCGCCCTGGCCCGCAGCACCGGTCTGGTTCCGCTGGCGCTCCTGGAAGGCCTTGAAGGCGAGGTAGCCCAGCGCCCCCAGACCGGCGACCGACCCGACGCCCATGCCGCGGTTCCCGGATGCGGCACCGAAGGCGCCACCCGGCACACCGGCCCCGAAGCCACTGTTGCCGAGCACGGACCCCATGGCGTTCATGCCGCCGTGGCTGCGCCCTCCCATCCCGGTCGCCAGCATGGTGCCGAGGATACGTTGCAGATCGGCCATTTCGCTCTCCCACTCGAATTCCGTCGATGGTCAGTCAACAGCGCAGACGGCGTTCCGTTCGGGCGGTGGGCTGAGTTTGAAATACCAAAAATTCCGCACCACGAACTTTTCGCTCGGGCATGCGGCATTGCAGGGGACCCGATGCGACCATGGCTGTTACCCAGTCCGACCACAGGGAGACAGACATGGCCAAAGCCAACATCAATGACCGGTCGACCATCGAACGGATTTATGACCGCCATACCTTCGAACAGGACGCGGCGTCGAACGCGCGCAGCAAGGCGACTGTCGTCCACGGCGTGAAGATCCTCTCCGCCCCCGATGCCGCCGGGCAAGTCGAAATCTCCCGCGCTTCACACCATGTGGCGGAAGGGAACCCCGAAGGGGACACCATCTTCGTCCCCGCCTTCAGCCTTCACGACTCCACCGCCGCCGACGGCAACACCTATGCCGGTTCGGTCGCGCCGGTGGGGAACAGTTCGGGGGAGGCCGCCGACGAATACCGCAGCTTCATCGACGACGTCCTGGAAGCCGCCAGAAAGGGACACTTCAAATCCGACATCGGCCGCGGCGAGGAGCGGCTGAAGGGCTTCCACGGCGGGTGAGCCGCTGCCGAAGGAAGGCTCAGGTTTCCGGGGCGGACGGAGCGGCCGGGGCGTCCGTCTGCTCCTCCTCCAGGATGGTGGTGACGCGATGGAGGAACGCAGGGATCGAGAAGGGCTTGCGCAGGAAGGCCCTGTAGTCGTCGAACTCCTGCCTCACCGCCGCCTCCGGCAGGGCGCTCATCATGACGATGGGGATGTTCTGCCAGGCGGCCTCGTCCCGCAAGGCGCGGGCAAGGCCGACGCCGTCCAGCAGCGGCATCATGTAGTCCGTGACGACGAGATCCGGAACGGCCGGGGCCTCGGCCAGCCGGCTCAGCGCCTGCTGGCCGTTGGCCGCCACCAACACGTGATATCCCTCCTCTTCGAGGATGGAGCCCAGCACCGTGGCGATGCCAAATTCATCTTCGACCAGCAGGATGGTTTTCACGCCCCCCCCTACCGCGACGGGCGTTTTGACGAGAACGACCCCGGCAGTCCGGGATTGTCCGAAGAGCGCGCGTACCCCTTGAGCATCCCTTCATAACCGTTGAAGGGGCCAATGATCTCAACGCCCTTGTCCGTGATCCGGAATTCCTGCAATGCAGGATCGAACCCGCTGTCGCGCAGCTTGGCGACGGCCAGCAGACGCCGCGTGCGGGCCTCCACCTCGACATAGCGCAGGACGATCATGTTCTCGACCAGCGCGGAGACGCCGTAGATCGGCGCCTGCAACGGCGCGCCGATCAGATCCCGTGTTTCCCAGGTGAAGAAGGCGGTGACCCCCAGGCCGCGCAGTTCGTTCGACAGGGTCGAGAAGAAGCGGCTCATCCGCTCCGGATGAACGGAGGATTCCATGAAGCCGTCCAGCCCGTCGACGAACAGGCGCCGGACACCCCGGCGCCGGATGGCGTCCAGCATGGTGTGCGCCAACTCGTCCAGGACGTTCTCACCCTGTGCCTGCCAGAGGATTTCCAGGGCGCCCTGCGCCTCCAGCCCTTCCAGATCCATGCCGAGCGCCGCCGCCTTCATCCGCAGCCGGGCCGGGGTTTCGTAGAAGCCGAAATGCAGACCGGGTTCCGCCGCGCTGGATCGGGACAGAAAATGGATGCCGATGTTGGTCTTGCCGATCCCCGTCGGCCCCATCAGGACGGTGGTGGTGCCCGCGAAGGTGCCGCCGCCGACGATCCGGTCCAACCCCTCCACGCCGGTGGCGACCTGTGCGCCCACCGGCTGTTCGAGATGTGAGGGGACGGCGAATTGCGCCTCGATTCGCGGGTAGATCACCAGCCCGTCGCCGGTGATGCGGAAGGGATGGCGGCCACGCAGGGAACCGCTGCCGCGGAACTTGCGGACCTGAAGGCTGCGCTCGGTCCGCACCTCGTAGACCCGGTCGTCCAGATCGACCAGCCCGTCGACCATGGTGTGCTCGGCGCGAACCGGCCCGGGATTGCCGCTCGTCAGCAGCAGCACCGTGCAGTCGTTCATCGCCGCATACATCTGGACTTCGTGAATGAACTTCTTGAACTCGCGGTCGGACGCGGCGGTCTCCTGCGCCGCGACGAGACCGTCGAGGATCAGCAGGCTTGCGCGGTGCTTGCGGATCTCCCGCTGCAGCAGATCGCGCAGCCCCTTCAGCCCGTCATCCTCCAGCGTGCCGAAGCCACTGATGTAGTAGAGGCGGTCGGGAATGACCGTCTCGTCGAAGAAGCGCATCGGGCGCAGATGCTGCAGCATCCGGCTGTGCGATTCCGCCAGAAGCGTGACATAGGCCGCCCGGCCGCCGGCGGCGACATGGTTGAAGCACATCTGGTTGGCCAGGATGGTTTTCCCGGCGCCGGGGACACCCTGGATGATGTAGACGCCACCTTTGAGAAAGCCGCCCCGCAACACGGTGTCCAGCCCTGCGATTCCGCTCGGCACCCGTTCGAGTTCCATGCCTTGCCGATCGTCCATCATGAGGTCCGAGGTTCTTTCGGTGTTGCGTCCAATGGCAGCCGGACCGTGAAGGTGGACCCCTCACCCGGCCTGCTGTCCACGTCGATACTACCGCCATGCGCCTGCAGCAACGATCGAACCAGCCACAGCCCGACCCCGAAGCCGGCCCGCGTCTGCCCGGAGACGACCTGTTCGAACTGCCCGAAGATGCGCTCCTGCGCTTCGACCGGAATGCCGGGGCCGTGGTCACGCACGCTCAGGCATACCTCATCGTTCTCCTGCGCAAGGGTCACGTCGACTGGATTGCCCGCCCCGTACTTGATCCCGTTGGACAGCAGGTTGCCGACGATCTGCTCCATCGCCAGCCGGTCCCACCATCCCTGCAGGCGGTCCGGCAGGGCAAGGCGGATCATCGCCTTGGTATGGGCGGCTTCCGCGGCGTAGCCTTCGGCCGCCTGCCTGACCACCTCGCTCAGATCGACCGGCTCGATGTGGAGATCGACCTGCCCGGCGTTGAGACGCGATACGTCGAGCAGCGTGGTCGCACGCTCCACATAGCGCTGCAGTGCAAGCGTGGCGCGCTTCAGCGCCCGCACCAGTTCTTCGTTGCCGGTGGGCTTCGCCATCCGGTGCGCCGAATCCAACAGCAGGCTCAGCGCATACATCGGGTTGCGAAGTTCGTGGGCGGCAATGGCCAGAAAGGCATCGCGCGCACGCACGGCCTCCTCCAATTCCACGACGCGGGCCCTGAGTTGCTCCTCAGGCGTCATGGACCGTTGCAACTGAGGAAGGCAACCAGTTCGTTCACAGGACGCTCCCTACCGCTCATTCGACATCGTCGGACACGATAACAGCTGCCCCGGCACGCGAAAGGATCCAAGCGACATATGCCGGATGTTGCTTGGATCCTTTCGCGTGCCGCGGAACCCTCCCGCCGTCCGCACTAATCGCGCCCCCACAGCCCGCGTTCGCCCAGATCCTCGCCGCGCTGGCGCTCCAAAGCCTGGGAATAGCGGCGCAACGCGAAGGACTCCGTCACATAGCCGATGATGCGCCGGTCGGTGGGGGAGGACAGGACCGGCAGCGCCTCCACCTCCGCCGTGCCGAAGCGGTTCAGCACGGTGCGGGCGTCGTCGCCGGGCATCAGAACGGCATCCGCCTTGCTGGCGAGCGTGCCGACGCGGGCTTCGGTGGCCTCCGCATCCTGGTCGGGGTCATGGATCTGCGACATGTCGATCAATCCGGCATATCTGCCGGATTCGTCGACCGCGAACACCGTCTTGGTGGAGCCCAGCGGGTAGAGGCGGCGTAGCGCCTCCACCGTCAGGGTGGCGGGCACCGTCTTGGCGTCGCGCCGCATCAGCCGGAATGCCGTGAGTTCCGACAGCCAGCCGATGTCGTAGGCGCCGCGGATCGGCACGCCGCGCAGGTGAAAGCGCCATGTGGCGAAGGAGTAGCCGAAGGCCTGCCGCACCACGGTGGTGGACAGCACCACCCCGATCAGCACGCCCGAGGCTGCCCATAAATCCTGCGTCGTCTCCAGCACCAGCAGCACCATGGTGACCGGCGCGCCGACGACGCCCGCGGCGACCGACCCCATCCCGACCAGCAGCAGAAGACCGCCGTCGATCCCCAGTTCCGGCAGGAAGCTTGCCGTGGCGATGCTCAGCAGGCCGCCGAACAGCCCGCCGATGAACAGGGAGGCGCTGAACAGGCCGCCGCGGAAGCCCGATCCCAGCGACACGGCCGACGCCAGGATCTTCGCCACCAGCGTCAGCGCCAGCGCCAGCGCGCCGCCCGCCAGTTCCGGCGGCACTGCGCCGGGACCGCTGCCCATCACCGCCGGCACTGCCAGCGCCAGCCCGCCGACCATCAGCCCGCCCACCGCCGGGCGCATCCAGCGGGGGACCGGCAGGCGCTTGAACCCGCGCTCCGCCACCGTCACCGCCTGCATGGCGAGGATGCTGAGCCAGCCGGCCAGGAAGCCGACCACGCCGCAGGCGGCATAATCCCAGCCGGCGATCTCCACCGGCCGGCCGAGCGCCAGCGGCGCCTCGCCGCCGGTCAGCAAGGCCGATGCCGCCACCCCCAGCGCCGCCGCCGCGCCGACCGGGGCCAGCACCGCCAGCGTATAGCCGCCCAGCACCAGTTCGAAGGCATAGAAGGCCCCGGCGAGCGGCGCGTGGTAAGCGGCGGCAATTGCTGCTGCAGCCCCGCAGCCGACCATCGTGCGCAGATCGGCGCGGCGCAGCCGCAGCCGCTGCCCGAGGGAGGAGGCGAGACCGGCGCCCGCCTGGGTATAGGCCGCCTCCATGCCCACCGACGCGCCGGATCCGTTGGACAGCGCGGTCGTCACCGTCAGGCGCAGGCTGTCGATCAGCGACATCTTGCCGCCATACAGCGCGTTCGCCTCCACCGCGTCGACGATGTCGTTGGGGCGCCAGCGCCGGAACAGCATCGACAGGATTCCCAGCAGCAGCCCGCCCGCAACCGGCACGCCCAGCGTCCGCAGCAGGTCGGGCACGCCCTGCCCCAGCTTCTCCCCCTCCGGCAGATCGAAGGCCAGCGCCTGCAGAAGCAGGACCGCCTCGTGCAGCGATCCCACCGCCAGCCCGACCGCGCCGCCGACAAGGCCGGCAAGCACCACCACGGCCAGCGCACTGTCGCGCACGCTCCAACGGTCGGACAACGTGGTCGCAGCCGACGCGTCGAGCACTGCATAAGGGTCGCTGCCGGCGCGGGCGTTGTCGCCCACGCCGTCGATGGAAGTGGAATTGTCCGGCATGATCACGCTGACTGATGGCCCATCCGTCCTTGGACAATGGGCCGGACGGGCGTGTGTTCCGTCAGGACTTGCCCGGCTGCGGTTTCGCCTGCGGCTTCACCGTCGGCGGAGCGGACCCCGCCTGCGATGCGGCGGGCGCAGCAGCGGAGGGAGCAGCCTCGCCTGCCGGAGGGGCTGCAGACGTTGCAGCCGGCGGATTGGCGGGCGCGGTATCACTCGGCGCTGTGGCCGGCGCTGTGGCCGGCGCTGTGGCCGTAGCGGCGGCCGGAGCGGTGCCGGCACGGCGCAGAACATGGGTGAGGTTGTCGCGCACCTTCTCGGCCAGCGGCTCGTCCGGTTCGGCCGCCTCGTGGAAGATCACGGTGAACAGGCGGCGTTGCGACAGCAGGAAGTTCAGCGTGACGTGCAGCTTGCCCTGAGGCATGGCGCAATCGACCGAGCCAGTGCGCAGCCAGACCGAACCGGCCTGTTCGGACGGGTTCAGGCTGACGGTCGGGGTGCCTTCGCACCGCTGCTTCATCGCGTCGGCGAAGCCGTCCGACAATTCGTCGATTTTGGCGTCCTCACCCACCGCGCGCTCGCGGATGCCGCCGACGATCGGACCGAAGCGCCAGGCGACGTCGGCCGGACGGCGCTCCTGCGGGATCTTGTCCATCGGGACCAGTTCGGCGTCATGCACGCCGGCTGCGGTCAGCAGGCTGTCCAGCCCTTCCGGCAGGCGGTTCTTCTTCTCAGCCGGGCGGCCGGCAGCGACCTTGATCGGCGGAACGTTGCCTCCCTTGTCGACGCAGGTCTTCAGGTCGCCCAGCACCTTCTTGGTGCCGGACAGCTTGAAGGCGATGCGGTCGGTGGCCGACGACACCACCAGTTCGCTGCCGCCCATCAGGGCGTTGACCAGTTCCTCGTCCTTGCCGTTGGAAACCACCAGCATGTCCGGCTGCGAAGCGATGGCCACCCGTTCGCGCTTCAGCTTCCTATCCACCTCGATGGTGACCGGCCATTCGCCGCCCTTGGGCAGGTCGGCGCCAGGGATGCCGATGCCGATGTTGGTCTCGCCCTTGGGGCTGCGGGCGAACATCAGCACATGGCCGGAGGTGAATTCCCCCTCCGCCACGCAATAGGCGAAGCTGCCGTCTTTCTTCTTGGCAGCGCCGCCGTCCCAACTCTCGATCAGTTCGCCCGGCCCATCGGGCTTGGCCGGCGTCGCGGTACCCTGTTTTTCACCGGGCTTTTCACCCGGCTTGACGTCCTGCGCCGGAGCGCCCGGGGTCACGATTTCGGCCTCGGGCACCGGCAGGCCGTAATAGACTGCGGGGGGAATGCTCGGCTCGACCGGCACCAGTTCGGCCATCGCCGGCGCCGACGCCACACCCAGCAGGAGAAGCGCGGACAGCGAAGCGGCGGAACGGGCGGTCATGACGAGGTAATCCATAGATGGTCGTGGCGGCGAAGCTATCCGCGCCCGCCCCCATCCGCAAGCCCAACCGCCCATCCTGTTGCAGGAGGCAGACACCTGTTGCACAGGACACGCAGGGGATTTGGGCTAAACGCCGAAGAAGGCCTCGCGCAGCACCTTTTCCGACAGCGACGCCACCGGCCCGTCCCCTACCAGGCGGCCCAGCCGCAGCAGGACTGCGCGCGGGGCGACCGTCAGGGCGCGCGCCGCACTCTGTTCGGCCAGCAACACGGCGGTGCCGGTGGCGGCGATGCGGCCGACCGCGGCGAAGACCTCGTCGGCCAGCTTGGGTGACAGGCCGAGCGACGGTTCGTCCAGCAGCAGCAGGCGCGGCCGGCCCATCAGCGCGCGGCCGAGGCTCAGCATCTGCTGCTGGCCGCCGGACAGGCGCCAGGCGCTTTCCCGGCTCTTGCCCGCGAGGTCGGGAAACAGGGCAAAGACACGCTCGACATCCAGCGCGCGCTCGCGGGCGGCCGGCAGGCCGGCAACCTCCAGATTGTCGCGCACGCTCATTCCGGGGAAGACCCGCCTCCCCTCCGGCACATAGCCGATGCCGCGCCGGACCCGCGCCTCCGTCGCCAGCGGGGAGAGGTCGCCGCCGTCGAAGCGCAGGTCTCCCTGCGCCGGCACGAGGCCGAGCAGCGCCTTCAGCAGCGTCGACTTCCCCGCCCCGTTGGCGCCGAGCAGCGCCACCGTCTCGCCCGCCGCGACGGTCAGCGAAACCCCGTCGAGCGCCGTCACCCCGCCATAGCCGGCAGTCAGGTCGCGGATGGACAGCAAAGCACTCATGCCGCCCCCGCGCGGCCCAGATAGGCCGCCGCCACCGTCGCATCCCGGCGCACTCCATCGGCCGGCCCGTCATAGATCACCCGCCCGCGGTCGAGGCACAGCACCCGGCCTGCCAGCGGCAGCAGGAAGCCCATGTCATGCTCCACCAGCAGGACCGCCATCCCCTCCCCCGCCAGTTGGCGCAGCAGGGCGGCCAGTTCCGCCTTCTCGCCGTCGGTCAGCCCGGCGGCCGGCTCGTCCAGCAGCAGGACCGCCGGCCGGCGGACCAGGGCGCGGGCCAGTTCCACCCGCCGCCGCAGCGCCGCCGGCAAGCCGTCGCAGCTCTGTCCCGCAAGGTCGCCCACCCCCAGCCGGTCGAGCGCCCAGCGGGCATGCGCCTCCGCCGTCGCCGCGTCGGGATCGAAGGCCAGACGGGCGGCGGCCACCGCCTCCAGCACGCTGGTCCCCTCCGGCAGGATCGCCGCCTGGAAGCTGCGGGCCAGCCCGGCATGGGCCAGACGGTCGGCGCGGGCACCGGTGACGTCCCGGCTGCCGAGCCGCACCCGTCCGGCATCGGGCCGCTCCAGCCCCGACAGCAGGTTGATGAGCGTGGTCTTGCCCGACCCGTTGGGACCGATCAGCCCGGTGATGCTGCCCGGCCGCAACTCCAGAGACACGCCGTACACCGCGCGCACGCCGCCGAAGGACTTGGCAAGCCCCACCACTGTCAGCCCGTCCGCCGGTGCGGGTGGCTGCGGCGGTTCGCGCGCCTCCGGCAGGGCACGGGCGGTGCGGCCGAACAGGCGTCCGGCTGCGCGGTCGAGCAGCCCGGTCAGACCGTCGGGCGCCAGCAGAACGGTCAGCAGCAGGGCCATTCCGTAGACGACCAGATAGCCGCGCTCCATGAAGCGGAACCATTCCGGCAGATGCAGCAGCAGCACCGCGCCCAGCACCGCCCCGGCCATCCGCCCCCGCCCGCCGACGATGGCGATGGTGAGGATGGAGACCATGACCGGGAACTCCAGCACCTCCGGCGAGACGACGCGCTGGGTGTGGACCGCCAGCGCTCCGGCCGCTCCGGCGAACAGGGCGCTGATGCCGAAGGCGGTCAGCCGCAGCCGCCCGACGTCGAGCCCCAGCGTTCCCGCCGCCAGCGGATCGTCGCGCAGCATGGTCAGCGACCGCCCGAGCCTCCCGCGCGCCAACCGCCACCCCGCCAGACCGCCGAGCGCCACCAGCCCCCAGACCAGCCCCGCCATCGGCAGCCCACGCGGCACCGTCCACCCGAACAGCACCACCGCCGGCACGCCGGCCAGCCCGTTGGAGCCTCCGGTCAGCTCCGGCAGGTTGACCGCCAGCAAATGCAGCACCTGCGCGATGCCCAGCGTGGCCAGGGCGAAATAGTGCGACTCCAGCCGCAGCACCGCCAGCCCGACCGGCAGCGCCAGCAGGAGCGGAACCAGCATCGACAGCGGAAAGGTCGCCTCGAAGCCCAACCCATAGCGGCTGCCGAGGATGCCGGTCACATAGGCGCCGACACCGAAGAAGGCGCCCTGGGCGAGGGACAGCGCGCCGCCGAGCCCGAAGACGATCTGGAATCCGAAGGTCGCCAGCGCATAGACACCGGCAACGGTCAGCACGCGCAGGCCATAGGGAGAGGCGAAGGCGAGCGCGTAGACCGGCAGGGCGAGGGCGCCTGCGAGCAGCGCCAGATTTTCCACCCCGATATAGCCCTCGCCTCGGGAAAAGACGTTATCCCTCACCCCAGACGCTTCGCAATCAGCGGACCGCGCGTCGGCGCCGTATCCGTCACCGTGACCGACGCGCGCAGGCGGCGTTCGGCTTCGTCGGCCTGCGCCTCCGTGCGGGCGTGCAGGATAACCAGCGGCCGCTCACCCGGACCCACCGTGTCGCCCAGCCCGGCCACCTCGTCGAAGCCGACGGCGAAGTCGATGGCGTCGGTGGTCTTGGTCCGGCCGCCGCCCAGCGCCACCACCGCCATGCCGACGCCGCGGGTGTCGATGGCTCCGACGAAGCCGCTGCGCTCGGCGAAGACCGGGCGCACGATGGGCGCGCTTTCCAGATGGCGGTCCGGCTGCTCCAGCAGGTCGGCCGGCCCACCCAGCGCCGTCACCATACGGGCGAACCTTTCCGCCGCCTCGCCGCTGGCGATGGAGCGGTCGGCCATGGCGCGTCCGGCCGTGGCGTCCGGCGCCAGCCCGGCAAGCGCCAGCAGTTCGGCCGCCAGCGCCGCCGTCACCTCGTAGAGCCGCGGGTCTGCTGGCTCGCCGCGCAGGATGGCGAGGCATTCGCGCATCTCCAGCGCATTGCCGGCGCTGCGGCCCAGCACCTCGTTCATGTCGGTCAGCAGGGCGACCGCCGGCAGTCCGGCCCCCTTGGAGACGGTGACGATGCTGTCCGCCAGCGCCTCGGCATCTTCGAACCGCTGCATGAAGGCGCCGGTGCCGAACTTCACGTCCATCACCAGCGCGTCGAGCCCGGCGGCGAGCTTCTTCGACAGGACCGACGCGGTGATCAGGTCGAGCGATTCGACCGTCGCCGTCACGTCGCGGATGGCGTAGAGCCGCTTGTCGGCCGGGGCGATGTCGTCGGTGGCGCCGATCACCGCACAGCCGACCTCCTTCACCACCCGGCGCAGCAACTCGTTGTCGGGCTTGGCGCGATAGCCGGGGATGCTCTCGAACTTGTCGAGCGTGCCGCCGGTGTGGCCGAGACCCCGCCCCGACACCATCGGCACGAAACCGCCGCAGGCGGCCAGCATCGGCGCCAGGATCAGGCTGACCTTGTCGCCGACACCCCCCGTGGAATGCTTGTCGATCACCGGACCCGGCAGGCCCAGCGACCGCCATTCCATCACCGTGCCCGAATCGCGCATGGCGCGGGTCAGCGCCACCCGTTCGTCCAGGCTCATGCCGCGGAAGAAGACGGCCATGGCGAAGGCCGCGGCCTGCGATTCCGAGACGCGGCCATCGGTGATGCCGCGGACGAAGTCCTGGATGGTGGCGGCGTCGAGCGGCTGGCCGTCGCGCTTGGCGCGGACGATCTCCTGCGGAAGCATGCCTCAGTATCCTCCCGCCGGGGCCGGTTCGCGCTCGCCTTCCCGCTCGCCTTCCCGTCCGCTATGCCCGGCAGCCTCCAGCAGCGCGTCGAGCAGGCTGGAGGCGCCGAACCGGAAGGTCTGCGGCGTCGCCCAGCCATCGCCCAGGATGTGGTCGGCCAGCGCCAGATAGCGCGCCGCCTCCGCCGCGTCGCGTATGCCGCCGGAGGCCTTGAAGCCGACGGTCTTGCCCGATTCATAGATGCTGTCGAGCATCACCGCCGCCGCCGGCAGGGTGGCGGCCGGCTGGGTCTTGCCGGTGGAGGTCTTGAGGAAATCGGCACCGGCGGCGATGGCGTCGCGCGCCGCCCAGGCCAGCAGGTCGGCATCGGGGAAAGCCCCCGATTCCAGGATGACCTTCATCAACGCCTTGTCGGCGCAGGCCTCGCGGCAGGCTTTCACGACGTTCATCGGCTGGGTGCGGGCGCCGTCGATGAAGGCCTTGTAGGGCAGCACCACGTCGATCTCGTCCGCCCCGTCGGCGATGGCGCGCCGGGTCTCCGCCGCCACCGAGGAGGCGTCGGCCTCGCCGGTGGGGAAATTCACCACGGTGGCGACCTTCACCGGCGTGCCCTCCAGCGCCTTGCGGGCGGTGGGCACGAAGCGCGCCCAGACGCAGACCGCGGCGACCGGCCCCACGGGCGTGACGGCGCGTGCGCAGAGAGCCTCCACCACGCGGTCGGTGTCGTCGCCGTTCAGGCTGGTGAGGTCGAGCATGCCCACGGCACGGCGCGCCAGATCGGCGTCGGACGGGGCGTTGGCGCTGGCGTCGAGCGCGCTTTGCAGGTCGGCAGACAGTTTCATGACCGGGACCCGTCCTTTTCATGCAGGCGTTCGAGGAAACCGACCAGCAGGCGTTCCAGGTCGGCAGCTGCCGCCGATGCGGCGGTCAGGGTCTGGTGATGGTCGACCGGCCCGTCGCCGAGCCCGACGCCCAGATTGGTGACGACGGCGCAGCCGACGACCCGCAGGCCGCAATGGCGCGCGACGATGCATTCCGGGACGGTGGACATGCCGACCGCATCGGCGCCCAACAGCTTCATCATCCGCACCTCTGCCGGCGTCTCGAAGGACGGGCCGGGATAGGCGGCATAGACGCCCTCGGCCAGATCGATGGACAGGCCGGCCGCCACGTCCTTCAGCAGGCCGCGAAGCTCCGGGTCCCAGGCGTCGGTCATGCTGGGGAAGCGGTCGCCGAAGGCCTCGTCGTTCGGACCGGTCAGCGGGTTGGCGCCCAGCAGGTTCAGATGGTCGCTGATCGCCATCAGCCGGCCCGGCCCGACCTCCAGCCGCAGCGAGCCGACGGCGGCGGTCAGAACCAGCGTGTCGCATCCGGCCAGCTTCAGCGCCCGCACCGCGGTCTTCAGCGCGTCGAAGCCGTTGCCTTCATAGGCGTGGACACGGCCCTGCATGCAGGCGACCTCCACCCCGCCCAGCCGCCCGACCACCAGCCGCCCGGCATGGCCGGACACGCTGGGCACGGGAAAGCCGGCGATGTCGGTGTAGGGGATGGCGACCCCATCGGCGATGCGGTCGGCAATGCCGCCCAGGCCGGAGCCCAGCACGATGCCGACCCGCGGCCGATGGCCGGAGGCACGGTGAAGGATGTCCGCGGCGGCGCGGGCTGCGGTCATGTCGGGAAACTCCGCTTAGAAGGCTAAATTGGTTGGGCCGAAGGATTCCGGCAACAGGGTCTCCAGCGGAAAGCTCCGCCGCAGGCCGGCCGGGTCGCAGATGTGGATCGGCGTCTCCGGGGTCGCGAATTCGCGGATGCGCTGGCGGCAGCCGCCGCAGGGGGTGCAGATGTCCTCCGCTCCGGTCTCGCCGCCCATCACCAGGATGGCGAGGATGCGGCGGTCGCCGGCGGTGACCATGGCGCCGATGGCACTCGATTCCGCGCATTGGCCCTGCGGATAGGCCGCGTTCTCCACATTGCACCCGGCGAAGATGCGGCCCGATTCGCCGAGAATCGCCGCACCCACCTTGAACTTGGAATAAGGGGCGTGGGCGTTCTCGCGCGCGGCGCGGGCCGCTTCGATCAGGTGTGCCAGCTCGGGCGTGTCGGTCATGGCCTCAGCGCTCCTTGACATAGGGGATGCCGCTCGCCTTCGGGGCGATGGCCTTGCCGACGAAGCCGGCCAGCAGCAGCACGGTCAGCACATAGGGAAGCATCTGGATGAACTGCACCGGAACGACCCCGATCACCGGCAATTCGACGCCCTGGAGGCGCACCTGCACCGCGTCGGTGAAGGCGAACAGCAGGCAGGCGAACAGCGTCGGCCCCGGCCGCCATTTGCCGAAGATCAGCGCCGCCAGCGCCAGATAGCCCTTGCCGGCGGTCATGTCGCGGACGAAACCGGCGCCATGGCCGGTGGAGAGATAGGCCCCCGCCATCCCCGTCAGCACGCCGGTGACGATCAGCGCCTGATAGCGCAGCTTGGCCACCGACAGGCCGGCGGTGTCGACCGCCGCCGGATTCTCGCCCACCGCCCGCAGCCGCAGCCCGAAGCGGGAGCGGTAGAGCACCCAATGGGTGGCGATCACCAGGACCAGCGTCACCCAGATCAGGATGTTGTTGCCGTTGAACAGTTCGCGGTAGATCGACCCCAGAACGGGCACGCCGGCCAGCGCGTCGGCCCCCGGCAGCTCCACCGCCGGGATGCGCGCCTGACCGGGCAGCAGCGGGGTCTGGCCGCCCTGCTGGAACCAGGCATAGGCAAGCGTCGGCGCCAGCCCGGCGACCAGGATGTTGATCGCCATGCCCGACACCACCTGATTGCCGTTGTGGGTGATGCAGGCGAAGCCATGGACCATCGCGAGCGCCACCCCGGCGGCGATGCCGGCCAGCAGCCCGATCCATGGATTGAGGGTGGCCGAGGCGACCGCGGCGGAGAAGAAGGCGCCGGCCAGCATCTTGCCTTCCAGTCCGATGTCGACCACGCCGGCCCGCTCGCAATACATGCCGGCGAAGGCGGCCAGCACCAGCGGCGTCGCCACGCGGATCGTGGCGCCCAGCAGTTGCAGCGCCAGAAGAAGCGCGTCCTCCATCGCTCAGCTCCTCCCCGTGCCAGCGGTGGCGACACCGCGGCGGCGGAACAGTGCCTCCACCTGCGGCTTGAACAGGTTTTCCATGGCACCGGCGAACAGGATGACCAGACCCTGGATGACCATCACCAGCTCGCGGTTGATCGTGGGGTATTCGAAGGACAGCTGGCCGCCGCCCTGCGCCAGAACCCCGAACAGCAAGGCCGCCAGAATGATCCCGACCGGATGGTTGCGTCCCATCAGCGCCACGGCGATGCCGACGAAGCCGACCCCGCCGGTGAAGTTCAGGATCACCCGGTGCTGCACGCCCAGGATCTCGTTCACGCCCACGAAGCCGGCCAGGGCGCCGGAGATCAGCATGGCGACGATGATGTTCCGCGCAGGGGAGATACCGGCATAGACCGCCGCCCGCTCGTTCCGGCCCACCGTGCGCAGCTCGTAGCCCCAGCGGGTCCGGCGCAGGAACAGGTGGTACAGGACGCAGCAGGCCAGCGCCCACAGGAAGGACAGGTTCAGCGGCGAGGCCGGAATCGCGATACCGAGCCAGCCCAGCGCCCGGTCCATCGACGGCAGCCAGACGCCGGGATCGAACTCGCGGGTTTCCGGCGACTGGCTGCCGGGGCGGATCAGCACGTCCACCAGCAGCCAGGTCATGATCGACGCGGCGATGAAGTTGAACATGATCGTCGTGATGACGATGTGGCTGCCGCGCTTGGCCTGCAGCCAGGCCGGGATGAAGGCCCAGGCGGCGCCGAACAGGGCCGACGCCAGGATCGCCAGCAGCGCCACCACCGGCCAGGGCCAGCCGGTCAGCGCCAGCGCCACCAGCCCGGCGCCGAGCCCGCCCAGATAGGCCTGCCCCTCGCCCCCGATGTTGAACAGCCCGCAATGGAAGGCGATGGCCACCGCCAGCCCGGTGAAGATGTAGCTGGTGGTGTAGTAGAGGGTGTAGCCGATGGCCTCCGGATATCCCAGAGCCTCCGTCACCAGCAGCGACAGCACGTCCACCGGGTTCTCGCCGATCACCAGGATCACCAGCCCCGACAGCACGAAAGCCGCGACGAGGTTGAGTACCGGCAGCAGCGCATACCCGACCCAGCCCGGCACGACGCCCGGCTGACCCTTCCCCGACCCGCTCAGCAGCACCGGCGTCTCCTGGATTGCCCCTTGCCGGGGATTCTTAACCGGCAACCCCGCCGCTGACCAAGGATTTCGTCACGCGGAAAAAACCAAGAGGTCCTGAGACTTGGAAGCGTCACAAAAGTCTTGCCGCAGCGCAGCATTCTGGCATGCTTTTTACCCATATGAAAATTATGGTTATGGAGCATGCCCGATGCCGCTCGACCTGCCGCAGACCTTCCGCCATCACGTCTTCTGCTGCGCCCAGCAGCGCCCGCCCGGCCATCCGCGCGGCAGCTGCGCCGCCAAGGGTGCGCATCCGCTGTGGCAGCGCCTGGACCAGAAGATTCAGGGCAAGGGGCTCGCCGATGTCGGCATGGCGCTGACGGGCTGCCTCGGCTTCTGCTCCGCCGGGCCGCTGATGGTGGTGTATCCTGAAGGCATTTGGTACCGGCCGGAAACACCGGAGGACATCGACGAGATCGTCGAGTCGCATTTGGTGAAGGATGTGCCGGTGGAGCGGCTGGTGATGGTGTTGACGCGGTGAGGGGTGGGCTGACGGTGCCCCCACCCCAACCCTCCCCCGCAGGGCGGGGGAGGGGGCAGTGCTTGTTTTGAAAGGTGGCGGCAGTCCCTCCCCCGCCCAGCGGGGGAGGATAGGTGGAGGCAATCGAAGCCCACACTTCTAAAACCCCACGCCTACCAGACCTGCGGTTGCGGCATTGGGACGCGGGCGAATTTGCCCATAATGTGGGCAGCCCCCGCCATTGCCCGCCCGAACCGACCCCATGACCGACGCCGAGACCGCCGACCTGCTGCCTGCCGAGGCCGATTCGGTTCCCTATGCCGTCGGCTGCTTCCTCGGCGCGATCCTGCTGTTCGCGGCGATGGACACGCTGATCAAGTTCCTGACAGCCGACTACCCGGTGCCGCAGCTGATGTTCG
Source organism: Azospirillum sp. INR13 (assembly GCF_015390205.1). NCBI lineage: Bacteria > Pseudomonadati > Pseudomonadota > Alphaproteobacteria > Rhodospirillales > Azospirillaceae > Azospirillum > Azospirillum sp. INR13. The sequence goes on from NZ_VUOI01000006.1 coordinate 148,131, forward strand.
TGCGCTCCCTGGTCGCCTTCCTGCTGGTGGGCGGCTACACGCTGTGGCGGGGCGGCGGGATCGCGGCGATGCGGACGCGGCGGCCCTGGGGGCATGTCTGGCGGGCCTTCGCCGGGCTGATCTCCATGGGGTGCTTCTTCTATGCGTTCCGGGAATTGCCGCTGGCCGACGTCTATGTGCTGAGCTTCGCCGGGCCGCTGTTCATCACCGCTCTGTCCGCTCCGCTGCTGGGGGAGCCGGTGGGCTGGCGGCGCTGGGCCGCGGTGGTGGTCGGGTTCGGCGGCGTGGTGGTGATGGCGCAGCCGTCGGCCGGGGCGCCGCTGGTGCCTGTGCTGGTCGGGCTGTGCGCCGCCCTGTTCTATGCGCTGGCCGCTCTCGCCGTGCGCGGGTTGTCGCGGACGGAGACCAGCGCGTCCATCGTGCTCTATCTGCTGCTGACGACGACGGTGGTCAGCGGCGCGCTGACCATTCCCGTCTGGACCGCGCCGACCGCCTACGCGTTGGGGCTGATGGCGCTGGTCGGCGCAATCGGCGCCGGGGCGCAGGTGCTGCTCACCCAGGCCTTCCGCCGTGCGCCACCGGCCGTGGTGGCGCCCTTCGAATATACCGGCATGGTCTGGGCCAGTCTGTTCGGCTGGATGGTGTTCGGCGACCTGCCGACCGCGCCGGTATTGCTTGGCGCCATGGTCATCATCGGCAGCGGGCTCTACATCCTGCATCGTGAAACCGCGGTGGCGCGCCGCCGGCTGGGTTCTTGACAGGACAGGCCCGGCGGCGACACTCTCGCCGCCTGTTCACGGCTGGGGTGCCCGTGCGGATGCCGGATCGGCGGATGCGCGGGCTGAGACAACACCCATCGAACCTGATCCGGGTCATGCCGGCGAAGGGAGCCGACCGGAACCCGACGGATCGCCTGCAAATGCTCCGTCCCCTCCGCGTCGCTCCGCTTGCCGGCGCGTGTGGAAGGAGTTTGGTCATGCGGCGCGCGCTTTCCCTCCTGATCGGCCTGCTGGCCGCATCGTCCTGTCTGTCGTCCGCCGCGCGGGCCGACGACACGCTGTCGTTTCCGGTGCTGGTGCCGCTGACCGGCTTCCTGTCGCTGGAGGGAACCAGCCAGCGCAACGGTGCGGTCCTGGCGCTGAAGCAGACGCCGGCCGGCATCGCCATCGCGTCGGAGGTCGTCGACACCGGCACCTCGCCCGAGGCGGCGGTGACGGCGCTGGAGCGCGCCGCCGGCAGCGGCACGGTCGGGGCGGTCGCCGCCAGCATGCTCGGCACCCAGATGCTGGCGATGCTGCCGCTGGCGCAGGAACTGAAGCTGCCGCTGGTCACCGTGTCGGGCACCGCGTCGATCACCGAGCAGAGCAACCCCTGGGTCTTCCGCTTCTTCCCCGGCGATGCCGTGACCAAGGCCGCCCACGCCCGCTATGTGGTGGAGGAGCTGGGCAAGCGGCAGCCGGCCGTCATCTACCAGACCACCGCCTACGGGCAGAGCGGCAAGACGCATCTCGACGCCGCCTTCAAGGCACTGGGCGTCACGCCCGTCTTCGAGGAGGGGGTGGACCCCGCCGCCAAGGATCTGCTGCCGGTGTTGACCAAGGCACTGGCCGCCAAGCCCGACGTGCTGATGCTGCATCTGCACTCCGGCCCGACCGCGCTGCTGCTGCGGCAGGCGGCGTCCAGCGGGGTGGCGGTGCCCATCGTCGCCGGCTCCGCCATGCATCAACCGAGCACCGCGGCCCTGCTGGAGCCGGCGGAGCTGAAGGGCGTCTGTGCCGAGACCGCGGCCTCGCCCATCTCGGGCGGTACGCCGGAGGTCAAGGCCTTCACCGACGCCTACCGCGCCGCCTTCGGCAAGGAGCCGGATGCCTTCGCACTCGGCCAGTATGACGGCATGACCATGGTGCTGGAAGCGGTGAAGGCCGGCGCCCGGACGCCGGATGCCATCGCCAAGGCTCTTTCGTCGGAGACCTTCAAGGGCCTCGCCATGACCTACAAATCCGATGGCAAGGGCAACATGGCCCATTCCGCCGTCATCGTCTGCTATGACGGGACCAGCCGCGTGCCGGTGCTGGCGAAGCGGTACGACGACCCCGCGCTCGCGGCGAAGTGAGCGGATGGCGGCGCTTCAACTGCTGGTCAACGGGGTGGCGCTTGGGGCGGCCTATGCGCTGGTGGCGCTGGGATTCGTGCTGGTCCTGAACGCCACCTCGGCGGTGAATTTCGCCCAGGGCGATCTGGTCATGGCCGGCGGGCTGCTGGCGGTGGCGCTGGCACCGCTGATCCCGCTGCCGGGCATCGCCCTGCTGCCGGTGGTGCTGGCGCTGATGGCGGGGTTGGGCCTGCTGCTGGCCCTGATGGCCTATCTGCCCCTGCGTCGCCGGCCGCCGGTGTCGGTCTTCATCAGCACCATCGCCATCGGCATCATACTGCAGAACGGCGCCGCGATCCTGTTCGGGCCGGAGCCGCGCGCCGCACCGCCGCTGTTCGGCGACGACACGCTTTACATAGGCGGGCTGGCGGTTCCCGAGCAGTCGCTCGCCATCGTCGCGGTGGCGGCGCTGCTGATCGGCGCGCAGCAATGGGTGTTCGCCCGCACGCAGCTGGGATGCCGGCTGCGCGCAACGGCACAGGACCCGGAGATGGCGCGGGCCTGCGGCGTGCCGGTCACCGCGATGATCCTGGTGACCTTCGCCATCGGGTCCGCCTGTGCCGGGGCGGCGGGGCTGCTGCTTGCCAACCGCTATTTCGTCACGCCGACCGCGGGCGGCGACCTGATTTTGAAGGCCTACATCGCGGTAACCATCGGGGGCTGGGGGTCGGTGCCGGGGGCTGTGGTGGGGGCGCTGCTGATCGCTCTGTTCGAGGTGGGGGTGTCGTCGGTGCTGTCTTACCCGGTGGCGCTGGGATCGCTGTACCTGACGCTGCTGGCGATCCTGGTGTTGCGGCCGCAAGGCCTGTTCGGCGAAGCGGTGCGGCGCCGTGGCTGAGCGATCCTCGCCAGGCGTCCCGTCACCGCAACCCTCTCCCCTTGCGAGGGCTTTGCATTAGGCCCGGACTATGGGTGGGTGCGGTCGTTTTTGGGCCAGGACAGGATGGCAGTCCTGTCCTGGCTCTTGGCATAGCCGGGCAAGAGCCCTTTAGGCGGGCTCCGGGCAGCGGAAACCGGGGGGCGTGGCGGCATGCGGGCGCACACGTCGCGGCCGTGACCTACCGCCGGAACAGGAACTCGCGGCCGACCTTTACCCGGCGTTCGCCGTCATACTCGATGATGTCGGCGGTCGCATAGGTCTCGGTCCAGCGTTCGGGCAGGTAGCTGCCGGTGCCGATCACGTCCACCGGCGCATTGGCCTCCGCCATCAGGCGGCACTTGGCCGGGCCGAATCCGCTGCTGGCGACGATCTTCACCGCCGGGAAGCCGGCCTCGTCCAGCCTTTCGCGCACGTAATGGATCGCCGCGGCAGACACGCCGGTGCCGATCAGGTAGCGCAGCTGGGTCTCGTCGCGATAGCCGCGGATGGCGTGCGGCGCATGGCGCTCCAGCACGGCATAGGAGCCGGGGGGATCCAGCCCCTCGACGAAACGCCCGCCGGAGGTGTCGAGCCGCAGCGCCAGCTTGCCCTGGGCGGCCAGCTGCGGAAAGCGGCGGCAGACCTCCAGCCCGTCGGTGATCTCGCGGCCGAAATAATCGACCAGCACGGTCAGGGACAGGTCGGGGAAGGTCTCGTGGAACATCTCCGCCGCGCGCACGGTCGAACCGGCATAGCCGATCAGGGCATGCGGCATGGTGCCCATGCCCTTCTCCTGCCCGAAATAGGGGGCGGTGGCGTCGGTGGCGTTGCCGATGAAGCCCTTGGCCCCGACCTTGCGCTTGGCCCGGTCCGACCCGACGGAGGCGGCATAGGCCATCATCTCCGCCATCTCCGTCCCGGCGCAGTGGCGGGCGTCCATGGCGAGGAAGGCGACCTTCGGCAGGTCGGCGCACATGGTGAAGGCGTTGTAGGCGGCGACGCTGGCGGGTCCCAGCTTCTGCAGGATGATCGTCTCGCAATCGACCAGATGATAGAAGGAGCCGGTGACGTACATGATCGGCTCGCCGGCGCCGACCCATTTGCCCTCGGGGTAGTTCAGCTCGATCTGGAAACTGGTGTTGCGCTCGCGCGCCACCGCCTCCAGCCAGTCCACCGCCAGACGCGGGGCGCAGACCACCGGGCGCCGCATGAAGATGGCGTAGGTGACGGTCTTGTCGCCGAATTTGCCCACCGCTTCCCTGGTGCGGCGGAAATAGGTGTCCGTCCAGTCGGGAACCTGGGCGGAGGACGGGTTGAGGGCGGTCGGCCCTTTGCCGGCCATTCCGCTTCCCGCTGCCCGGCCGCCAACTGATCGGTTGTCGGTGCTGCTCATACCGGTAACCCTCGCCTTCCGCCCCTGTCCGCGCCTGTGTCCGCGCATGGCTTTGCGATGCTTCGTTCTGGATCGCCCGGCCGCCGGACAGGGCAGCCGGCCGGTTGTGTTGGAATCCCAGCATTATACGCCCCGGGCGGGCGGGGGAAGAGGCTTCCCATCCTGCCAACCCGGAACGGATGGCAGCATTGCATTTTCCGATGAGATTTCCGGTGCCGACATCTACGGTGAACAGATCAAATGCCGGTGATGTCGCCGCGCAGATGCTGCAGCCGTTGTCCTGCTTCACCTGTCGCATTCAGAGAAAAACCAGATCAAATACCGTTATTTGACCTACCACTTCCGCGCTTTTAAAGTCGTCGCACAGGCTTCGATCGCAACAGGGCGGCTGAACGGAATGGCGAAGATGACCGCGACCGCCGAATCGGCTCCGCCCGCCCTGCCCTCCTTCGAAGGGACGGGGAACCGGATCGTTCTGGCGCTGATCGGGCTGATGCTCGCCTTCGCCGGCGCCGGGGTCGGCGGCGCCCTGCTGCTCCGCCCGGTCCCCGCACAGGGCGCCTTCGCCGCTCCCCGAATCGGCATGGCACCAGCCCCCGCGGTCTACGCCGCCTTGCCCACCCTGACCCTGACCCTGAACGACGGCCGCCGCCTGCAGGAATTGCGGCTGCGCGCAGTGTTGGAGTTCGACCCGGCGACGCCGTTGGAAACGGTGACCCCCCACCTGCCGCGCATCGCCGACGCCATCAGCCGGCGCCTGCTGGAGGTCGATCCGGCCGAACTGCGGGGGGCCGACGGGCCGGCCTATGTCAAGGACGCACTGCGCCACGTCGCCAACAAGACCATGCGGCCGTTGAAGCTTCGACAAGTGCTGATCCAGGATATGCTGCTGCGCTGACGGCGCGCTTCCCAACGCCCCTTGCCTCCCCATATCCTGCCGGACCACATCCGGCAGCCTCGTGACCGTTCGCGGGCTCCGTTCGTGGCGTTCAAGGGTCAAGTTGCGGAAGGAGACGGCCGTGGCCGAGTTCGATTTCGACCTCTTCACCATCGGGGCGGGGTCCGGGGGCGTCGCCGCAAGCCGGCGCGCCGCGTCCTACGGCGCGAAGGTCGCGATCTGCGAGGGCAGCCGCGTCGGCGGCACCTGCGTGATCCGCGGCTGCGTCCCGAAGAAGCTGCTGGTCTACGCCGCCCAGTTCCGCGACGGCTTCGAGGATTCCTGCGGCTATGGCTGGAACTCCCACACGCCGTCCTTCGACTGGGAAACGCTGATCGCGCGCAAGGACCGCGAGATCGACCGGCTGAACGGCATCTACATCACCATGCTGAAGAACTCCGGCGTGACCCTGTATGAGGGATTCGGCCGGATCGTCGACCGCCATACGGTGGAGGTCGACGGCAAGCGCTACACCGCCCGCAACATCCTGGTCGCCACCGGCGGCTGGCCGTCGCTGCCGCCGATCGAGGGGATCGAGCATGCCGCAACCTCAAACGAGGCGCTTCATCTCGAAAAGCTCCCCCATTCCGTGCTGATCATCGGCGGCGGCTACATCGCCGTGGAATTCGCCAGCATCTTCCGCGGGCTGGGCTCCGAAGTGACGCTGATGATCCGCGGCGACGATTTGCTGAACGGGTTCGACGACGACATTCGCGTGGCTCTGGCGCAGGAGATGCGCAAGCGCGGCATCAGCATCATCTCGCGCTGCAAGCCGGTGAAGCTGGAAAAGGGTGCGGGCGGCTATACCCTGACCGACCATATGGGCCGCGAGCATTCGGCGGGCCTCGTGATGGCCGCCACCGGCCGGCGCCCGAACACCAAGAATCTCGGCCTGGAAGAGGTCGGCATCACCCTGAACGAGGCCGGCGCGATCCCGGTCGACGAATGGTCACGCACCGGCGTGGACAACATCTACGCCATTGGCGACGTCACCGACCGCATGGCGCTGACCCCCATCGCCATCGCCGAAGGCCGCGCCCTGGCCGAGACGCTGTTCAACGACAACCCCATGCACATCGGCTACGACAACGTACCGACCGCGGTGTTCTCGCTGCCACCGCTCGGCACCGTCGGGCTGACGGAGATGCAGGCCCGCGCCCGATACCCGCAGGTCGACATCTACAAGGCCGGTTTCCGCCCGATGAAGCATACCCTGTCCGGCCGGGACGAGCGGGTGCTGATGAAGCTGGTGGTCGATGGCGAGAGCCAGCGCGTGCTGGGTTGCCACATGATGGGCATGGACGCGCCGGAGATGATGCAGCCGCTGGCCATCGCGTTGAACTGCGGCGCCACCAAGCGCGACTTCGACCGCACCATCGCGCTCCACCCCTCCACCTCGGAGGAATTCGTGCTGATGCGCGAGAAGGCGGAGCCGGAAAAGAAAATCTGACCGCCTGAAAAGCGGGACTGCCGGAACGGGCGGCGCGAGGGACACCACCCCTTCGCGCCGCCTTTTTCGTGGAATCGCGTCTTCTTCCATGCACCGGGAGTTATAGCACGCCAAGACAGGGCATTTTTCCTGGAACACTTCTAAAGATCGTGGGTTGAGGACAGGTGAGCGATCCGGAACGGCACGTCCTGCTGGTCCCCCTGCATCCCCGGCGATGGGCCGGTCCGGATTTCTCCGATCCTCGGCCCCCGCCAGGCGGGCCATCAGACTCAGGAGGAGTCCCTCGCATGTTCATGCACAACAAAAAGCTCATGTACACGGTGCGCGTGTCGGAGCCCAACCCGGTGCTCGCCAGCCTGATGCTGGAGCAGTTCGGCGGCCCGCAGGGTGAACTCGCCGCGGCCATGCGCTACTTCACCCAGGGTCTGGCCGACGAGGATCCGGGCCGCAAGGACATGCTGATCGACATCGCGACCGAGGAACTGAGCCACCTCGAGGTGATCGGCTCCATCGTCGCCATGCTGACCAAGGGCGCCAAGGGCAAGCTGGCCGAGGGTGCGGAAGAGACCGCCGACCTCTACGCCAACATCACCCAGGGCAACGGCAGCCACACCCTGTCGCTTCTGTATGGCGGTGGCCCGGCTCTGGTGAACTCCGCCGGGCAGCTGTGGACCGGCGGCTACATCGATAGCATCGGCGACCCGATGGCCGACCTGCGCTCCAACATCGCGGCTGAATCGCGCGCCAAGATCATTTACGAGCGCCTGATCAACGTCACCAACGATCCGGGCGTGAAGGATGCGCTGGGCTTCCTGATGACCCGCGAGATCGCCCACCAGAAGAGCTTCGAGAAGGCGCTCTACGCCATCGACAACAACTTCCCGCCGGGCAAGCTGCCGGGCAAGCCGGAATACACCGACAAGTACTACAACATGAGCCAGGGCGAAGGCGACATGCGCGGCCCCTGGAACCAGGGCGCCCAGTGGGAGTTCGTGGACGTCAAGATGGGCGACGCCCCGGTCAACGGTGGCGACGGCAACCCGACGGTCAAGCTGGCCGCGTCGGAGATGGCCGCGGTCAACGCGGTGGCCGCCCGCACCATGTCCAAGCCCGACGCCGATCCGATGACCGGCGCCGACCTGGGCGCCGGGCCGGGCGCCGGCAAGACCAAGACCACCACCGGGGGCTGACCGCCTACTCTCCCGGCCGCTCCGGCGATGCCGTCCCCGTCACTGCGCGGGGACGGCGCTCTCCTGCTGCTCCGGCGGTGCAGCCCCATCAGCCAGACCAGCAGGCACAGCGCCGGAATGGCGCCCGCCATCGACAACAGGAAGAAGCTGATCCAGTCCATACGCTCCGCCAGCCAGCCGGACGAGGCGCCGAACAGGTCGCCGCCCAGCTTGTAGAAGCTCGACAGCAGCGCATACTGGGTTGCGGTGTAGGCGACGTTGCACAGCCCCGACAAGTAGGCGACGAAGGCCGCGGTGGCGATGCCGCCGCAGATATTGTCGATCACCACCGTCACCGCCAGAATCGATACGTCGTGTCCGGTCCAGGCCAGCAGGACATAGCCCAGGTTCGACACCATCTGCAGGATGCCGCCGATCAGCAGGCCGCGCAGCACCCCGACCTTGCCGACCAGAAGCCCGCCCATCAGCCCCCCGGCGATGGTCGCCCACAGGCCGAACAGCTTGCTGACCGTGGCGATCTCCGACTTCGTGAATCCCAGGCTGATGTAGAAGGTCGACGACATCTGGCCGGCCAGCACCTCCCCCAGCTTGTAGCTGGCGATGAAGGCCAGGATCAGCACCCAGGCCCGGCGCTCCATGAACTGCAGGAACGGCGCCACCACCGCGCCATAGAGCCAGGCGAGCATCACCGCGCTGCGGCCCGACAGATGCGGCCGGCGCGCCAGCCACTCGGCGATCAGCTTTTGACGGGCGTTGGGCGGCGGTTCCTTCGGTTCGCGGCACAGCAGGATGGTCGCCATCCCCACCAGCACCAGCGCCGCCATCGCTTCGTAGGCGGTTCGCCAGCCATAGGCCTCCGCGATGAAGAGGGCGCCCGCCCCCGCCGCCATCAGGCCGAAGCGATAGCCCAGCACGAGCACCGCGGCACCGGCCGCCTGCTGATGCTCCTCCAGAACCTCGACGCGGTAGGCATCGACGACGATGTCCTGGCTGGCGGAGCAGAAGGCGACCAGCACCGCGCACAGCGCGGTCCACCACAGATCCTGTCCGGGATCGGTGGTGCCCAGCCCCAGCAATGCCGCGATCAGCGCCGCCTGCGCCGTCAGCGCCCAGCCGCGCCGCCGGCCGAACAGCCGCGTCACCACCGGCAGCCTCATGCGGTCGATCAGCGGCGCCCACAGGAACTTCAGCGCATAGGGCATGGTGACCAGCGCGAACAGGCCGATGTTGGTCCGGCTGACGCCTTCCTCGGTCAGCCAGACATTCAGCGTGGCCCCGGTCAGCGCCAACGGCAGCCCTTCGGCGAAGCCCAGGAACAGGATCGCCAGCACGCGCGGGTCGCGGTAGACCGCCAGGGCCTGCCCCCAGGAGGACAGGCGACTTGCCCGCCAGGATGTCGCTTTCACCAAAAAGGCTCCTCTCGGGCAATGATCGGGGCATTGGTCGGGGGGTGGTCGGCTGCCCCGATGTATAAAGGGCGCAAGGCCCCGCCGCCAGCGGCGCCGACGCGAACTTCCTTTCATCTGAAATCACTCCCGGTGGCGGAGCATGGGGAGCCGCGGCACAGCATTGCCGGCAGGCGGGCCGAAACTGTGGAAAAGTTACCGCGAGTCGCGCTATAGAGTACCCCCCAACGGGATTCGCCGCCGGTCGTTCGCCGCCCGCCCGGCCCCCGTTCCGCAATCGTCAAGGAAGAGCAGGCGCGTCATGGTCGAGCGTTGGACACCCGCCAGTTGGAAGACGAAACCGGCGAAGCAGTTGCCGACTTATCCCGACCAGTCCAAGGTCGAGGCGGTCGAACAGCGCCTGTCCTCCTATCCGCCGCTTGTCTTCGCCGGCGAAGCCCGCCGGCTGAAGGCCAAGCTGGCCGAGGCCGCCGCCGGCCAGGCCTTCCTGCTGCAGGGCGGCGACTGCGCCGAGAGCTTCGCCGAATTCCACCCCAACAACATCCGCGACACCTTCCGCGTCCTGCTGCAGATGGCCGTGGTGCTGACCTTCGGCGCCTCGATCCCGGTCATCAAGGTCGGCCGCATGGCCGGCCAGTTCGCCAAGCCGCGTTCGGCCGACATGGAGGCCATCGACGGGGTCGAGCTGCCGTCCTACCGCGGCGACATCATCAACGGCTTCGACTTCACCAGCGACGCCCGCGTTCCCGATCCGGAACGCATGATGCAGGCCTACACCCAGGCCGCCGCGACGCTGAACCTGCTGCGCGCCTTCGCCCAGGGCGGTTACGCCGACCTGCACAAGGTCCATCAGTGGACGCTGAGCTTCGTCGAGAAGTCGCCGGCCGGCGAGCATTTCCAGGAGCTGGCCAACCGCCTGGACGAGACGCTGGCCTTCATGGCCGCCTGCGGCATCACCGCGGAGACGACGCCGCAGCTGCGCGAGACCGACTTCTTCACCAGCCATGAGGCTCTGCTGCTGCCGTTCGAGCAGGCGCTGACCCGCATCGACAGCACCACCGGCGACTGGTACGACGTGTCGGCCCACATGCTGTGGATCGGCGACCGTACCCGCCAGCCCGATGGCGCCCATGTCGAGTTCCTGCGCGGGGTGAAGAACCCGATCGGCCTGAAATGCGGCCCGACCACCGACCCGGACGAGCTGATCCGCCTGATCGACATCCTGAACCCGACCAACGAGGCCGGGCGCCTGACGCTGATCGTGCGCATGGGCTCCGACAAGGTGGCGGAGAAGTTCCCGCCGCTGCTGCGCAAGGTCCAGCGTGAAGGCCGCACGGTGGTGTGGTCCTGCGACCCGATGCACGGCAACACGGTGAAGTCGACCACCGGCTACAAGACCCGTCCGGTCGAGCGGGTGCTGGCCGAGGCGCGCGGTTTCTTCGAGGTGCATCAGGCCGAAGGCACCCATGCCGGCGGCGTGCATTTCGAGCTGACCGGGCAGGACGTGACGGAGTGCACCGGCGGCGCCCAGGCGATCACCGACCACAATCTGGCGCTCCGCTACCACACCGCCTGCGACCCGCGCCTGAACGCCAGCCAGTCGCTGGAACTGGCCTTCCTGCTGGCCGAAAAGCTGAAGGAAGGCCGCCAGTCGCGCGACGCCCAGCGCCGCGCCGCCGTCGCGGCCGAGTGATAGGGGGCGAATGATCGGAGTGGGGTGGGCGCTCTCGCCGCGCCTACCCCGCCCGTTCCTGTCGCACCTGCGGGTTCCTTGGCTCCCGATGGCTCGGTAAAGCCGGGGAAGTGGATGCACTTTGCGTCATCCCCGCAAAGGCGGGGATCCAGGAGACTCCGCAATCAAGCGGCTGAAACGGCTGGATTCCCGCCTTCGCGGGAATGACGCCCAAAATTTGCTCGACCCCGTTTTAGTACCGGAAGCCGCGATGTGCGGATGCCGTAGCCTACCGCACCACCATCCGGTCCAGCAGGATATCCTTCACCCGCACGCCACGCAGTTCGCGGTCGAGCACGCCCGCGATTGTGCTTTTCATCAGCATCGCGCCATCTGCCCCCGTCAACTGTTGCGGGTCGATCTGGCGCATGCGGTCGGACAGTTGGTCGGAGATGCGGGGGACGTAGGGGTCGGCGACCTTGCCGTCCACCGAGGGATCGATCTCCAGCAGGACCTTGACGTCGACCATCCGCGCGCCGCCACCGCCCAATCCGAAGGTCATCATCGGCAGGGCAGCGTATTTCTTGTCGGCCCCCGGCTGTGCCTGCGGCGCAGGCGCACGGTTCTTGCTGGCAACCACGGCACCCGTGGTGCCGAGCGCCGCCAGCGCCAGCAGCAGGCCGGTCAGAACCAGCGGCATCAGGGACACCGTTTCCCCATGCCGGTTGCGACGGACGAGCCGCAAGATCGCCTTTCCGCCCCCAATCACGAGGGTCAAAAGTCCCATCGCCGATGATGCTAGGCCTGCACCAAAGGCAGGTCAAATACCGATCGATCGGCCTGACGGACAATCCGTCCGCTCAGCCGGCCGGGATAACCGGGACATTGTCGATCAGGCGGGCCTTGCCCATCCAAGCGGCGGCGAGGAGCCGGGCGGGACGGGTGACGGCGGTCACCGGCTCCAGCGTTTCGGCGTCGCGGAGTTCGACATAGTCGATGGTGCCGAATCCGGCCTCGGCGATCCGGCCGCGGATGCCGGTCAGGGCACCGTCGGCCTCGGCCCCGCGGGCCAGTGCCTCGGCCGCCGCGGTCAGCGCACGGTGCAGCTCCGGAGCGCGGGCGCGCTCGTCGGCGCCGAGATAGGCGTTGCGGGAGGACATGGCGAGCCCGTCGACCTCGCGCACAGTCGGCAGCCCTTCGACGCGGACGGGGATGTCGAGATCGCGGGTGAAGCGGCGGATCACCATCAGCTGCTGATAGTCCTTCTCGCCGAACACCGCGACGTCGGGCAGGGCCTGCAGGAACAGCTTGGTCACCACCAGGGCGACACCGCCGAACATCTGCGGCCGGAAGGCACCGCACAACCCCTCCGCCGGGCCGCCGACGGAAATGGCGGTGGCGAAGCCTTCCGGATACATGGCGCGCACCGACGGGGCATAGAGCGCGTGACAGCCCGCCGACGCGAGCTTGGCGGAATCGCCGGCCTCGTCACGCGGGTAACGGTCGAAATCCTCATGCGGGGCGAACTGGGTCGGGTTGACGAAGACGCTGGCGACCACCCGGTCGGCCAATTCCCGCCCGCGCCGCACCAGGCCCAGATGCCCGTCATGCAGCGCCCCCATCGTCGGCACGAGGGCGACGGTCTGCCCCTCCCCGCGCCAGGTCGCGACCTGTGCTCGCAGATCCTCGACCGTCCTCAGGATCGGCAGGTCACTGGAGGTCTGGGCGGCGGTCAACGTCATGGCGGCGGTCCTTGCGCGTCGAATTCGCGCGCTGGATAACGCGTCGGACCGTTCCTGTCCAGAAAAGCTTTCCGTAAGACAGACTGTTGCCGACGTGGCGGCGAAGGCATTTCCTTCCCCGCCGCGTCGACCGTGGAAAATCAGCGCTTGATGGTGATGCCGACCAGATAGGCCAAGTTCGCCCAGGCCAGCAGCGTGGCGAGCAGGGCGGTGAAGGACGGGACGAAAATCACCGAACCGATGATGATGGCGAGGACCACGACGAGCAGGCCGAGAGAGAGCAGAGCGATGCGGGTATCGTCCATGAGGTGAAGCTTTCCGAAGCGGGTGACAGGGAATGACCCAACCTACCGTATTGCAACGCAAACGGGGCTGATCTGCGTCAATCGACCGCGGATTCGCCGACTATATAAGCAATATATAATTTACGTTCTGGTGTGGTTCCGCTGCGTCCCGGGGCCGACAGCGGCTTGGCCCCTGGCAGGATAGCCGGGAAAAGAAAAAAGGCTCCGGACTCTCGTCCGAAGCCTTTTCGATGGTGGGCGCGACAGGGATTGAACCTGTGACCCTTCGCGTGTGAAGCGAATGCTCTCCCGCTGAGCTACGCGCCCGAACCCTGAAACTCTTTGCCCCGTTCCGTCCGGCCGTTCCGGCTGGCTTTCCCGGGAGCGTCGCGACCGTCTTTCGTCGGCCCCGCCGCTGCGGTGGGCGGGTTTCTACGGCCTTCCCTGCCGGGTGTCAAGCACCAGATTCATCACCATCTTAAAAAAAGATCTCGCCGCCAGCAGGAGCCCCGGACCGTGCCCCATCCCAGCCCTCTCCGCCTCCCCAACCGTTTCGGAACGGTCCTGCTGGCCGCCGGCCTGTCGCTCCCCCTGTTGCCGCTCGCAGCACCGGCGGTCATGGCGGAGCCGCTGAAGGCGACCTACCGCGTGTTCGTCGGCGGCGTCACCGCGCTGGACGTGGATGCGACGCTGGACGTGACGGGCGACCGCTACCGGATCGCGGTGTCGGCGGTGACGGGCGGCACCGTCGGCCGCCTGTTCACCTGGAAAACGGAATCGGAGAGCGACGGCCGCCGCCAGGGCGACGACCTGAGGCCGGCCAGCCACCGGCAGTCCAGCCGGTTCCGGGGGGAGCCGCGCAACGTCACCCTGACCTACGGGCCGCAGGGCGACGTGTCCGCCACCGTCACTCCCCCGCCGGAGACCGACGACCGCGAGCCGGTGCCGCCCGCCCTGCAGCGCGGCACGCTGGACCCGCTGTCCGCCGTGCTGGACCTGCTCTTCGCGGTGGGAGCGAGCGAACGCTGCGACCGGTCGCTGCCGGTCTTCGACGGGCGCCGCCGCTATGACATGATGTTCACCGAGGTTGGGCGGAGGATCGTCGATCCGTCTCGCTATTCGGTCTTCGCCGGCGTCGCCCGGCAATGCCGGGTCAGCTACAAACCAGTGGCGGGATACGGCAGGTCCGGCCCCACCGGCCGCTTCTGGCAGCGGAGCAGCCCGGCGGACCGGCCGCCGGTGGATCTGTGGCTGGCCCCGGTGGCCGCCGGCTATCCGCCCCTGCCGGTGCGGCTGGAGACGGACAGCGATTTCGGCAGCGTGGTCGTCCACCTGACGAGCGTCACGCCGCCAGCGGCAGACCGCCGGACCGGGGCCGCACAGGCGCCGATCCGTTGACCGTTGCCGCGGGCGTGATCCCGGCGGGCGAGCGGGTGTCGAGGATCAGGTCCGACGGCTGAATGCCGGCGCGCCGCATAGCTTCGCTCAACGCCCCCGCTGACGGCCAGAGAAGGCGGCCGTCCAATTCCAGCAGCGCGCCTTCCAGGAGCGCCGCATAGCCGCCCAGTTTTCCCATATGAACGATCCGAGCCATGCGAGAGACCATGGTGGAGTTCCTTCCCATTGGGGACCGCCGTAGCGCGGCGTCGACTGCGGCACGACGTGCCGCCGCCCGGCCCGCACCCGGCAGGTTCTTGATTGCTTGTCTTGCCTGCCGGAAGCGGACAGCATCAGCAGCAGGAGCGTGGTGCAGATGGCCAGAGAACCGGCCGTCACGGCATCGTCCTGCATCATGGGGCGCCCTCCCGGATCGACCCTAATACTGTAGGGGCTTTGCCGCGCCCGCGGGCGGATCCTGAGGGATACCGCAGCTGTCCAAAAGGATAGTATCAGCGTATGCATCGTTCCGTTGCACCGGCGGTCGCCGGGGTGAACGGACTGTCCGCAGCCTTCACGGAGCGTTTGGCGCATCGGCAGGGTGGTGCGGGACCGGCCGGCACCCACCCTCTCCACACGCATGCCCGCCTTGGGCCGATCCCGACCGAAGCGGCTATTTCCGCCGTCCGGTGCAGGACCACGCCATGGCCGGCGCGGCTATGACAAGCTGAAACAATCTGCAGAAAACCAGTATTGTCAATGGGTTAAGTAAAGAAGAGGCGCGTCATTTTCTTTGATGGGCGGTCGCACTGCAGCGACCGCCCGTTTCGCATGTATAGCCTCCGTCCGCCAGGAAGGGGCTTGCCGGCTAAGTTATTGAAAATTCTGGATCACGAGGAAAGAACGGAGGACGAAAAGGTACCGGATTCACCTCCGACTTCCACACGGAGTTCCACACGTGCCGATCCGGCCGACAACTGATTACGAAAGCGCGTCCAAGTGATTGGGCAAGGTGCAAATTTGCTGCGAGGCTAGCTCCCGCTCATGGCCTCTTTCAAGACCATTTCCTGGCTGATTAGCTTGTCGATCATGGGCTGGTAGACGCTTTTCACTACATTTTTATGGATATCACGTCTTATTGACTCTATGACTCCATTCAAATCAGAAAGAAGAGCTTTCTTTTCTTCCTCTTTATCATACGCGTTGTATGCCTCAATGACGACGGGTATTAGCATTCCGATGTATGGTAGTGCTCTTGAAAGCCGTGACGTCATGGTTATTCCAAGGGACTTCGTCAGATTTCCAACAACAACACTGGTTATTTTTCCAATCGTGAAGCCCGCAATTGCACCTTTCGCCATCTGCGCTCCATCGAAAACAACGCTGTTATTGAACCCTGTTCCATTAAACCGTTGGGAAAGGCTCTCCCAGTTGATACTAACATCGGCAAAATTCGATGGATTTACTTCGCGACTCTTAATTATTATTTCTTGGAAGCGAGATTGAAGTTGTGCAAGCATAAGCTTGTGCATATTGTTGAGAGCTTGCGCCGTTTCATCGATGGAAAGCGCGATTTCTTCCTCAGTCATCTGCGGTCTTAGTACTATTTTTGCAAATTGTTGCTGGGTGTAGACCTCCATATCCGCAGATATTGCATCTCTCAGAGTCTGTCCTGAAAGATTATTTCCGAGCAAGCCTCCGGAGCATCAGGCGGATCATAGCGATGCGTATGAAAGCAACGGAGGTGCGGAGGTACTGCTCGTAATGTCGGACGAGGCGTCGGCAGCGGGTGAGCCATGACAGCGTTCGCTCAACCAGCCATCGCTTTGGGAGCACGACAAAGCCTTTGGCCTGATCGGAGCGTTTGACGATCTCCAACTGCCAGTTACCGGCCTCCTTCACCTTGGTGGCCGCGACCTCTCCTTGGTAGCCGCCATCGGCGAAGATCACCTGGATGAAGGGGAACAGCGCGCGGGTTGCCTTGTCGAGGACCAGGGCTGTGCCGTCGCGGTCCTGGATGTCGGCAGGGTGGACGGCGACGTTCAGGAGCAGGCCTAGCGTATCGACGAGGATGTGGTACTTGACGCCTTTGATCTTCTTGCCCGCGTCATAGCCGACCGGGTCCGCCGCAGGCCCCCTTTTTCCGCCGTGCGGACGCTCTGGCTGTCCACGACGGCGGCGGTCGGGCTGGCCTCGCGGCCTTCCCGTTCGCGGACCTGTTGGTAGAGGTCATGATGGATGCGCTCCAGCGTGCCATCCCAGGCCCACAGGTGCAGATAGCCGTGTACCGTGCTGCGCGGCGGCAGGTCCTTGGGAAGGTGGCGCCACTGGCAACCCGTCTCCAAGACGTACAGCACACCGTTCAGCACCGCCCGGACGTCGACGCTGCGGTGCCGGCCACCGCGTCGTGCCGGCGGGATCAGCGGCTCGACGATCCGCCATTCCTCATCGCTCAGGTCGCTCGGGTAACGCAGCATGCTACGATTATGGCGCTCCCGCTTCTCCGGCCTCCACATCCTCACCTCCGTCTTGGAGGCTCCTTTGAATCACAACTGATTCATCCGATTCAACTTCTTCTCGGACGGGCTCTCAATGAGAGGCTCCGTGTGGCGCTCATCAAATTTTCTTGAGCAGAAGACAATAGTGCAGCATCGAAAGAAAACTCTCCTTCAGATGAATAATACCAATCAACAAACATTCTTGCTCTCTGCGACATCCGATCAAATGTCGGCATTATACTTTCGCCAATTCGCTTGTCTGCTTCTGCCAGAAGGGCTTGCCGATTTTTCTCGATCTCGGTAATGGCTTCTATAGTAAACTGCTCCGCCAGCCTTTTAGGAACAAAGATTACTTGCTCTTTGCCGTCCTTCGTTGGAAGGCGGATGGCCGTCTGAGGTTCAGGGGGAGGTAATGTCTTCTCAGGCTTTTCGTCAAGTGGAGTGACCATGACTGCTGGACCTGCAGATTTAAAATCAATGGTATCCCTCTGCTTCTTTTCCAGAGAACTTTCTCTATTTAGAGATCCCGTTATATAAATTGTTGTAATCAAAAGCCCTATAACCAAGGCAGCCGCTTTGCCAATTCCCTTTACATTAGACCACAACTTTGCCCCGAAGTTCTGATTATCGTCTCCAGATCTCTCTGATTTCTGATTTTGACGACGCTCATTGCTATCTAGAAATGGCGTGGCATCGTTCTCGCGCGATTTGCTTGTCTCTGAAGTTGTTGCCAACGTGACAGGCATGTCTGTGTATCTCTTTTCCCCGTTTTGTGTTCCGTCGCCTGCGGTGCTTTTGTCATCGTTCTCCTCCAATTCGTCAGATCTTGCCATTATTCCCCACCCTAAAACTAGTAGTTTGAAAGCGAGAGTAGTTTGGCAATTCTCGCTCAGGTAGAGGCCGAACGGCTGCTATGCTTTTGAGTACCGTGGGGAGAAAAAACCCAGCCACATGGCTAATGGTAGCAGGCCGATCGACTCGACGGGAGCAACGCGCATAGCCCGCTTGGTGCTGGATGAGGCGGGCAGATGGGTGATCACTACCAGACCTCGGCGGCAATGACGATCAGCCCCACTAGACTGGCCGTGCTCAGCAAATTTTCGTGCATCATGTCCCGCCCGAGTCGGAAACTTCCACCGCTTCCACGTCGATAATCATATTTTTGACGGTTTCGACCTTCCGGCGCTGTCGTAAGCGCGCTTGCTGGCGGCATCCCCCGAGTCATTGAGCAGGCAGTGCATCTCTTGTCGGTATGGGATGGTTGCGATGCCCTTGATGGAGCGCCGCCTCTTCGCCGGGATGAGGGAGTGGACGCCCAATGTCTCGCGGCAGAAGCGATGATTGGGCTCGCGGTCGTATCTGGTATCCGCGATCACTTCGTCGAAGTCCATCACCGCAAGGCGTCAGTCGCCAGCGGGACCAGATCGGGAAATCAGAGAAGGACGCGAACAACTGGAGGATCAAGCGCACGGTCTATCAGCTTGCGTCCAGCGATTTGACGGGATGGCAGATCATTGAATGACAGCACAGCTTGTAATTTCTGAAATGCAGACCAGTGCTTCGTCCAAACCGATGCTAGTCTCCTACTATTGCGACAGCCAAAATGTTCACACGTGAACATTTTGGCTCCCCGCATCAGCGGGCCGGCATCCACCCGCACAGCCGAGCCCCTGTCAAATTATGCGCCAGCAGCTGCTCGCAGTTCCATCCGTGAGCGCGTCGGCCCGGCTGGTGTAGATCGGGCGGAAGGCGGCGCAGCCCCCCTCAGTCCCGGCTCCATTGGTCGCGCAGCCGCTCAGCAGCGCCAGCAGAATGCCGGCGCAGATCATCCTCAATCCCATGTCGCACCTCTGCGTTCCGGAGTGTTTGCGTCGTCGCCTCGAGGACGGCATCCTGCCGCCCTGCCCGGCGCTGAAGCGCGCCGAAGGTGGTGATCCCCGCCAGCACCGCGCCGGCGAGGATCAGGCCGGCTGCCGCTCGGCCCCAGCCCGTGGCGAGGAAGGCCAGCATCAGGCCGCCTTGCGCTGGTCATCCCAGCGCCGGTAGAGCATCACGGCCACCGCCGCCCCCAGCAGGGAGGCGACCGCCCAGCCATCGCCCCCGACGGCAGCGCCTGCAGCAGCTCCTTCATGGCGGTGGATACGTCGCGCGCCTGGTCCAGAAGGACGGCGACGCCGGCGAGACCCAACGCACCGCCGCCGCTGACGGCGCTGACCGACTTGGCCATCGGCTTCATCGCCGGCACCAGCTCGGCCACCCGACTGACCGGGTGGGCCTCGTCCGACAGAAATAGCGCCGTTTCGGCCGCCCGGCGCTTCACCAAGCCGGGCATCACCTTGCCGGCGCCCCGCGTCCATTTGGCGAACTCGACCGCCGCGCCGGCGGCGTCACCAACGTTCAGCTTTCGCAGCATGGTGGAGGGCTGGCCGCTCTTCAGGGTGACGAACCCGTCCTTGCCGGCGTCCTTGCCCTTGCCCCTTCCGGCCGGCGCCGACATTGAAGACGAAGGACACCAGTGCCCCGCGCTGGGCGTCGGTCAGCTCGACGGTGACGGCGCGATCGACCACCGCCGCCGCGGTGTCGAGGTCGGCCTGCAGCAGCTGCTCGGCCTGCGCCTTGGTAATGCGCATTCCGGGCTGGACGTTCGGGCCGGTGTGGCCGTAACCGATCGTCCAGGGAGCGCCGCCGGTGGCGGGGTCCGGATAGGCGGTGAGGCGCAGGCCTTCGGCCTCCTTCACCAGGTCGACGGCGGCTTGCGGGATAGCACGCATGGCGGAAACTCCTTCGCGCATGAAAAAGGCCGCCGGGCGCATGCCGGGCGGCTTGGTGGAGGTCAGCAGCGGGTGGCGTGTTAAGTTTCGGCGCCTCACATGAGGGTGAGAAAATCGACTTGCCCGGCCACCAGGACCGCGCCGATCGCGACGCCGGCGCCGGCGCCGGTCAGGAACTCGCCCCACTCGGTCGGCCTGGTGAGGCGCCAGGGCAGCGCCGGCAGCTGGGTGCCGGCGAGATAGGCCAGCACCATGGACAGGCCGCCCAGCGGCAGCCACATGGCCGCCGGATGATCCTGCGCCAGCGGCAGGGCAATCAGGTACAGCCGGGCAATGCCAACGGCTGCCAGATAGCCCAGCTTGTTCGGGAGGCTGATGCGGGCGGTCCAGCTGGCCGGGTAGTCCGCCGGCGTCTCCGTCAGGTTCTGCCCGGCCGAGTGCGGCAGCCAGGCCATTCCGACGAAGGCAAGCGCGCCGCATTGCGCTGCGGTGGTGGCCGCGGCGCGGTCCAGGGTAAGGCCGGCCAGCAGCAGATAGACGTCGGCCGTCACCGGCAGCGCCCAGAACAGCGCCCGGGCCCCGGTGGTGCCCAGCGTCTCGTGGTCTTGCCCGCGTTCCCGGAAGGCACAGGCGAGGAAGAGGGCAGACAGTGCCAGCTCGCGCCAATGCACCGCCAGCCAGCCGGTGAGCACCGGCCAGAGGGTGGAGACCATCGAGTCCTCCGGACATGAAAAAGGCGCCTCGCAGGCGCCGGATCGGTCAGGGTTGGAGTGTTGTCGCGGACTATTCGGGCCAGCCGGCCAACTCGTCCACGGCGGCTGGATCGGCGGCGGTCAGAGCTGCATCCTTCAGGTCACGGGCATGCTGAACCGTGGCGGAATAGGAGAGCGCCACCGCGGCGGCCAGGGCGATCCCATCGGCCGGGGTCGGCAGCGGCAGGCGGGTGTTGTCGATGGCGATCCAGCCTTGGGCATAGCTGTCCGGCCATGCAGGCAGCGCGCCCGACAGCACCAGCCCGGCCGTGGTCGCCATGCCTCCCAGGTCCGTGCGGCTGGCGTCGGACGTTGAAAAGCGCTTACCTGCATGCAGGGCGCCAAGCCCCAGCCGCCGATCCCGCTCCGCATCGATGGCACGCACCTTGGCAAAGCGGGCGGCCCCCGCTTCGTTGGCAAGTTCGGCAGACGAGAGGTCAACCAAGCGGTAAACCACCGTTACGGCGTCGCTGCCGACCGTCCAATCCTCCACCGGCCGCCACTCGGCGCGCTTGCCGGGCTCCAACGGCGGATCGTCAACCACCGGCAGCAGAGACCAGCCAGGGCACATGGCGGCCCAATCATCGGCGGACCAGAGTGACCAAGCGTCGGCCGGATGGTTGACCGCATCCTCAGCCTCCCCATACACAAAAGGCGCAGCAGCAGCATAAACCGCGATTACCGCCCCTTCGGACACTACAGCAACAGGGAACTGCATCACATTCTCCTTCGTCCAGGGCTATGCCGTAAAATTAAATACTTGGCGTTGATTGGAAGAAGTCCACGTAACGCCAGACCTTGCAAGTCTGGTTACCCATGTCGCGTTATCGTGACTGCACTCTACGGAAAACATATTTGGATCACCTCCCATCGGGCCGATTGTAATAGCTACCGCCGTAGCCTCAACGGGGGTGGTGGCGCCAAAGTCAATAGTGATCCAAGACGGTGTGCCATCGTGCCATTGACCTGAACTAGTACTCTTATCAAAAGCCACGTTCTTACTACTGAACAACTCATTTTTTGCCGTGATGCTTGATGCAGGTGCCGCAGTCTGTGGGTAAGATATCCCGTTCCCTATGTATTCAATTTCAGTGATATAGATACCGTCCATGGTCGTTTGAAGTGGAAACGACAGGCGGTAATATCGGTACAAATCGGCGCCGCTGCACATCATCAGGTCATCGATGCCAAGCATGGTCACGCTCCTTTGACGATGGAATAATAGAACTTACCGTCTGGGTAAACCTTCCCGACAGCGAAGTTCACCTTGCCGGGCGCTGTGTTTGCACTGGTGCCGCCGACATTGATGCAGTTGACGCCAAAGCTCATGGTCCGCCCGCCGGCACCGTCCTGGGTCCACTTGATGGACAGGGGCTGAACCCTACCCACAGCCGGCACATTCGTCGGGCTGGCGATGGTGGCCGCCGCACCCAGCGTGCCGCAATCGAACTCGTTGCCAAGCTGGCAGTTCGGGGTGAAAGCTCCACTGACATTTGCCAGAGTTACGACGTTCTGCTGGACGGCGGCGCTGAACTGGATCGAAGCGACAGTAACGCCAGAGCGAACAACCTGTAGCCAGTTGGCGCCAGCGGTCCCTGTGTCATTGAGAACGCCGAAGGACAGCACGCCGCCATCGACGTTGGCGTACCATTGATGGTTATTCAGGGCGGCGTCAGTTTCCCACCAGTAATAGGAAGGCCCAGCCCCCACAGCGGTGTAGGCAAGAGCCGCCAACGATCCGCCGGAGTCCCGCATTGCGAGTGTGTTTCCTACGGCGTTGGTTGAAGTCCAACTGCCGGTCAGGATGGTGCCAAGCGGATTGCCATCGGCGATGGTGGCACTGCCGGCCGCCGTTCCGGGGTACGGCTGTGAAGGGGCATTTACCGAGGTCCAGGTCCCTGCGCACATCACCCGGTAGGTCATGTTGGTGTAAGCAGGGCGCGAGACGAACACGTCGTAGACGAAGCGATTGCTGCCGCTCTGAACGAACTTCACGGCATTGCAGGCAGAATTGCCCAGGTAGGAGTACTGCCCGGCAACGTTCGGAAATGCGGCGTTTGTGTCCGCCAGCATGGTGGCCGTGATGAAGGTCACGCCGCCTGTGCTGGTCGGCTGGTCAATCGAGTAGGCATACCCCCCCGTCATCTCGATGAGCAGACGATCTGCCACCTGGGCAGTCCAGGTTCCCAGCTTGACCCAATCCGCCACGTTCAGAATCGGAAGGGAGAACCGGCGGCTGTAGTTCGTCGGATCCCAGGTCTGGGCGTTGGCCGCTGCCTGCTGGGCAGCCTGCCGGTCCAGCCCGGTCTGCTGCCGGTCGGCTGCGGTGGCCTGTCGGTCCTGCGCGGTTGCCTGGGCGGCTGCGTCGGCAGCAAGACGATCCTGGTGGACGGCATCCCGGTCGGTGGCAACCGCCTGCCGATCAGCCGCGGTTGCCTGGGCGTCCGCATCGGCTGCCAACCGATCCTGATGGACCGCCGTCTTATCCTGTGCCACCGCCTGCCGATCTGCACCGGTCGCCTGCCGGTCCTGCCCGGTGGCCTGCCGATCGGCAGGGCGCCCGGAGCCAGCCCTGTGAGGTCTGGATCTCGATCGCCTCGATGTCGGCGCGGAAGGGTCCGCCCTGGTAGGTGATGCGCACGGCGAAGTGACGATCCACCGGGCCGAGCTGAAGGCACAGCACGCCGTCCCATTCGGTCCGCATGGCCAGCCCCCGGACAGCAGAAGGCCCGCCGCGGCAGCTGCCGGGCGGGCCTTCGTTCACACGCAATTCGTCCCGCTCACCCTGTCAAGGAATTGACCTTTCGTCAAGGATTATATTCCCATGGCGCAGCCGGCGCGGTGAAGCCGGTCAGCACATGATCGCGCAGGCCCCAGCCACCGATCCGCTCCAGCAGCGCCGTCATGCCGGCATGCCAGCCGGCATAATCGGTGTTGGCCTCGACGATCTCGGCGTCGCTGTGGGCGGGCTCCAGCGGGCACCATTTCACCTGCACCTGCCGGCGCCCATCGCCGAAGGTGCGGAAGTGAAAGCCCCGCTCTTCCTGGACGATCCGGCGCTGCCCGCGGGCGTCGAACAGCGACTGGCCACGCAGCAGGTAGCGCTTGGCCAACTCGGACCGGGTCGGCACGAACTCCCACCGCTCGGCCGTGACATGCCGGTAGCGGCCGCGCGCTTCGCTCGGCCGCTTCACCGCCACCATGGGCGGCACCAGCGGCAGCCAGTCCGGCCGCGTGCCGGACCGGCCATGGAAGCGGACGAGACGCCGCTGCCATGGCTCCAGCCATCCCACTGCGTTGGCCACTGCCTCGGCATCCGGATGGACCTTCACAGCGATGCCGCGCACCGGCCCACTGCCGTCCACCCGGTCGCCGGTCTCATGACGGCGCAGCAGCTCGGCCACGCCGTCGCCGCTCACCCCTTGCGGTTCCCATCCATGATCGTTCGCCGCGGCCTCGATGTCGAACAGTCCGGACTGGACGCGGTCGGCCTGCTGGTCGCGCAGCGCCCAGGTCACCAGGGTTTCGAGGTCGAGGCGCCGGCAGGCGTCGCAACGGGCGAAGGCGATGGCCATGATGCGTCTCCGTGTCAGGCCACAGCCTGAATCGGGGGCAACGCGCCGGCGAACAGCATGGCGATGCCCACCACCAGGGTATCCACCGCCTCCATGGAAATCAGGCCGGGATCGATCCGGGCGGTATGCTGGAGGTAGCGCGCTTTTGCGTACAGGTCTTGGGCCGTCCGGATCTCGGAATTGGCAAGGACCTCCTCCAGGTTCCCGCGCAGCGCCTCGACGTGGTCGGCATCGCTGTGGCCCAGTGCTTCGTAGGCCAGGAAAACGGGCATCAGCGTGGAAGCGGTGGCGGGCATGGGGCAACCTCCGTCGGCGACCCGACGGCAGACATCCACCGGGGCTTTAGGACTGTTTGCCCAAAATGATTACCAATTCCTTGCAACTAACCCGTATTCGGAACTTTTCTTACGCTCGATGGGTTTGGTTTCGACGCTTGTTCGCCCTCCAACCCGCGATTCGCCGCACCACTGCGACGGCAACCACTCCGGGTCACGCCTACGATCATTCGGCCGCAAGGGCATGGGCGACCAGATCAGGTTCCTTCTCGATCACGCGCAGGTAGGACTCCACGGCGGCATCCGGTTCCCGGCGGCCCTGTTCCCATTCCTGAAGGGTGCGCAGCGGAATGCCGAAGCGTTCGGCAAACGCTTCCTGCGACAGCCCAGTCGAGCGGCGAACCCGCTTCGCCAGAGGCGGGCGCTTCATTGCGGCGAGTTGCTCGTCGCTGAACGTGTCACGATCGCTCATCGGGCTCCCCATCGGTCAGCTGTTGACCCTGAAGTAACGGTCGGTCTCACGCTTGTCGGCCGCCCGCACGGAAATGAAGCGCACCCCGTCCGCCCGCTCTGTGTAGGTCACGGCGTAGATCCTGCCGGCGACCATCCCCAGCGCGTTGAACCGTTCCTCGCCATAGTCCATGCGGTCGTCCAGAGCCTCGATCAGGTTGGGATCGCGCAGGACATCCGAACCGAAGGCCAAATCGAGCCCATGCTTGGCACGGTTGATCTCGTTCTTGGCCGGGTCGAAGGGCGTCTTCATGGCAGCAATTATACGGCGTTGACGGAGTTGGCGCAAGCCAAAGCTCCGTCAATGCCGTATGCCCATTTCCGAACAGCGAAGTCGATAGCGTTGGCCTGACGGACTGCGGGGAAGCTCTGGCACTGGTGAAGGCAGCATCACATCAGGCGGCGGAAGGAAGCGATGCGGTCGCGGCGCTGGGCCGTATAAACGCCCTGGGCGTAGATGCGCCACGACCCATTGACCTTGACCCCCACCACATTGCCCGCACCCCGGCCATTATCCAAGTTGCGGTAGTCGTTCCGCTGGAACGTGTGTTGATAGCCGTAGGCAGACAGCGTGCCGGTCATCGCGTGATGATCGGTGTTGCCGTCGGCACCCCTTATGTTGTGGTGGGCAACCTTGACTGTCTGGTTGGGGCCGGCGACGCAGCCAAAAGCGCAACCGCTCATTTCGGCGTTTATGAAGAACTCCGCCTGCCCGCCAAGAACGGCCGAGTAACCGAAATCCTCGTTCCATGGCAGGAAATACCCTGTTGCCGAACCAGACCCATCCCGAGTGATTTGGTAAGAGTGCCCGTCGGCTTTCCATCCACCGCCGAAAATACCCAGAGTCTTGGGGGCTTGATACTCCACAATCGTATCATGCATGGTAACGGTGAAATTTGACAGAGTGGCCGACCCCAAAGGCGACGGCGGGCACGTCCAATAGACTGTATTCTGACTGAAAAACCTGTCCGGATTTTGTTGGATCATCGTTAGAAATTCTTGGGCATCGATCTGCTCAGTCATTCGTATCTCCAACGATATCAAATTGCATTCGTACTATATTTCGGAAATGGATCCTCATCAAACTTATTCCCGCTTTAATTCGTGAGACGGGAGGTCGGAAGCTGGCAAAGACCGAACAACCGCCTCGTTGTGCAACTCCACCACATGCCGGACCACGTCGGCCCGCCGCCGGGTCCGGCGCCACCATCACCAGCAGGTAGCGGCGCACGCCGTCCAGCTCGACGGTGATGGCGCCTGGGTCGGCCGGGTCCGTGCTCCACGGCAGAGACAGCGCCGCCGCGAAGCGTGACTCGCGCGGCGGAGGCGGGACCGGCGCGGCCACCCCCTCCACCGGCCCGGCCGGCGCCGGCGTCACCGCCGGCACCTTCAGCGCCTCCACCTCCGCCCGTGTCACCGCCGGGTGGATCGTGCCGGCGTCCAGGGCCTGCTGGCGGGTGTCGTCCGGCAGGGTGGCGATGGCGTAGAGGGTGCTCATCGCTTCCGGCAGACGGTCCAGCGGCACCTGCCCCTCGTCGACGAAGGCGGCGATCTCGCGCAGCTTGCGGGCGGTGGAGGTGCTGAACGGAAGGTCGGTCGCCACCATTGCCTCGTACTCGCCATGGGGCAGAGCCGCCTTGGCTTCGTTCAGGCGGCGGCCGACGGCGATGGTCGCCTCCAGAGCGTTCGACCATTCGCGGCGGATGTCGGCGGCGAACTCGGCCCGCGTGGTCAGCGGACGCGGGGTGGCCAGCATCGACAGGCGGGCGTCGCCCAGGCTGCGGCGGGCGGGCGGCCTGGGATTGTGCTTGGGCCCGGAACCAGATCGGGACATGGGGTCAGCCCTCCATCGCGGCGGACAGGTGGAGCCAGAGGTCGCGGAACAGCGGGCCGGTGCGGGTGCCTGGGATCTCCGCGGTGCCCAGCCCGGCGATGAAGCTGCGCGGCACCTCCTGGAGCTGCGGGATCTCCACCGGCGCCACCGCCCCCATGGCGGAGACGATGGCGCGGGCGTCGGCGGTCTCGCGCAGGCGCGGGACGACCTGGCTCAGCAGCAGACGCAGCGGCCGGCGCCGGGCGCGCAGGTAGGGCAGCATCGCCTGCATGCTGACCAGATCCTCCGGGCCGGGGCGGACGGGCACCAGCACCAGATCGGCGCAGTCGAACAGCAGGGCGGTCGCCTGGGGGAAATTCTCCACCGCGGTCGGGGTGTCGATCACCAGCAGGTCGAGGCCGTGCGGAGTCGGCCGCTCCGTCACCGCGCCCAGCGGGCGCTGTTCGTGGAGGATCGGGGCGGCGTCGGCCGGGCGCAGGCCGTGCCAGTGGGTCAGCGAGCCTTGCGGGTCGGTGTCGAGCGTGCCCACCCGCCGGCCGGCGACGGCGGCCGCGACGGCCAGATTGCGGACGGTGGCGGTCTTCGGACCGCCGCCCTTCCCCTGGACCACCAGGATCGTCCTCATGCCCGGTCCCCCTGCCCGGCCCGGCCCGCCTGGGCGGCGATGGTCTGGCGGATGAGTGTCGCCTCGCGTTCCAGGATTTCGGCGATGGTGTCGAGCGGGGAGTTGATCGCCTCGGTCGCGGCCTTCAGCGCCTTCAGGGCGTCGCTGTGAGCCTTGATGGCGTGCATCAGGCGGAAGCCCTCCTGCCGCAGTTCGGGCGGCAGGGCGCGCAGATGGGCAAGGGCGAGGTCCCATGCTCTCCTCGCGCGTCCGGGCGGGCGGCGGGGGCAGAGCGGCGGGCTCATCCGGCCGGGCGGCGGACAGCGAGGCGATGTCGATCCGCTCGCCCCGGCGCAGACGGTCGAGCGCCCGGTCCGTCAGGGCGGAGCGCGCCCGTTGCTCCTCCTCCTGCCCGATCCGGCGGGCGCGGCGGTCGATGGCATCGAGGTCGGCGCGGGTGAGGACCGGCGCCAGGGCGGGATGAGCGGCCCCGCCGGTCACGGCATCGAACAGCTCGACGATCTGGATGGTGACGGTGATGGCGCGTTCGGTCTCGGCCTTGGTGCAGAGATAGACGGCCTGCTTCTTCGTCAGCCAGAACTCGGTGGCGGGGCGACCTCGTCCGTGATTTTGCCGCACGGTGCGGCAAATTCCGCCAAGCCGCTCCAGAGCGTCGCGGTGCCGCTCGATCAGTTGGCGGATATCGCGGGGTCTTCCGAAGCCCAGCGCCTCGGCCAAGCGCAGATCCAGAATGCGTGGCTCGCCGTTGATGGCGATATCGATGTCGGTCGGTGATAAGGCGGGCATGATCTGCCCATTGTCGCCCATGCTTTCCATGGCGAAGCCCTCCAAGTCGGCGTTGCCGGCGACAGGAAGGCTTCTGAGGACCGCCCTGGTGCCGGGGGTTCAGAACCTGACTTGGACAGGCCGGACTATTCCCCTTGCGGGTGTTGTATTATCCGACCCCCGGCGAAGGGGCATGCTACGGACAGAGTCCGGGCATGAAAAGGGCCGCATCGCGAAAAACGCGCGGGCGGCCTGCCGCCAAGTGGAGGTTCTGAGGCTCCGGGGGGAAGGGTCGCTCCGTTGGGGGTGGGACGTCAAGGGGACATTCAATGATCTACACAGGCACGTGGAACTCGCTAATTCTAGATGCGCAAAATCACATTAATTATCCCACCAATGCAAATTACGAAACACTTCGATCATGCTTTGAACAAGTCAACAAATTTATACTCTCTTACCCCCGTCTTTATAGTTAAATGAGATCTAAACATCTTGAAAAACCTTCGTTTGGCATCTTGTATCTTTGTAGGAACTCTCGGAACCTCTGTGCAAACAATCAAACCTGCGATTTTATTGGAAATTTTATTATCGTTCCATAACTTAGCTGTTTCTTCAATTTGATGCAAAGCATGTTCAACATTCCCTCTCTTTAGTTCAATTATTAAGTCACCCACCTCATTTTTTCGAAGCACGAAATCAGCGCGCCTACCTTCCTTAACAACGCACCCATCAACTTGTATAAGCACATAATCAAGATTGTCTTCGTTTATAAACTTAGCTTTAATTCCCTTATCCTCCACAGTAATGATAGACTCGGAATGAATTGACATGCACTCGCACTCAATTTTCATACTTAATCTCCAGATCCAAAAGCCGAGAAAATTCTTCTGTTATATCGTCAGTTACGCTATCCAGATAGGCAGCATCAATAGCTCCATCATAAATGATCGACTTTACTTCTTTATCCTGGATCGCATACGCTGCAACGGAACCAGGGGCTAGGCGCACCTTCTTCCTTACAACCTCATCCAATTCATCTTTCACTTTTTCTCCGTATTCTTGCTCAATAATTCCTGCCCTCAAAAGGTTATTGATTTTCGCAAGCACGTAAGGGCTATGCGTAGTTAGGAACATTGATGTCCGCAGGTCTACATTTGATACAATTTCGGCAAAGTACTCGATCAACGTGCTTTGTGCTGATGGAAAAAGATGTGCCTCAGACTCCTCAATATAAACCAAAGAACGAGCCAACTGAGGGTTCTCCTTCAAAGATGGCCGTATCAACCCTCGTGGACGCAAGAATGTCTCCAGCGTGAGAAGAAGTGGATATAGCTCTTGCTGTCCAGACGACAGAAGAGAAACAGGGATCACCCTCTTATCAGTAGTGACTACGCACTCAACTTCCTCGTCAAAATTAAGCGTACCGCAGAAAAGCTCCTTGAAAATACGATCCCCACGAGTAGTAATTTTCCCTCTCAGCCTATTGCCTCCAAAGCGGGATACTTTTGCTGTTTCCCGAGCATTCAAATAGGCCCTCCCAAAGGCTATGGTCACCTTGTCAATTGTCTCACTTTCGATAAATGTGTTTATAGCTTTCCCGAGATTAGTAAAGAATGATCGCCCAGCAGGAATGAACAACTGCCGAGACACAAAGCCATCCCCTAAGTCATCACGAAGCTTTTGGGTTATAAATCTTCTAACAGCCACATACGCCTCGTACTCAAGCCTAGCCTGTGCACCATTATCAGCCTTTTCAATTTTCTTTAGGTCTTTAGCAAGCATATATGTCTGATGATAGATTTCAGAGACATAATTGCTCACAATAACCTCAAGGTTTTTCCGAGCATTCTCTTTTTTATTTCCCTTTGCTATAGTCAAAGAGAAATCATTTGCCTCGAATTTTATAAAAAATGCTTCCTTCCCCCAGGTTCTAGGAGGGAAGCTTTCACAAAACAGATAATCAATAAAATCTTTCCAATCTTCTATTGAATTTTCTTCAGAGGCAGGAAATATTATTTCAGCAGGAAGGTCCAAAAAAAACATGAGCAGCTTAGATATCAAGCTTTTACCGCTAGCTTGCTCTCCAATCATTACAGTTAGATTTCCCATTTCAATTTCTGCACTACGAATGCAGGAGAAATCTCTAATTGTAAGCCTAACCATTTGACCCTCAACCCATGCATTTATTTTCAGAGCACCATCAGTAGACTGGCGCGACAGCTAGATCCTACCACATGATATGGATATCCGCCTCGCCGCCCCCTGTCCAAGGAAATGCACCATATTTCGTACCGTCAACGGCGTTGCTGAAGGCCAGTCAAGCCACTTAAGTGTGGAGCCTACCATGGTAGTCTGACGACGTATAAGTTTAGCTTGCTTCATAAGAAAAATATAAACAAGACGGCTGTTCCCTAAAGAAATTTGTTTAAGGTCGGGGGCCGGCGGCGCGGTAAAATTTAGGTTTGGATGAGCTTAACTCTGGTATTCCCTGCGGTGCATGAGAAATGCCGAACCGGCGTCACGTGCCGGAATGGAGACCGGCCGACGCCAAGGAGGGCGCTATGCGGATCAAGACCCACCCCGGCGAGGTTCTGCGCGAAGAGTTCCTCGTCCCGCTCGATCTCTCGGCCCATGCGCTGGCCCTGGCTCTGCGCGTGCCGGCGACCCGCATCGGGGAAATCGTCAACGAACGGCGCGGGATCACCGCCGACACCGCCTTGCGGCTGGCGCGCTATTTCGGCACCACGCCGGAATTCTGGCTGAACCTTCAGATGGCGCACGACCTGTCCGTCACCGCCGCCGACCATGGCGAGGAGATCCAGCGCAGCATCGCCCCCCGCGCCGCCTGACCGGACCAGCGGCGTCACTCCGCATCGGACCGCTGCCGCTCCCGGCTCAGGCCCGGCAGCAGGATCGTCACGTCCGCCCGCCGCCCCAGCAGCCAGCGGGCGGCGCAGCGCCCCAGCTCCCACCCGAAGCCGCCCAGCATGGCGGCGCCGAGCAAGGCGAAGACCAGCCCCAGCGCGCCCATCACCGCTCGGCCTTTGAATGCCTAATGACGCCGCTCCTAAACTCTTAGGAAGCGTAGATCAGGCTTTTTGCTGTTGATCACATCGCAGATTGAAGCGACCATACACCCACCTCGACTAGGGAGAACGGGTGTGAGCGGATTGCACGACGATGAAGATGACGATTTCGACGATTCCATTGATGTCGATGAATCGCTCGACATCGATGATGATCCCTATTCCGAAGAAGAAACTCCGCTTTCCGAACTTGAGCCAGAGGAACTGATCAGTATCGCTGATCAAGAGAATATCAGTTCGGGACACATTGAACCGCTGAAAAAAGATCTCAGCGTTCGTAACAGTATCCAGAAGAAAATAGACGAAGCGGAACAATCATCCTCGCAACCGCTCAAAGATAATCTTGATCAGATCAACACCAAGATTGATGATAGAATTGGTGATCTGATTGGAGATATTGAGGCTCAGAGGGACGAGATTTTGAATCCGACGTACGGCGCGGACGAAATCTCCGACGATGGGCGGTGAGGACAGTAGCTGATCGTCTGCCGCTCAAATAGGAAAGAGGTTGTGCACAGCTGGAAACATGCCGTGCCCAACCTCTTTTTGGCTTTCGGCACGCATTCTCTGGCCAATGATTCGGCTTAGAGCCTGGGTCGCCATCGCTGGTGGGGAACGCACCTGGGCTTAGTTCGCCCACCTCCGCCGCATCGCCGTCCGCTACGAGCGTTGTGCCGACATGTTCATCGCCTTTCACAATATTGCCGCCAACATCGTCAGCTCGCGCTTCGTCCATAAGCGGTTCTATTTGACGCTTGTAAGTTGTCGGCAACGCGGATCGGCGTGGCGCAGCCGGATCAGGTCCGCCGTGGTCAACAGGCGCTCGTCCACCCGGTGCAGCGCGCCGCAGCGATAGACCCGATGGCCGGCGGCGCGCAGGGCCTGGACGGCACGATAGAGGGCGTCGGCCTCGCGCTGGGGCTGCACCGGCCGGTGGCGCGCGGTGCGGGGCGGATCGCCCAGATCCAGGCGGAACTGCCGGTCGGGCCGGCGGCGGGACAGGGTGCCGGGCTGGACGGGCATGGCTCAGGCCCTCCCCTCGATCAGCGGGAAGGCCGAATCGGCGGCAACTGGCGGAACGGCGACGGTGATGTCCACCGCCTCGACATGGAACAGCCGCAGCAGCTCCAGCTCGTAAGCCGCCCGAATCCGGTCGGCGACGCAGCGATTCGGCGCAGTGACGGTCAGCCTGCCATCCCCGGTTAGCCCAAGCCTGCATCCCCGGAACCACGTCGCATGCTGGACGGCGCCGATGCGGCGGGCGATTCGGGCGTGGCCGTCGCGCTCGATGTCGGCGGCGGATGGCGGCGGGCTGGTGCCGGCGCTCGCGTGTGGGCTCGCGCGCGTGGGTTCACGGGTTTTATCACAGGGTTTGGCCGACACCGGTGTCGGGCGATGAAGGCCGGTTCCGGCGGACGATCCGGGGGCGGTTGGCGGGCGTTCGGCGCTTTGGCCGACTCCGGTGTCGGCGACACCGCTGTCGGGCGATGGATCGTCGGACGGATCGGGGGCGTCGCCGGCCGGGCCGTCCTCGCGCTCCAGCCAGTCCAGGCACAGGCGCATGCGGGTGGGCTGGCCCCGGCCGCCGGCGCGGTCGCGGACGATGACGCCGGCGGCCAGCAGCGCGCTGCGCGCCCGCTCCACATCGCGGGTGGACAGGGCGCAGAGCCGCGCCACCGCCTCCACCCCGGTCCAGGTCAGCAGCAGGCCCAGCGCCTCGAACATCTGGCGGTTGACGCGCTCCAGCATCACCAGGGCGACCAGCTTGTCGCGCGGTTTCAGCGCCGGGCAGGCCAGAACGGCGCAGCGGAAGCGGCCGACGGTCTCGCGGAAGACGGCTTGCGGCTTGGCGGCAGGGGTTGCGGGGGTGGTCGAGGCAGATGGCGAGGACATGGGGGCACCTCCCCGGCGGCGCGGTGGCCGGCCGGCGGCAATACGGCTCCCTGCGGGCGCACGAGTCCGTGGCTGCAAGGAACAGCGGATTTTAATCCTGATTTCTGTTAGCCTCTGGACGCAGATCGCCGCGTTCCCGCCGTGGGCACGGCAGGGGCATGGGGCATTGGCGATGATTGCGGTCCTAGCGGGGCGGCCTCGGCGGGGCCGTCCCGTCTCAGGGCGGGGCGCGCGGATACAAGGCAAGGCTCCGGCGTTCACCGCCGCGCGGGCGCGCAACGGTGGGGACAAGACGGGGGCGGCGCGGCCACCGGCAAGGGCGGACGCTGGGCACCGGATGACGGGGGGCTTACGGGGAGAAGCCGGCGCCGGTCAGGGCGGCGCGCGTGGCGATGCCATCGGGCAAAGCTCCAGGGTTCACCGGCGCGTGGGCGCGCGGCGTCGGGGGGTGAAGACGCGCATCGCTTCCGGCCGTCTGGCGGCCGAAAGCGGCGCGGTCTTCAAAGTCGATGGGGGCGGCTGACTGGCGACCGTCGAGCGGGCGCACGGCGGGCCGCGCGCCATGGCGCAGCCGGCGCGATGGCGGGCCGTGGGGCGGGCCTCGCGGGGGAAGCCGCTGGTTTTCTGGATAGATCTGGGATCCGAAGGGGGGCTGGCTATCGGGCGGCGCCCGATCATGCGGATCCCCGCTGCGGCGATGCCGGCCGCAAGCCATGCAGGCGGTAGGTGGCGCGCTGCATCAGCGCCAGCAGCTCGGCCGCGTCGGCGTCCGGCAGATCGGCGAGGGAGTCGCGGTGGCAGAGCGTCCGCACCAGGCGGTCGACGCTGCACCATGTCACCGCGGCGGCGGCCTCGAAGGCTGGCCAAGCGGCCAGGACGGCGCGCTGCGCGTCGGTGAGGGCCGGGTCAGCGGGGGGCATGGCTGGCCCCAGGCAGGGAAAGCGACCGGAGTCGGATGGCGACTCCGGCCGCGGCCGCTCCGCCGGTACGGACAAGGAACCCGGCAGATCGGTGGCTGTGGCGGCGGCTGACCGGACTCGGGGCACTCCCGATTGACCGGGCCGGGCGGCCGGTGCCTGATTCGGCGATGGGAAACTGTCGCGCCCAAGCCGGAGCTTCGGGGTTGCGCAGTCGCTCAGTGCGAGCGATGCTTCCCGCCGAAACAACCGAGAGTGTGAGGCCTTGCCGGATCTCCCTGTTCATGTCCGCCTCTTTTTCCGCGGCTTTCCCAGGATCGGCGCGCAGAGGCCGCTGCTGGCCAGCGCGACGGGATCGGTCATGAAATCGTGGGGAATCACCGCCTCCATGGCCCGCAGGGTCGTGGCGGTGGGATTGCCTTCCTGGCGGAGCACGTCACGCACGGTGCTGGGCGGCACGGCGGCGGCTCGGCCAAATGACTCCGCGTTCCACCCCTGATGCCGGGCGAAGGCGCAGATCCGATGAATCGAGGCATCGATGTGCATGACGTGCTTCATGCCCATCAGAATTCAACGCTATACCGTGGATGTCAAGGGGGTACATCGGTGCTGCACGAGATAGATTCATCGGCACAGCGTTCTCGCGCTTTTGCACGGGGTCCGCATAATGCCGGCATGGATACGCCGCCCAAAACCGACATCGCCGCAGCACTCAATCGTGTTCTTCAGACGCACAAGGAGCGTCTGCGGTCCAAGAACCATTGGGCTGGCTTGTCGAAGCTGCCAGCCACAACGGTTCTGGACGCGTTCAATGGCGCCAACAGCACCATCGACACCTTGACCAAACTCGCGGACGGCGCCGGCCTGTCGCTGGCCGAGCTGCTGGCCTATGGCGATCCCGACTGGGAAATGCAGGTGAAGACCCGCCGGACCTTCCGCTCATGGTCTACCGAGGATTTCGATGCCCTGATCCGGGTTCTTGAGCGGCGCACCTAGCCGCTCGGCTCCGACGCATTCTCATCCAGCGGTCGATCAGCGGCAGGATCTTGTCCGCGCCCTCGCGACGGCACAGCTGCGTCACCAGCTCGACCGCGCGATCCTCGCGGGCCTTGCGATGCGATAAGTCTTCGATCTTGTCGTTCTTCGGTGTGTTCGGCACCGCCAACCCCCCATAAATCAACACTCTACCGGGGCCGGCCCCGGTAGGCGGACAGGTGTGCGGCTGGGCACGGGTGCGCGCCCCGGCTCAGCACGGCTCATCGATGCGGTTGGCAGCCGCGTGGGTGGGGAGATGGCGTCTCCCTGCCTCCGCCTTCCTGGCTGGGAAGGTGAGAGGCCGCGGCATCCTATGGCACCGCCCAGGCCAAGCAAAAGAAAAAGTTGCATCCTTTCTCGAACGGTTTCCGAAGGTTGCGCGGTGACGGCAGGCGACGAGGGCGAGCCCCACCGGGCGGCAACTAGGCAGGGCTCCAGATTGATCGCTTTACCGTGATTTTTGCCATTGACGAAATCACGGTATACCGCCCATCCTAATACAGGGTATGGCGTGAACGCCAGCACCCTTGGATGCAGGCGCTGTTGGAGTGCGACCGATGAAGGGAGCGATCAGGGCCCCGTTTGCAACGCAGGGACGGGCCGCAGAACGTGGCGATGGATCGAAGCTTCGGCGTTCTGTCCGGGAAGATGGAGCGCACGCTGCGCCACATGGCGCCGGCACTGCCCAAGGACGGCGCGACGCCGCTGGTCACCTACAATGTGGTGATCGCCAACCGTCGGACCTCGCACCGGACCTCCATGCGGCTGGACGTCACGTCCTGGCTGCTGCTCGACCACATTGCGGAGCTGGAGGGCTACGCGAACCGCGACGTGCTGATCAGCGCTGTGCATGAGCGGTTCCACGCCACCGATCTGCCGTTGACGGCGATGGTGCGGCTGTTCCTGCAAACCTACACGGCGCCGGCGGCGGTGCTGGAGTTCCTGGGCGAGGCGCGGCGGCCATATGGGCGCGGCTTCGTGGTCAGCCCGCTGAAGAACTGAAATGACCGGCGCAGGGCAACAGACCGTGATCGTCGCCGGCCTCGTCCGGTGGCATCTGGAAGAAGCCGGCCGGGCCGAGCGGGAGGCGGGGAACACCAGCCTCCCCTCCCGTCGCCTGCGCCTATTGTCCACCGCGCGCTACCACCGCGACTGCGCTGAGCTGGTGCGGGAGGAACTGCCGTGAACATGACTCTGTCGGATTTCCTCGCGGGACCGGGCGGCGATCTTGTCCGCCGTCTCGGTCTGCCCGCCGATCTCATTGCAGGCTGCTCGTGCTGGGCGATGCTCACCGCAGTGGCGATCGCCCACAACAGCCAAGCCGACGGCGGTGTGTGGCGGGCGGCAGAGCAGCTGTTCGGCGTCCTGTCCTCCGGCGAGCGGGCGGTCCTGCTGGCACTGCTGGGGGCACTCGATTTCAGCAGCCTCGCGGACCAGCTCGCCAGCAGGTCGGGAACCTGGGCCCTGATGGACGTCACCCATGGCCGGCACCGCGACGCGGTCGCGGCCTGCATCCTGCGTCGTGATTCCTGAAATGCACTTTCAACGGACTGGCCGCAGGGAGCGGCAGCAAAAGCGGGAGGCGGACCGGTGAACGCCCAGGAACGCGAATTGGTCTTTCTCCGCCGGCGGGTGGCCGATCTGGAACAGGCGATCCGCACCCTGAGAGAGACTTTCGACCGGGTGTACACTCCCCGCGGTCGGCGTTCTGCCGATCCCGATCAGGCATTCGAAAGGGCAAGTCATGCCGCGCGAGAAAATCGTAAGGCGGCGCCTGGCAAGCGGTGAAGTGAGAGAATACCGCTATCCAGAGCGCCGTTACGAACCAAGAACCGTGGGCGCCATCGTCGAGGAATACCGGCGGTCGCCCGAATACACCAAGCTCGCTCCTTCGACGAAGAAGGACTATCTGGGCGTCCTCGGCAAGTTCGAGGAGGTGCTGCATGTGCCGATCTCCGACGTCAGGAGGCGGCACATCCTCGGCATGCGTGACAGCTACGCCGATCGGCCGGGGCTGGCGAACAGCATCATCAGCATCTGGTCGATCCTGCTGAAGTTCGCTGTCGACCGGGAGTATGTGCTGGCGAACCCGGCCGCCGGCGTCGAGCGGTTGCAGCTCGGCGAATGGGAGCGGTGGCCGGACCGGGCGGTCGACTTCG
This sequence comes from Azospirillum sp. INR13, assembly GCF_015390205.1. Taxonomy (NCBI): domain Bacteria; kingdom Pseudomonadati; phylum Pseudomonadota; class Alphaproteobacteria; order Rhodospirillales; family Azospirillaceae; genus Azospirillum; species Azospirillum sp. INR13. The sequence continues at coordinate 185,288 of NZ_VUOI01000006.1, forward strand.
CCCTCACCCACTTCAAGGAGCCTATGCGCCGCGCCGTGGTGCTGGCGCTCTACACCGGTCAGAGGTCATCCGACCTCATCAAGATGCGGTGGGATGACTATGACGGCTCTGCGATCCAGGTTACCCAAAAAAAGACCGGTACCCGGCTGTGGGTACCGTGCCACGCGGACCTAAAGGCCGAGTTGACGGAGTGGAAGAGAAACGCTACCTCCGTGACAATACTGGTTAACCCCGCTTCCGAACAGCCCTGGAACAGAATAGGATTTTCCAATGCCGTACGTTTGGCAATCAAAGCACATCCAGAGCTGAAGGGTTACGTTTTCCATGGCCTGCGGAAAGCCTCTGCCTCGCTGCTGGCGGAGGCCGGCTGTTCGGCTCTGGAGATCGCGGCCATCACCGGGCATATGTCGCTGAAAAACCTCGAAATTTACACACGTCAAGCGGACCAGCGACAAAGGGCGAACGCCGCCATCGCGAAGCTGGAAAATTACCGACGGAAAACGTAGGAAAATTGGGCAGGTAACCCGTTGGAAACATTCGTTTATTGCAGATTGAAACAAAAGTTGACTTGGGCTTCCTTCGCGTGCTGTGGCACACCACTCTCGGATTTGCCGATGGTGCAGTGCGCACTCCGGAAGATGCTTCGCCCGCAGGAGCAGTGATGTCTTAACCTTTCCCGGCTCAAGTACGGCGCTTTCATCACTCGGCTACCATCCACCGCATCCCGTCCACACCAAGGTCCGACCAGGAACACCACCATGGCCCATCGTCCGCTCGCCTGCGTGATCCTCGCCGCCGGCAAGGGCACGCGCATGAAATCCGATCTGCCCAAGGTGCTGCACCGGGTGGCCGGCCGGCCGATGGTCGGGCATGTGCTGGCCGCGGTGAAGGCGCTCGACCCTGATCATGTGGTGGTCGTGGTCGGTCCCGGCATGGACAGCGTCGCCGCCGCCGTCGCCCCCTACCCCACCGCGGTCCAGCACGAGCAGCGCGGCACCGCCGACGCCGTGCGCGCCGCCTTCGGCCTGCTGGAGGGCTTCACCGGCGACGTCATCGTCCTGTACGGCGACACGCCGCTGGTCACGCCCGACACGTTGCACGCGCTGGTACAGGCGCGCCGGCAGGCCGCCGACCCGGCGGTGGTGGTGCTGGGCATGCGGCCCGACAATCCCGGCGCCTATGGCCGCCTGATCCTGAATGCCCGCGGCGGGCTGGAGAAGATCGTCGAGTATCTCGACGCCAGCGAGGAGGAACGCGCGGTCACCCTGTGCAACGCCGGCCTGATGGCGTTCGACGGTGCGCGCATGTTCGACCTGATCGGCAGCGTCGGCAACGACAACGCCAAATCCGAATATTACCTGACCGACGTGGTCCAGATCGCGCGCCGCGCCGGCATGGCCTGCGCCGTGGTGGAGGCCGCCCCGGCCGAGGTGGTCGGCGTCAACTCCCGCGCCGAACTGGCGGAGGTCGAGAAGCTGCTGCAGCGCCGCCTGCGCAAGGCAGCGATGGACAACGGCGCCACCCTGATCGACCCCGACAGCACCTTTCTCAGCGTCGACACCAAGCTCGGCCGCGACGTGGTTGTCGGTCCCGGCTGCTTCTTCGGCGCCGGGGTGACGGTGGGCGACCGGGTGGAGATCAAGCCCTACTGCCATCTGGAGGGCGTGCGCATCGACAGTGGCGCCGTCATCGGCCCCTTCGCCCGGCTGCGCCCCGGCGCGGAAATCGGCCCGGACGCCCACATCGGCAATTTCGTCGAGGTGAAGAACGCGGTGATCGAGGCCGGGGCCAAGGCCAACCACCTGACCTATATCGGCGACGCCCGAGTCGGCGCCAAGGCCAACATCGGCGCCGGCACCATCACCTGCAACTATGACGGCTTCACCAAGAGCCGCACCGAGATCGGCGCCGGGGCCTTCATCGGCTCCAACAGCGCGCTGGTCGCCCCGGTGGTCATCGGCGACGGCGCCATCGTCGGCGCCGGCAGCGTGGTGACGATGGCGGTGGAGGCCGACGCACTGGTTGTCGCCCGTGGCAGTCAGAAGGCTTACACCGGCTGGGCGAAGCGTTTCCGCGAACGGAAGCAAAACGAGAAAGCGAAAAAGGCGTAGGATCGGTTCGGGTCTTCTCTCCGGTCGGCATCTTTTCAGGAGCATCAGGTCCATGTGCGGCATCATCGGCATCAACGGCATTCACGACGCATCCCCCCGGCTGGTGGAAGGCCTGCGCCGGCTCGAATACCGCGGCTATGACAGCGCGGGCGTCGCCACCCTGGTGAACGGCCACATCGAGCGCCGCCGCGCCGAGGGCAAGCTGGTCAACCTGGACATGAAGCTGCGCGACCAGCCGCTGTCCGGCACGGTCGGTATTGGCCACACCCGCTGGGCGACCCATGGCGGCCCGACGGAGAACAACGCCCACCCGCACGCGACCAAGCGCGTCGCCGTCGTCCACAACGGCATCATCGAGAATTACCAGGAGCTGAAGGACGAGCTGACCGGCCACGGCTATGTCTTCGAAAGCGCCACCGACACCGAGGTGATCGTCCATCTCGTCACCTATTACCTGGACCAGCACGGCATGACGCCGGTCCAGGCGTCGGCCGCCGCCTTCAAGCGCTTCACCGGCGCATTTGCCCTGGTGCTGATCTTCGCCGGCGAGCATGAGCTGATGATCGGCGCCCGCCACGGAACGCCGCTGGCTGTCGGCTACGGCGACGGCGAGATGTATCTGGCGTCCGACGCCTTCGCCCTGGCGCCGCTGACCAACCGCATCTGCTATCTGGAGGACGGCGACTGGGTCGAGGTCAGCCGCACCGCCGCCATCGTCCATGACGCCGCCGACACGGTGGTGGAACGGCCGGTGAAGACCACCGCGGTGTCCGGCGCCCTGATCGGCAAGGACGGCTACCGCCACTACATGCTCAAGGAAATCTACGAGCAGCCGCAGGTCATCGGCGACACGCTGAACGCCTACATCAACCCGGAAACCGGTGAGTTCTCGCTGCCGGACTTCCCCTTCGATCTGGCCGGCGCGTCCAAACTGACCATCGTCGCTTGCGGCACCGCCTATTACGCCGGCTTCGTCGCCAAATACTGGTTCGAGACGCTGGCCCGCATCCCGGTCGAGGTCGACATCGCCTCGGAGTTCCGCTACCGCGAGGCCCCGCTGCCGCCGGGCGGCATCGCGCTGTTCATCTCGCAGTCGGGCGAGACGCTGGATACGCTTGAGGCGCTGCGTTACTGCAAGCGCCAGGGCCAGAAGATCCTGTCGATCGTGAATGCGCCGGAAAGCACCATCGCGCGCGAATCCGACGCCGTGCTCTACACCATGGCAGGGCCGGAGATCGGCGTCGCTTCGACCAAGGCCTTCACCACCCAGTTGACCACGCTGGCCTGCCTTGCCGTCACCGTCGGCCGCGCCCGCGGCGCCATCGACCAGGAGCGGATGCAGCAGATCGCCCACGCCCTGCGCGAGGTCCCGGCCCGTGCCGCCGACGTGCTGGCCCATGACGAACGGCTGAAGGAACTGGCGCAGGAGGTATCTGAGGCTCGCGACGTGCTGTATCTCGGCCGCGGCGCCATGTACCCGCTGGCCCTGGAAGGCGCGCTGAAGCTGAAGGAGATCAGCTACATCCATGCCGAAGGCTACGCCGCCGGCGAGCTGAAGCACGGCCCCATCGCGCTGATCGACGACAATGTGCCGGTGATCGTGCTGGTGCCGTCCGACGCGCTGTTCGAGAAGGTGGTGTCGAACGTGCAGGAGGTCTGCGCTCGCTCCGGCAAGGTCCTGCTGCTGGCCGACAAGAAGGGCATTGATAAGCTGAAGGACAAGGTCCGCTGGTCGGTCGAACTCCCGGCCTGCGACCCGCTGGTCGCCCCCGCTGCTGTATGCCATCCCTGTGCAGTTGCTGGCCTACCACACGGCAGTGCTGAAGGGGACGGATGTCGATCAGCCGCGTAATTTGGCGAAATCGGTGACTGTCGAGTAAAGTAAAAGACGCAGATTGTCGTTTTTAGGCGGACGAATTGTCTGCCTATGAAATGATAGAGCGATGCCCGCTCTAGAGGAAGCGTATCTTCAATCGAGGATTGGCTTCCGCGGGAGCGGGTATGTCTCGGATTCACTTGCTCAGATAGAATGAAGAGCCTCCATCTATGGCCTGAGAGACCGGGAGGTTTGGCATGGATGCCGGGGGTCGGCGCGGGCCGACGGAAGAGTTCTAACGAGAAGCGGGTCGGCTGGTCGGCTGGTCAGAGGTAGACACCATGTACAAGGTGAAAACCAGAACCACTCGGCACATGCAACAAAGCGAACCAAAACGAAAAGGGCTCAGCCGCTGAAACGGCTAAGCCCTTGAATTCATGGCGGACCCGACGAGATTCGAACTCATGACCTCTGCCTTCGGAGGGCTCCTCCCCGGCAGAGTTTCGTGATCTGTTCCCGCAGTATTCCCGGTTCATTCATGCTTCGCAAGGTTTCGGTTCGGGCGGAATAGCGGGGATGCGGGGATCTTGACGGGGATCTGATGCGTGTCGGAAGGGCGTCCGGGACTCGGGCGCCCTTCTCAATTCCGGCCCCCGCATTTCCTGCAGCCCCGCCACGCTGGACGCCGCCGCCCTCCCCCGCCATGCTCCGTCCATGCCCTGGTGGAGCGACCTCATATCCCGCCTCAGCCTGCGCGGCGTCATGGACGGCTGGGCGGCGTTGTGGACGATCGGCAGCGCCTTGATCATGGGGCACCGCCTCGACCGTCACATGGTCCGCCACCGATCCACCCTTCCCTGGTACCGTCGCGACATGGGTGCCACGGCGGGGCTGATCGTCGGCGTGATCCTGGTCCTCATCGGCTGGATCCTGTGAAGGTCTCCTTCCGGCGCTTCTCCAGCTCGCCCATCTTCCGCGTCAGGTCCTCCATCTGCCGCTCAAAGCCGGTCTCGCTCAACAGCCCGCGCTCCCGGTCGCGACTGGCGCGTCGGGCCAAGGCCTCCAGTTCCCGCTCCACCTTGCCGAACTCCCGGCCCCAGGCGGCGAAGCCCTCCTGCACATCCTGCGGCTTCACCTTGATGCCCACGGACGAGGCCACCGCCTGCGGAAGCGAGTAGGACCGGCCGGACCAATCCCGCGCCCCGGTGATGGCGTTCCCGATCCGGTCCCAGTACCAGCTGCCCGGCACCCAGGCGGCTGACGGCATCCACGACTTGTAGACATAGCCGGCCGTCTTGCCGGCCCGCTCGCCCAGCGTGTCGGTGTGCTCGTTCACGATGTCCTGCCCGGTGAAAGCGGAGCGGTTCAATGCCAACTCGGCACCGATCATCAGCGGCCCGCCCGGCTGGAGCCACCCAGGGAGCGGAATCGTCCACTGCCCCTGCCCGGTGTCGAAAACATCGCCGGCCGGTATCCACCGCCGCATGTCGAGGAACACCGGGTTGCCGTGCTGATCATGGGTGGGCAGCCGCATCATGCGCGGCACACCGGTCCAGGCCCAGCCCTGCTCGTTCTCTCGCAGTGACCGGCGCTCCTCGTCCTCATCGCCGGGCGCCAACGAATAGGCCAGGGCGTTCAGCGCGTACATCATCGTGAAGTACTTCGCCATCTTCCATGGCCGCGTCGCCAGCGTGCGGGCGATCATCGGCACAGCGCGATAAGTGTAGGCGATGAAGGGCAGGGCCGATCGGCGGGCGGCATTCACCCATGGCGCCCGGATGTCGTAATTCAGGAAGGTGTCGCGGGCATCCAGCGCCGCCTGCTGCGGGCGATTGCCCCTGGTCCCCGCCGGCGAAGGTAGAGCGCCATGCGGAACACCTCGTCCTCCATCTGGTAGGCGCGCTGCATTTTCGCATCGGCCGCCTTCACCCCCGACCACAGCCGGTCGGCCAGCTTGCCGGCGACGCCGAAGCGAGCCTGCCCTCCACCCCGCCCACCCAGCGCAGCCTGCTCGATCTCCTCCAGGATCGGCTTCAGAACCTCCTCGCGGATTTCCTGGGCCAGCAGGTCGGAGCCGAAGGCGCCCTGGTCCAGCGCCTCCCGATAGGCGGCATCCTTATACCGCAGCGACCGGACGCCCCGCACCAGATCGGTAGCCCGCACATCCGCCATGTCCATGAACATGACATTGGACATGATGTTGTTCGTGTGGACGACCGGAGACCGGTAGGTCTTGTTGGCCTTCCACTGCCGCATCACCGCATCCCAGAAACCCCGGCTT
>NZ_VUOI01000007.1:0-185531 GCF_015390205.1 Azospirillum sp. INR13
AGCCGCCATGCAGGAACACGCCGCCGATGTTGTCGTGGACGACGTTGCCCTTCACCGTGGCGCCGCTGGTCCAGTCGTCGAGATAGATGCCCCAGCTCGCCACCTGACCCGAGGGGTTGGTCGCCGTGGTGCCGGACACGTCGTTGTTGACGACGGTGTGACCGGTCAGGTCCTGCTGGCGGTTGATCAGGTAGATGCCGCCGCCGTCATTCGATTCCAGGTTGGCGTCGATCACCTTGTTGAAGGCGATGGTCGCGCGGTAGGTCGCGTCGCTGCCGTCCGTCTGGACCGAGCCGACGGCGATGGCCTTCTCCGGCGAATCCTCGATCTGGTTGTGGGTGATCTTGACGTCGGAGCTGCCGTTGACCCAGATCCCGGCGTCGCCGCGGTCGGCGGCATTCGGATTCCGGATCAGGTTGTCGGAGACGACGGTGGCGTTGGAGCCGGCCTTGACGAAGACGGCCTCGGCGCCGGTGCGGTCGAACTGGTTGCCGATGACCTTGCTGTTGGCGCTGTTCTGCACCGTGATGCCGTAGCCGCCGCCGGACACGGTGTTGTTGGCGAAGGTCAGGCCGGCGGCGTTGTCGGCGTAGACATAGTGGCCGCTCGCGACGCCATCGGTGAAGGTCAGGCCTTCGATGGTCACGTTCTTGGCGCCGCCCAGGCCGAAGGACACGGACGCCTGCGCGCTGCCGTGGATCACCGCCTTCTCGTTGCCGTAGCCGGAGAAGGTCACGCCGGAGTCCTTGGAGTCCAGCCAGACCACGTTCTGCAGGTAATAGTCGCCGCCGCGCACATAGGTGGTGTCGATATTGGCGTCGGCGCGCATCGCGGCCTGCGCCTTCTGCAGCGAGGCGAAGGGACCGTCGGTGCCGGCGGCATTGGGGGCGGCCAGCTTGCCCGACCAGCTGTCGTTGCCGTTCCTGGCGACGTAGAAGCCGGGTTCGGTCGGCGCCGGCACGGTGGGGGTGGGAGTCGGGGTCGGTGTGGGGGTCGGCGTCGGCGTCGGCGTGGTCGTGCCGGCCGGGAAGTCGGAGGCCGGGGCGTTCACCACCAGCGTGCCGTTCCACCACATCCCCTTCTGGCCGGCGATCACGTCCTTGCCGTCCAGCGCGCCCTTGTCATAGGTGACGGCGCTGCTGGTGGGCGAGTAGCTGTGGCCGTTGATGGAGATGCTGTTGACGTTCAGGCTGCGGTCCTGGCCGTTGATCACCGCGTCGTTGTCGTACTGGATCTGCACCTTGTGCGCCACCCGGTCGGCGGCGTCGGTGGTGAAGGTGAAATTCTTCGCGGTGGTGCCGGCGGTCCCCTCGCCGATCTGCTTGCCGTCGACCAGCACCTTGAAATGGGCGTTCACGCCGCCCGCCGGGGTGCCCGACGCGTTCACCACGATGGTGTCCTTGGCCCCGGTGCCCGCCACGGGAGCGGCGGCGACGGGGAAATAGCTCTTGTCGGCATTGACGACCAGCGTGCCGTTCCACCACATGTTCGACTGGCCGGCGGCGACGTCGCGGCCGTCGAGCGCGCCCTTGTCGTAGCTGACGATGCCGGCGGTCGGGGCGATCGTCTTGCCGCCGATGCTGATGCTGTTGACGGTCAGGCTGCGGTCCTGGCCGTTGATGACGGCGTCGTTGTCGTAGCGGATCTGCACCTTGTGCGCGGCGTCGGCCGTCAGCACGGGGGTGAAGACGAAATCCTTGGCCGTCGTGCCGGCGGTGCCCTCACCCACCTTCTGGCCGTCGACCAGCAGGGTGAAATGGGCGTTCACGCCGGCGGCGGCCTTGCCCTGGGCGTTCACGACGATCTTGGTAGCGGATGTGGCCATCGGTTCGGTGTCCTCGCCTGATGGGCCCGACGGCTCCTTGCGGAGTTTGCGGGCCTGATGTCCGTTTGGGCCTGAACCCGGGATGTGCGCGGAGGATGGCGAGGTCCCGGGGGATCTTTGTGTGATGTTTGCGCTAAAAACCGCGGAATCTGCGACAAATTGCGGGCGGCGATACTGTGCACGGATTCCCGGCATCGTAGTGATTGCACTGCAGCATTTCCGCAACAGCAAGCGGAGCGAATATTGCGGCTTTCCCCTATTCCTGCAGGAAGCCGTTGAACGAAAGGTGCTTTTCCCGGATTGTTTGGGATAGACACAACTGTTTGCCGCCGGAAGAGACGCGGCTACCGCAACGGCCCGGCCACCCCATATGTCCGGAGCCAGTGCGGAACAAGGATTGATCGAGAGATGCACGAGTACAGCGAGCGGTCGCGCCGCCCTGAACAGAACCCCAGCCACCGGCCTCTGCCGCCGGGCTGTTTCCGGATGCAGCGGCCCATTCGCTTCTCCCACTGCGATCCCGCCGGAATCGTCTATTTCCCGGTTTATTTCGACATGTTCAACGGGACGGTGGAGGACTGGTTCACCCAGGGCCTGGACATCGACTATGCGACGATGATCCTGCAGCGGCGGCTGGGTCTGCCGATCGTGCATGCGGAATGCGATTTCGTGATCCCCAGCCGCATGGGCGACACCCTGACGCTGGGAGTCCTGTTGGAGCGGCTCGGCCGCAGCTCCGTCAAGCTGCGCATCAACGGCGAGCATGAGGGGCAGGTGCGGCTGTCGGGCAGCCTGACGCTGGTCACCACATCGCTGGACGATTTCGCCGCGGTGCCGATTCCCGACGACATCCGCGCCGCGATGGAACGCTATCAGGCGGGCTGCGAGGGGTAGGGGGCTGGCCCTATACCCCCTCTCCCCCCTGGGGAGAGGGCTGGGGTGAGGGGGATGCACTGCGTGCCTTTCCCGAAAAATTCTGCTGTGCTCCCCCCTCACCCTAACCCTCTCCCCGCTCTCAGCGGACCTTTGGTCCGCCTGCCGCGACAGCGCAAACTTCGTTTGCGCGAAAGCGGGGGGAGAGGGGATTCTCCGTGACGGACCTCCATGGACGACCTCGACCGCCGGCTGATCGACCTGTTGACGGTGAACGCGCGCACCAGCACGGCGGCGCTGGGGCGGGCGCTTGGGCTGTCGCGGTCCACCGTGCAGGACCGCATCGCCCGGCTGGAGCGGCAGGGGGTGATCGCCGGCTATACGGTGAAGCTGGGCGACCCGGCGCCGCGCCGCGGCGTGTCGGCCCTGGTGATGATCAGCGTGAACGCCAAACTGGCCGACCGCGCCGTCCACGCCCTGCGCAAGATGCCGGAGGTGATCCGGCTGCACAGCATCAGCGGCCAGTACGACCTGTGCGCCACCGTCGGCACCGAAACCCATGACGCGATGGACGCGGCGCTCGACACCATCGGCCGCCTGCCGGGGGTGGAGCGGACGATGTCGTCGATCGTGCTGTCGACGAAGATGGAGCGGTAGATCGGACCACCGCTCCGGTCGAGCCTGTCAGAGTCTGGACGGTACTTTTCCACCGTCATCCCCGCGAAGGCGGGGATCCAGCGTTTCCAGTGCAAGGGCGGGCACAAGTCTGGATTCCCGCCTTCGCGGGAATGACGGCTGAAGAAGCTCTTCGATGCCTGTGCGTTACATGAACCTGAGATGCCTGCCCCCTCTCCCGCATTGTGTCCGACCGGACGCAATGGAAGAGGGGGCGATCCGCCCTCAGGCCTTCGCTTCCATCTGGATGACGCGCAGGTTGTTGGTGGTGCCGGCCTGGGCGAAGGGGATGCCGGCGACGACCACCATGGTGCCGGTCTTGCCGGCGAACTCCTCCGCCCGCGCGGTGGCGATGGCGCGGTCGACCATCTCCTCGTAGGTGCGGATGTCGTCCGACAGGATGCTGTGGGCACCCCACAGCAGGCAGAGCCGGCGCGACACCGCCTTGTCCGGGGTGATCGCCAGGATCGGCACCTCCGGCCGCTTGCGGGCGATGCGCGCCGCGGTGGTGCCGCTGGAGGTGAAGGCGACGATGGCCGAGGAATGCAGGCTGTTGGCCAGGTCGGCGGCGGCGGCGGCCACCGCATGGGGCGGGCTGTGCTCCTCGCCCGGATGGGTCGCCTGGATCAGCGAGTGGTAGAGCTTGTGCTGCTCGGTGGAGCGGATGATGCGGTCCATCATCGCCACCGCTTCGACCGGATACTGGCCGGACGCCGATTCGGCCGACAGCATCACCGCGTCGGCGCCGTCATAGATGGCGGTCGCCACGTCCGACGCCTCGGCCCGCGTCGGGGTCGGGGCGGAGACCATGGAATCCAGCATCTGGGTGGCGACGATCACCGGCTTCACCGCCAGGCGGCAGGCGCGCACCAGCTCCTTCTGCCGGCCGGGCACGTCCTCGTGCGGGATTTCGACGCCGAGGTCGCCGCGCGCCACCATCACCGCGTCGGACAGGCGGATGATGTCGTCGATCCGCTCCAGCGCCTGCGGCTTCTCGATCTTCGCCATGATGCCGGCGCGGTCGCCGATCAGGCCGCGGCCCTCGATGATGTCACCCGGCTTCTGGACGAAGGACATGGCGACCCAGTCCACCCCCAGCTCCAGCCCGAAGGCGAGGTCGGCTCGGTCCTTGGATGTGAGGGGCGACAGGTCGAGCACGGTGCCCGGCAGGTTGACGCCCTTGCGGTTGGAGATGGTGCCGCCGACGACGACGCGGGCCTCGATCCAGTCGTCGCCCAGCTCGACCACCTCGACGCGGACGCGGCCGTCGTCGATCAGCAGATGGTGGCCCGGCATGATGGCGGCGAAGATTTCCGGGTGCGGCAGGGGGATGGAGCGCTTGTCGCCGTCGCTGCCCTGCAGACGAAGCGGATCCGCTCGCCGGCGGCCACGGCGATCTTGCCGTCGCGGATGGTGCCGACGCGGATCTTCGGCCCCTGCAGGTCCTGCAGGATGCCGATGGGACGGCCGACCTCCGCCTCCAGCTCGCGGATGGCACGGTGGACCTTGGCATGGTCGTCGTGGGTGCCATGGCTGAAGTTCAGCCGGAAGGTGTCGACGCCGGCCAGGAACAGGGTCTTCAGCATCTCGGGCGAGTTGCTGGCCGGTCCGACGGTGGCGACGATCTTGGCGCGGCGATGACGGCGCATATGGTTCCGGCCGCGGGGGCCGTCCTCTGTTGGCTGGGCCGTCCGGTGCGCCGGCACAAGCGGCTGCCACCTTGGGAGGACGGCGGGGTGACTGGTCCGCAGCGGAACGGCCGGGGTGGGCAACCGTTCTGGTGGCGCCTGACGACCGTTCGCGTGCCATACCAAGGTGTCGCCATTGCCGCCGGAAAGCAAGGCGGCCGGCGGCGGCAGATCGAACGGGGTGAAACACCGACTGACTGCTGTTCCATCGTCCGGGGCGCTTCCCGGCGGCGTAAGAAGGCCCCAGAGCCCGCTGATCTGATAAAGTCGTTTGCAGAAGGGAAACGACGGCGTGGGAGGTTGATGCCCGAACGATCCCTAAATCAGATGCCGGCACGTGGAAAGCTGTCAGAAACCAATTGTCCGGAGTCTTATCAGATAGACGTTTGCTCCGTCATACTTGTACAGTATCGTCACTCCAGGTGATTCAAGTTGTTGGTCCGGGAGCACCTTCATGATCAATGAGCCATCTCCAAGTCTGGAATCTGATCCCGTTTCCGGAGCAAGCGCAATTCGATGCCTAAGGCCACCAAGAACAAACTGAAATTTGTTAAACATCAAGCTTGCGGATCGACAATCCGCGTCAAACTGCGTGGTCGATCGCACCCAGTATTTACCGATTAACCCGAAGACAGTCATGATTAGCCTCAGGATAGGCGCGCCGCTAAATTCGCTACATCGGTGGCAACGTCAGGTGTATACGCTGATTTGGCCCACTCATAATCCTCTTCATCAGGCTCAGCTGTTGTCATTGCAAATACCGTTTCCAATGGAATTGACTGCCTATCCAATGTCATTTCCCATATGTCAGAGTGGCTAAAGTCGCTGATAGACGTTGCTGTGTGATGTGAGCAAATTGCAGAAATCATGGAATCAACAACGCTGATTTCCTCTGGCAAAAATCGCGATATATCCGCGTTCTTTGTTGCGAAAAAGCGACGCTGTGTTCTATTGTAATGTGGTTCACGACGCTCAGCAAGCATCCCAGATGCTTTTAGTCGGTCTATGGAGCTTTCTACATGCTCTCCCCAAGGACCGCGCGGCATCTTGATGTAAGTTTCACCAGCTATTGACTTGCCATAGTTGGCAAATATTGCCAAGTCGGAGAACCACAGTATTTTGTGGAGCTTGGTGGCGCCCAAGTCAGCAGGGTTTTCTACTCTATTCACGATGTAGAGAATAAGAGCGTCGAGCTTGGCATTATCGAGCGCTGAGTGGGTCATGGTCGCCTCCATATCAGGCCCATCATAGGCGAATTTTGGGTATGGATATACTAATTTCCTGGAAAAAAGCGGTTGTGGGTGTCGCCAGCGAACACCGACGAACTTCTGATGGCCTTTATGCCGGCAAGAAGCACCATGGTGGAAAGGTGCTGCGGTTGATTTCTTATATTGAGCACTGTGGCCGATGCCGACGCGCTAGAACGTATCGCCAAGGAGAGGACTGGTGCAGGAGGTTCTGTCGGTCGTGCGCCGGCTGGCGGAAGAGGGCATGACGCTGATCCTGGTGACGCAGGAGATGCGCTTCGCCCGCGAGGTCTGCGACCGGCCGGTCTTCATGCATGGCGGCCGCATCATCGAACAGGGGCCGCCGTCCCAGCTGTTCGACCGGCCATCCACGCCGGAGCTTGCCCGGTTCATCGGCATGGTCGGGGGGCGCTGAGCGGCGCGCCCGCACTCCATCGCTGCCTTATCCCTGCCCCGCCCCATACGCCCATACGTGCGGGGTGCTCTCATGTCTGTGGATGATAGGAATATCATCTGCTAAAAAATCCATTAACGTTGCTGTCGGGCCGCCTTACCAGATCACGACTGTTAACCTTTTTGGGTACGCGAAAGGTCGGTCGCGACTTCGGATTACCCCCATAGCCGTACCTCAGCGCGTTAGATTGAGGACCAATCTTGTGCTCGGACGAATAAGTATTTTCGACAATGATCGGTCGCCGATCGGCGGATAAGTGAAACTATAATTCCAAAAGCGCGCGGAGCTTCCTAGTAGATGGATCTATGTCTTTCGAGATTGTCTTATCAGAATTATACATTTCAAAGCTGATATTGTGTCCTTGAAGGAAGGACTGATAGAAGTCTGGCGGTCCCTGTGACCATGATGGGATATAGTTGCCGAACGTAGCCCATCCCCCTTGACCGCCCCCGTGACCGGCCGAGCCAAATTTGCCACAAGGTTCGAGAAAACTTAACCGGATTTGGAAAGGTTTCGTTAACCATTGGAACGCCAGCATGGCTTCAACGAAACGGACATAGGATTGAAGTCATGAGCACGACCACCACGCCGAGCAAGATCGTCGTCAACGCCTACGGCCAGTCCGCGGACGGTGTCGCGCCGAATTTCAAGCTGCTGGTGGATGGTCAGGAGGTCGGGACGGCCAATGCGGCGACCGCCTCGTCGAAGGCCTACAGCTTCACTGCCGACCTTGCGGCCAACACGGCGCACAGCGTCCAGGTCGTTTACGACAACGACACCGTGACCGGCGCAAGTCGCGACCTCTACGTCCAGTCGATCGAGGTGAACGGCCACACGCTGCAGCCGACCGACGCCATCTACGAACGCTATGACGATGCCGCCCCGGCGCCGACCCAGGCCGGCCAGGAAGCCATGTGGTGGGACGGCGCGCTGACCTTCAGCACCCCCGCCAGCTATTACGCCGGTGGTCAGAGCGCCGCCCCGGCCGCTCCGACCACCGCCCCGGCCGCCCCGGCCGCCGGCACCGCGCAGAACGTCATCGCCGTGAATGCCGCCGGCACTGCCGCGGCCGGCGAGGGCGCGCACTTCACCGTGCTGGTCGACGGCAAGGAGATCGGCAAGGGGATCGCCGACAGCGCCGAAGCCAAGGAATTCAAGTTCACCGCCGATCTGGCCCAGGGCGCGGCCCATTCGGTCGAGGTGAAGTACGACAACGACGCCATGGTCGACGGTGCCGACCGCAACCTGTACGTCCACAGCGTCAGCGTCGACGGCAAGGCCGTTGCGGCGACCGACGATGCCGTGTCGGTCCTGCGTGAAGCCGACGGTGCCGACCTCGGCGCCACCACCGACCTCTATTGGAACGCCACGCTGACCGCGAAGCTGGATGCCAGCCACTTCAACGCCTCCACCGGCGACGCCGGCGGCGATACCGGCAGCAGCGACGGCGGCGGCACCGACACCGGCACCGACAGCGGCACCGACAGCGGCAAGGGCGGTTCCACCGGCGGCTCCACCGGCAGCGGCAGCACGCCGTCGGTCAAGGTGGGCAACGTCACGGTCTCCGATCCGGGCATGGTGCAGAGCCAGAGCAGCGGGTCGATCAACGGCTTCCTGAGCACCAAGGGCAACCAGATCGTCGACGAAGGCCGGCAACAACGTCCGCCTGACCGGCATCAACTGGTTCGGCGGCGAGGGCTACAACTACGTGCCCGCCGGCCTGTGGGCCGACAGCTACCAGGGCCACGTCGACAGCATGAAGGACCTGGGCTTCAACGTCATCCGCCTGACCTGGGCGGACGACATGTTCGACAGCGAGGCCGTCACCAACGGCATCGACTATTCGAAGAACCCGGACCTGAAGGGCCTGACCCGGCTGGAGGTCTATGACAAGGTCATCGACTATGCCGGCAAGGTCGGCATGAAGGTGATCCTCGACCACCACCGCAACGACGGCGGCGCCGGCACCAACGAACACGGGCTGTGGTACACCGACAAGAACCCGGAATCGAAGGTCATCGAAAACTGGAAGATGCTGGCCAAGCACTATGCCGGCAACGAGGCGGTGGTCGGCGCCGACCTGCACAACGAGCCGAGCGTGTCCGCCACCTGGGGCGGCAACCCCGCCACCGACTGGGCCTCGGCCGCCGAGCGCATCGGCAACGCCATCCAGTCCGTGAACAAGGACTGGCTGATGCTGGTCGAAGGCACGGAGTGGAGCAGCACGCTGGCCGGCGTGAAGGACCGTCCGATCGAGTTCGACGTGCCGAACAAGCTGGTCTATTCGCCGCACGCCTACGGCCACAGCGTCGGCAACTTCAGCTGGCTGCAGGACTCCAACTTCCCCAACAACCTGCCGGCCCAGTACGACAGCATGTGGGGCTACATCTACAAGAACAACATCGCCCCCGTGCTGATCGGCGAGTTCGGCGGCCAGATGAACAGCGCCGCCGAGCAGACCTGGGCCAACGCCTTCGTCAAGTACATGAACGGCGACTGGGATCTGGACGGCAAGAGCGACCTGCCGGCCGGCCAGCAGGGCATGAACTGGACCTACTGGGCCTGGACGCCGGAATCGGGCGACGTGGGCGGCCTGCTGCAGGACGACTACAAGACCATCGACGCCAACAAGATGAACATCATCAAGGCGGGTCTGGCGTCCGGCACCGGCAGCTCGGGCACCGTGGCGGGCAGCGACGAGGCGGTCTTCACCGTGCAGCTGGCCAACGCGGTCACCACCGCAACCACCATCGACTATTCGACCGAGGACGGCACGGCCAAGGCCGGGTCCGACTACACCGCCGCCAGCGGCAGCCTGACCTTCCAGCCGGGCGAGACCACCAAGACCGTCACCGTCCACATCAACGGCGACAATTCGGGCAATGAAGGAACGGAGAACTTCCTTCTGAACCTGACCCACGGCAACACCAGCATCGGTGCCGCGACGGGCTACATCACCGACCTCGCGGCGTAAGCTCTCCCGCGAGGGCACCACTGCAGCACGGGGCCGATCCGCGTCGCCAAGGGCGCGGGTCGGCCCCATTGCGTTTTTCAGGGTTTGCGTTTTCGGGACCGGCACAGTGTGCCGACAGCCGGCCACTCCACCGCCGGATGGCCGGCGAGCCCGTCGAGCAGGCGGTCGAGCGACGCCCAGATCGCCTCGTCATGGACCCGGTGGTGGGTCAGCAGGCCGATGGGTTCATGCGGGTCGCGTTGGCCCTCCCGCCGTTCGCGCAGTTCGCGGCACAGCGTATCGAGCAGGGTGTCGAGCGGCACGGCGGAGCGGCTGCCGCGCCAGTCGATCAGGTCGAGGTGGGTGTTGATCCAGGCGATGCCGTCACGGGGTTCCGGGGATGGGCCGAAGGCGGAGACGGCGCGATAGCCGGCGGCCGACAGGCACGCCGGCATGTCGGGGGCCATGCGGTTCCAGGGTGGGACGAACAGCGGCAGAACGCGGTTCCCGAACAGGGCGCGCAGGACGGACAGGCCGCGTTCGGCCTCGGCCCGGCGGAGCTCGGGCGGACGTTCGGGGCCGAACTCGCACTTCTTCTTGCCGGGGGCGGCATGGTCGGTGTGGGACCAGCCATGGACCAGCGGGGTGACGCATGCGTGGTCGGCTAGTGCCTCGGTAAGCGACGGTTCGGCGTCGGCTGGGATGACGGCAAGGCCGAGGGGGATGCCGGCCTGGGTGCAGCGATTCAGCAATCGGTCGAGCTGCGGGCCGGCGGCGACCGCGTCGTCGTCGCGCAGCCAGAAAGTGCAGCGGAGGCCGAGATCCGTCCAACGGGCGAGTTCTTCGTTTACGGCGGTCCAGCTCGTCATGATCTCTTCTCCGCCAGCATGGCCTCGACGATCTCCACGCTGCGTGCCGCCCCGGCCAGCGATGCCGGGTCGAGCGGCGGGATGCGCACGCCCAGGACGGAGCGCACGGCGCCTGCGAGGCTGTCGGGGGTCAGCGCCGCCTCGCGCAGCATGGCGATGCCGGAGCGGCGGGCCAGGATGGCGGCGCGGATGGTCTGCTCGACCTCCTTGCCGTCCTCGAAGGGGCAGAAGACGCTGGGGACGCCGGCCGTCAGGCAGTCGAGCGCGGTGTTGTAGCCGCAGCGCCCGACCGAGGCGGCTGCCCGGCCCAGCAGGGCGCGGAAGTCGGGGCGGACCGGCTCCACCACGAGGCGTTCTGCCGGGGCCATCGCGCGCAGCCGGTCGGCCAGCACCGCGTCGCCCTTCGCCACCAGCAGGCGCCAGCGCTGCGGCAGGGCGGCGGACGCGGCGCAAAGGGCGGCGGCCTCGAAGACGGGACGGCCGACCGGGCCGCCGCCTGCCGTGACCAGGATCTCGCCCTGCCCGTCCGTGCCGCCGTCGCCAAGGGCCGGCGGCGGGACGACGAAGCCGGTGTAGCGCAGCAGCGGACGCATCGCCGGGGTCAGCGGCCAGCTGTCCTCCAGCGGCACCACGGCGGGGTCGGAATGGACCAGCACGCCGTCATAGAAGCCGAGCAGCCGGCGTTCCGTCTCTGCCACGCGCGCCGGTTTGGAGGGTGGGGCGAGGATGTCGCGGACGGAGGCGAGGGTCAGCGGCGGGGCCGGCAGCCCGCGGGCGCGCTCCAGCAGGTCGTCGAACTCGGCAGCGAGCGCGCGGCGGCCGAAGGGGAAGAGTTCGGTCACGAGAACGTCGGGACGGAGGCTGTCGAGCAGGCCGGTCAGCATCGCGCGGCGCGCGGCGAAGGTCCGGGCATCGGCGGGATGCCCGTCGGCGGTCAGCAGCGTGGCGAAATCGGCGCCGTCGCTCGCCAGCGGCGGCAGTTGGTGCAGGGTGGCGCCGCCGGTGTCGAGATGGGGAGCCGGGCGCCCGCCGCTGACCACATCGACGCTCCAGCCGCGGCCGGCGAAGGCCTCCGCCAGGGCGAGCGCGCGGCTGAGATGGCCGGTGCCCAGCAGATGGGTGACGACGATCATGAGCTTCACGACAGGCGCTCCCCTCGCGGTTGCCGGTCGGGCGCAGGGTGCCGTCATCGGTGAGCGTCATGGCGTAGAGGCGGTCGCGCTTCACCGGCACCGGCGGCGGTCCGCGGAAGTCCCAGCCCCAGGCGAGCGCCAGGGCGACGCGCATCACGCCGATGTGGGTGACGACGAGGTGGGGGGATGCAGTGCGTGGATTCTCGGTGGAGGGCCGCCGCGCGTCCCCCTCACCCTAACCCTCTCCCCGGGGGGGAGAGGGGATTCTTGCCGTGTTGAGAGGGAGTCTAGCCAGCCGGTCAGGCGGTCGCGGATGTCGGCCGGGCTTTCGCCGCCGGGGGGGCGGAAGTCCCAGCCCCAGTCTTCGATGTCGCGGTAGCCGCTGTCGGGATCGGCGCGCAGGTCCAGGCCGCGCAGCCCCTCCCAGGCGCCCCAGTCCATTTCGATCAGTCGGTCATCGGTGCGGACGGGGCGGCCGTTGCCCAGCAGGCGCGCGGTCTCCACGGCGCGGGACAGCGGGCTGGCGTGCAGGGTGGCGTCGCGCCAGTCCTCCGGCAGGGTCAGGCGGGACAGGCGCTCGCGCCCCTCCGCGTCGAGCGGGATGTCGGTGCGGCCTTGGATGCGCCCCTCGCGGTTCCAGCCGGTGACGCCGTGGCGCAGGAAGGCGAGGCGGATCATGCCGGCACCTGCTTGGTCAGGCCGGTCAGCAGTCCGCGCAGACGCTCCGCCGCCGCGGGCAGGCCGTGACGCGCCTCGACATGGGCGCGGGCGGTTCGGCCGAGGG
Organism: Azospirillum sp. INR13; assembly: GCF_015390205.1. Taxonomy (NCBI): domain Bacteria; kingdom Pseudomonadati; phylum Pseudomonadota; class Alphaproteobacteria; order Rhodospirillales; family Azospirillaceae; genus Azospirillum; species Azospirillum sp. INR13. Next base: position 12,502 of record NZ_VUOI01000007.1, read on the forward strand.
ACCGCAGGGCCGACGAGTCGGCGAGCAGTCCAGCCAGCACCGCGGCGAAGTCCTGCGGCGCCGGGCCGGTCAGCCGTCCGCCGACGCCGTCGCGGATGACGGTTCCGGTGCCGGCATTGTCGACGGCGAGCACGGGGAGCCCATGGGCCTGCGCCTCCAGATAGACCATGCCGAAGGCCTCGTTCAGGCCGGGCCAGACCAGCAGGTCGGCGGCGCGGTAACGGCCGGCGAGGTCCGTGGGGGCGCAGGCGCCGTGGAGTGTCACGCGCGGACCGAAGGGGGCGAACAGGGCCGACACCTCCGCCGCCGCCGGGCCGTCGCCGACGATGTCGAGCGTCCAGGGCTGGTCGGCAAGGATGCCGAGGGATTCTGCCAGCAGGCGGTAGGAGGCGAGCTTGTCGCCCGGCCGCATCATGGCGACGGTCAGCAGGCGGGGCGGCGAGTCCGGGCCGGTGCGTTCAACGGAGGCCGGCAGGTCGAGGAAGGGGGGCAGCATCGCCACGCGCTGGCCGGGCCGGCCGTAGGCCTCCACCGCCTGCCGGTCGCGGGCGCTGACGCAGAGCACGAGGTCGGCCGATTCGATGGCGGCTTCGGCGGCGGCGGCGAAGGCGGACCACGGGCCGGTCAGGCGCTTGCGGGCGCGGGTCGCCTCCACCACCACATAGGGGATGCCGAGCTTGCTTGCGATGGCGGGGCCGATCAGGTCGGGGGCCTTGTAATAGACATGGTAGCTCAGCCACAGCGACGGGCGCCGCTCCGGCGCTGCGGCATAGAGGGACAGCAGGCGCTCGCGCTCGCCGCCGGCGGCGGCTGTCAGACGAGCCTGGAGCGCGGCATCGCCGCTGCCGTCATAGACGCGCAGGCTGCTCGCCACCTCGACCGGGCCGGTCGCCTCCAGCGCGCGGAGGATCAGCCGCGCCATCTGGCGGTCGCCGGAGGGGATGGGGTGGTCGACCGGCTTCAGCGGGGCATGGAAGGCGATCCGCGGCAGGGATGGGCGCGGCGGGGACTGGGCTTTCACGCCGCTGCCTCCTCCAGCCGGCGGACGAGGCGGTCGATGCCGGCGGTCATGCCGAACTCGGCGCGCAGCCGGGCATGGGCGGCCTCGCCCAGCCGCAGGCGAAGCGCCGGGTCGGTGGCGAGCCGTTCGAGGGCGGCGGCGATGGCGGGCGGCGTGCCGTCGGTCAGCAGGCCGTGGGTGCCGTCCGTGATGAATTCCGGGATGGCCGACACGGCGGTGGACAGGATGGCGAGGCGCTGGCTCGCCGCCTCCATCAACACGTTGGGCAGGCCGTCGCGGTCGCCGTCACCGGCCACCACGCTGGTCAGCACGAACAGGTCGGCATGGCGCAGCGCCTCGATCACCGTCGCCTGGTCCTGCGCGCCGCGCCAATCGATGCGGTCCGACAGCCCCAGACGGTCGGCTTGCGCGCGCAGGTCATGCTTCAGCTCGCCGGAGCCGATATGGACCAGCCGCCAGTGCAGGCCGTCCGGCAGCGTCGCCAGGGCGTCGAGCAGCCGGTCGTAGCCCTTCTTCTCCACCAGCCGGCCAACGGACAGAATTTCCACCGCAAGGGTAGGGGCGGAGCCGTCGCGGTTCAGCGCGTCCGCGCGGTCCGGCGGGGCGGGAAAGCGGCCGAGGTCCAGCCCGTGATAGACGAGGTCGATGCGCGCGGGATCCGCCGCCAGCCCGCGCAGATGCGCCGCCCCCACCGCGGTGCAGGTGACGCCGAAACGGGCGTCGGACAGCTTCTCGCGCTTCTCCCACTCCGGCGAGGTCCAGATGTCCTTGGCATGGGCGGAAAAGCCCCAGCCGATGCCGCGGATCGCCGCGGCATAGCGCCCGACCGAAGCCGGGGTGTGCAGGAAATGGACGTAGACGAAGGGAACATCCGCCGGCAGCTCCGCCGCCAGCACCAGCGCCTGACCGAAGCGGCGGCCCCGGTTGGCGGTGCGGTCGCGCCACAGGTCGCGCAGCCAGCCCAGCGCCGTGCGGGCCAGCCCGGCCGGGTGGCGGACGAGCAGCCGGCCGAGCGCGCGCAGCACCCGCCGCGGCTCGTCGCGCAGATATTCCGGCAGGTAATGGACCGGTGCGGTGATGCGGTCGTGCAGGGCGTGGCGGCGGCCGTCGGTGGGGTGGCGCAGGGACCAGATCGCCAGATCGACGCCGCGCTCCTGCAGGGCGAGGATCTCCTGGGCGATGAAGGTTTCCGACAGGCGGGGATAGCCCTTGACCACCACGGCGATCTTCAACGGCGCAATCTTTGGCGGCACGGCTTTCGACGTCATGCGGGACGGTGTGGCGCCGTCCGTTCCCTCGTCGGTCATGCGCGCTTGCCCGCCATGGCGCGGGACATCCGTTCCGCCGCCCGGCGGATCGGGGTGACCGGGGTGGCGCGGGCGACCACCGAGTCCGCCTCCAGCACCTCGCGCGTCAGGTCGACGATGCGGTCCAGCCCGCCGAGCAGGCCGGGCAGCGGGCTGGCCGAGGGCGGTGGCTGGCTGGACAGGGCGCGGATGGCGTCGGCCATCGCCCGCGGGTCGGCGCCGTCGCGGTCGGCGTCCAGCATGCGCAGCAGGCCCAGCGCCTCCGCCGCCTCCGCCCGGATGCGCTGTTCCAGCCGCGGACGGGTGCGCGGGGCCAGGACCGACGGCTTGTCGAAGGACAGGATCTCGCAGAAGGTGTTGTAGCCGCCCATCGCCACCACGCCGATGGCCCCGGCATAGAGGTCTTCCATCCGGGAATGGAAGTTGATGGTTTCCACCCTGCCCTTCAGCCGGCGGATGCGGGCGGCGAACTCCTGACGGCGGGCATCCTCCAGGAAGGGGCCGTAGACGATCAGGGCGTTGGGGGCGAGATCCGGATCGCTCTCATAGGCGGCGATGGTCCAGTCGACCAGGGCCGCCCCGTCGCCGCCGCCGCCGGGCGTCACCAGCACGTAAGGCGCCGCCATCAGGCTGTCCGCAGCCTGGACGGCGCCGCCGCCCTCCGACGGCTCCCGCCGCAGATAGCCGGTGTAGCGCACGCGCGCCGCCACGTCCGGCGGCAGATCCAGCCCGTCGAGCGGGCGGTAGACCTGCGGCAGGCCGTAGACCCAGAGCTGGTCGTAGTAGCGCTCCACGGCGGCCACCGCCTCCTTGCGCTCCCATTCCGGCTGCAGCGCCTCGGGCGCGTCCAGCACGTCGCGCAGGCCCAGCACCACGCGGGTGTTGCCTGTGGCCCGCATCTCCTCCAGCGCCGGCAGGAATTCGCCGTGCAGGCCGGTCGGCTCCTTGTCGACGATGGCCAGCGTCGGGCGGAAGGCGCGGGCGGTGGCGCGGATGATCTCCGCCCGGATGGCGGTGGTCTCCTCGATCGGCAGGCCCAGGTTGCGGGCGGTATAGCCGCCGTCCGGCTGCTTCACCACGCCCGGCAGGCGCACATGGTCGACCCGTTCCGGGAAATCGAAGCGGCCGGCGACCGGCGAGCCGGTGAGGATCAGCGCCGAGGCGTCGGGAAAGGCCGACACCAGGGCTTGGGCAATCGTCCGCGATCGCCGCAGATGCCCCAGCCCGAAGGTGTCGTGGCTGTACAGCAGGATGCGCGGCGGTGTCCGGTCAGGGTGGATGGACCGAAAGGGGGCGAGGGGCTGGTGCATGCTCGGACACTCCGCTTCAGCAAGGAGTCGGAACCGAAAAGCCGTAGCAGATCAAATCACTATGCTCGTCTGAGGACCGGCTTGGCCCCGGTGGTTGCGCGTCTGGTCCAGGTGCCGGCGGCAGCGCTCCAGCCTGGATAGAACCCCTCACATGGATTTCGCCGCGCATCAAGCCGACTTCCGGCCGAGCGGCGACAACCCACCTATGTCCTGTGATATATGAGTGACGGTCATGCTTGCAGGGCTTGGTGCCCGCCGGGGAAAGGGCTCAATCGCCATGATAGGGATCCAGGGCGTCACGCAGTCCGTCGCCGAAGAAGTTGAAGGACAAGACTACCAGGATCACCGGCAGCATCGGTAATGACACCCATGGATAGGTTTCCACGGCCATCAAGTTCTGGGCGTCGTTCAGCATCACCCCCCAGCTGGTCGCCGGCGGGCGCAGGCCCAGCCCCAGGAAGGACAGCGCCGTCTCGCCCAGGATCATCGCCGGGATCGACAGGGTGGCGCTGGCCAGCAGGTGGCTGGCGAAGTTGGGCAGCAGGTGGCGGCGGATGATCCGCGCCGGACTTGCCCCCATCAGCTCCGCCGCCATGACGAAATCCTCCTCGCGCAGCGCCAGGAAGCGCGAGCGAACGGCGCGGGCCAGCGACGGCCAGTCGAGCAGGCCGAGGATGACGGAGATGCAGAGGAACACCGTCACCGGGCTCCATTGCGCCGGCACCGCGGCGGAGAGCGCCAGCCACAGCGGCAGCTCCGGCAGGGATTTCAGGATCTCCGACAGGCGCTGCACCCCGGCATCGATCCAGCCGCCGAAATAGCCGGCCATGCCGCCCAGCGTGACGCCGATGGCGAAGGACACGGCGATGCCCAGCAGGCCGACGGTCAGCGACAGCTGCGCCCCGATGGCCAGCCGCGACAGCATGTCCCGGCCCAGCCGGTCGGTGCCGAGCAGATGCAGCGTCGCCCCCGGCGGCGGGCAGACCAGCCGCATTTGCGCCTCCACCAGCCCCAGGAAACGGTAGGGCTTGCCGGGGCAGAAGAATTCCAGCGGCATCGGCCGGCTTTCGTCCGCCTCGTAGCGCCAGCGATAGTCCTTCAGGTCGGGCTGCCCGGTGGTCGGGTAGACGAAGGGGCCGATGAAGCGGCCCTCGTGGAACAGGTGGATGCCTTGCGGCGGGGCGTAGAGATGCTCCACGTCGCGTTCGTTGGCGCCGTAGGGAACCAGGAAATCGACGAAGGGCAGGCTGAGATAGGACAGCCCCAGGAACAGCGCGCCCAGCACCGCCAGCCGGTGGCGCAGGAACCGCCGCAGCATCAGCCGCCCGGTCGAGGCGCCCGGATCGAAGCGGGTGGCCGGGGCGTCCGGCGACTCCGGATCGGGATAGGGCCGGCTGTCGACGTAGTGGTCCCAGCCGCCGTTCTTGCCCTCACCCCTCATGATTGCGCCTTCCTTGCCTTGCCCAGCCGGATGCGGGGATCGAGCAGGGCCAGTGCGATGTCGGAGATCAGCATGCCGACCAGCACCAGCAGCGAGATGAACATCAGGATGAAGCCCGACAGGAAGATGTCCTGCGCCCGCAGCGCCTCCAGCAGCGCCGGGCCGATGGTGGGCAGGCTGAGCACCACCGAGATCAGCACCGATCCCGACACCAGCGACGGCAGAAGCGAGCCGATGTCGGAGACGAAGGGGTTCAGTGCCATGCGCAGCGGGTAGCGGGTCAGCCGGCGCAGCGGCGGCACGCCCTTGGCCTTGGCGGTGACGACATAGGGCTTGCCCAGTTCGTCCAGCAGGTTGGCGCGCAGGCGGCGGACCATGGCGGCGGTGCCCGACAGGCCGATGACGATGGTGGGAACGATCAGGTGCTGCAGGATCGAGCCGAGCTTGGCCCAGCTCATCGGCTGGTTCTCGTACTGGGCGTCGACCAGCCCGCCGATCGGCAGGCCCAGCCATTTCTGCCCGTAATAGAGCAGGATCAGCGCCAGCAGGAAGTTCGGCGTCGCCAGCCCGATATAGCCGATGGTGGCGGCGAGGTAATCAACCCAGCTGTTGGCGCGGATCGCCGCCAATGCCCCCAGCGGGAAGGAGACCAGATAGACGAACAGCACGGCGGCGACGTTGAGGACGACGGTGAACCACAGGGTTTCGCCCACCACCTCCGCCACCGGCTTGTTGAACTCGAACGACCAGCCGAGGTCGCCCTGCAGCAGGCCGTTGAAGCCGTTCGGTCCCGGCCACAGGCCGATCCAGACCAGATATTGCTCGGGCAGCGGCCGGTCCAGCGCATATTCACGCCGCAGGAATTCGGCCTTGGCAAGGCCGGCTTCCTGGCCGGTGGCGCGCAGCTCCGCGATCTGGTTGGACAGATAGTCGCCGGGCGGCAGGTTGATGACGATGAAGATCACGATCGACACCACGATCAGCGTCGGGATCATCACCAGCAGCCGGTGCAGGATGAAACGCAGCATGGGCGGTCATTCCCCCCTGCGGTGGATGCCGGCCGGCTCCGGATCGGCCGGGCGGGCCGTCGGCGAAATAGAACTCGTCGGGGCGGTAGATGCCGAGATAGGCGCCGGGATCCCACAGCCACAGCCCCTTGTCCGGGACGTTGCGCAGGCGGTTGGCGACGGCGATCGGCTGCGGCGTCTTCGACACCACGCCGATGGCGAAGATCTGGTCGGCATGGATGTCGAGCATCGCCGACCACAGGGCGCGCCGTTCGGTCTCGTCGGTGGTGTGGCGCCAGCGGCGGGCGAAGTCCATCAGCTCCTGCGCGACCGGCATGTCGATGGGCTCGCCGGCGCTGCCGGAGGTCTGGTAATGCTGCCCCCATTTCGGCCAGCTGAAATTCTCCTGCGTCATCGGCGCCAGCTCCTCCGGACTGCTGTCGGGATCGGGGACGCCGTTGTCCCAGCCGCCCCACACCGCCATCATCGTCTGGCCGGCATAGACGCGGTTGCGCAGCACGTCGCGGTCCACCGTGCGCACCAGCAGCCGGACGCCGATGTCGCGCCAGGTCTCCGCGATGATCTGCAGCGCGTCGGCCACCTCCGGCTTCTCGCCGGCCGATTCCACGATCACCTCCAGCGGGCGGCCGTCGGGCAGGTCGCGGTACAGCTCGCCGCGCCGGCGCTTCAGACCGATCTCGTCCAGCAGCGCCGCGGCTTGGCGAGGGTCGTACCCGGTCCAGACGCCGGTGCGTTCCGGCTTGAACAGCGGGCTTCCCGGCAGCACGTCCACGCCGCTTTCCCGCGCCAGCCCGAAGAAGAGCGAGCGGTTGATGATGCGCCGGTCGATGCCCATCGACAGGGCGCGGCGGAAGCGGGGATCGCGCAGCAGCGTGCGCCAGACCGGGTCGTTGTAGTTCAGGTTGGGATAGAGCGCGATCTCCGCCGCCTTGCCCTCCGGCCACAGCAGGGTGCGGTAGTTTGCCGCCCCCCTCCCCCGCCACCAGCACCGGCACCTGGGAGAAGGTCAGCCCTTCGGCCTGGAGGTCGGCCTTGCCGGTGGCGACCTGCGCCGGGATCAGCCCGCCGGCCATCACGGTCACGTCCAGCCCGTCGGCGTAGGGCAGCTGCATGCCCTGCGTGTCGAAGCGGTGGTAATAGGGGTTGCGCTGGAACAGCAGGTGGCTGCCGGTGCCCTTCGACAGCGCCATCCAGGGCTGCAGCGTCGGTTCGTCCGGGTTCTCCATGCGGAACATGTCGTCACGGGCGTTGTGCAGGGCCGCCCAGTTGCGGACCTTGTGCTTGGCGATCAGCGGCGCCAGCTCCGCCTCGCCGGTGTAGCGGGCGTGGAAGCGCTTCAGGTAATGGGCCGGCCGGTAGATGAAGGGCGGCCGGGCGGCGGCGAGCGCGGGGAGGAAATAGGGGTTCGGCTCCTCCCAGCGGAAGCGGGCGGTGACCGCGTCGGGGAAGCTGACCTGCGGCGGCTTGCCGTCCACCAGCATGAAGCGCGGCGGGCCGGACGGCGACAGCATCGGATCGTTGGCGATGTCCTCCCACCAGTAGCGGATGTCGTCGCTGGTGAAGGGGGCGCCATCGGACCAGCGGTGGCCGGCCCGCAGGGTCAGGGTGAAGTCGCGGCCGTCGACAACGGTGACGTCCTTCAGGATGTCGGGGACCAGCTCCCGCTTCTCGTTGTAGCCGACCAGCCGGGCATAGCCGTAGAGCACGGCGATGCGGCTGTTGCGCCGCTGGGTGATGAAGCTGCGGATCCAGCCGCCGGACCGGCCGAGGTCGCGGCCCTTCGCCGTCGGATCGACGATCAGCGGTTCCTCCGGCATGCGCTGGCGGACGGGCGGCAGCAGGCCGTAGGTGACCTCGTCGCGCAGGAGCGCCGGTTCCTGCGGGGTGAAGGCGGCGGCGGGGGTGGCGAGGAGGAGGGCGATCGTCAGGCTGAATGTTGCTTGGCCGAGAGAGCCGGATCTCAATCGGCCGTCATTCCCGCGAAGGCGGGAATCCAGCTTTTCCGGCATCGTCGCAGCGGGAGCACCTGGATCCCCGCATTCGCGGGATGACGGCCGAAAAGATGGTCGGTGATGACCCTCATGCCGCCTGCCTCGCGAAATGGCCCCTCACGAAATGGCCGGGCGCGGCCTCCACCAGCGGGGGCGGGGCGCCGTCGGGGGTGGGGCGGAAGGGTTCGGGCCACAGGTCGGGGGCGCCGGCGCCTAGCGCCACGGTGGCGACGTCGATCGGGCGGCCGACGTCCGGTTCCGGCGAGGCGGCGATCAGCGCGCGGGTGTAGGGGTGCAGCGGGGCGGAGAACAGCACGGCGGGCGGCGCCTGCTCCATCACCCGGCCGGCGCGCATCACCGCCACCCGGTCGGCCAGCCGCGCCACCACCGCCAGATCGTGCGAGATGAACATCAGGCTGAGGCCGAGCCGCCGCTTGATCGATTCCAGCAGGTCGAGCACCTGCGCCTGCACCGACACGTCGAGCGCCGAGGTCGGTTCGTCGCAGATCAGCAGCTGCGGGTCGAGGGCGAGCGCGCGGGCGATGCCGATGCGCTGGCGCTGGCCGCCGGAGAAGGCGTGGGGATAGCGGCAGGCCCAGGCGGGGTCGAGCCCGACCTGCGCCATCAGCGCCCGGACGCGCTCGCGCCCCTCGCCGCGGCCGCAGACGCCGTGGATCGCCAGCGGCTCCGCGATGATCTCGCCGACGCTCATGCGGGGACTGAGGGAGGCATAGGGGTCCTGGAACACCATTTGGGCACGGCGGCGGTAGGCGGTCAGCTCCGGCCCCGCGGCGGAAAGGAGGTCGAGCGGCGGCTCCCCGGCGGACGGCCGGAACAGCAGGCGGCCGCCGGGGTCCGGCCGCTCCGCCAGCATCGCAAGCCGCGCCATCGTCGTCTTGCCTGATCCCGACTCGCCGACGATGGCCAGCGTTTCCCCGCGGCGGACCGACAGGTCGATGCCGTCCAGCGCCCGCACCCGTGTGGACCCGCGTTCATAGGTCTTGGCGACGCGGTGGAACTCCAGGATGGCGTCCTCGGCACCGGTGTCTGGAAGCGCGCAGGTCATCTCGGGGATGGAGGGGGCGGCGGCCATCAGCTTGCGGGTGTAGCCGTGCAGCGGCCGGCCCAGCACGTCGGCGCAGCAGCCGGATTCCATCACCCGGCCGGCGCGCATCACCACCACGGCGTCTGCCATGTTGGCGACCACGCCCAGGTCGTGGGTGACCAGCAGCACGGCCATGCCGGTCTCGGCCTGCAGTTCCTTGATCAGCGCCAGCACCTGGGCCTGCAGGGTGACGTCCAGCGCCGTGGTGGGCTCGTCGGCGATCAGCAGCTGCGGACGCGCCACCATCGCCATGGCGATCATCGCCCGCTGGCGCAGGCCGCCCGACAGCTGGAACGGGTAGGAGCGGAAGGCGCGCAGCGGGTCGGGGAAGCCCACCCGCTCGAACATGGCGAGGCACTGGTCGCGGGCGCTCCGGCGGTTGCAGTGGCCGTGCAGCCGCAGCACCTCCATGGTCTGGTCGCCGATGCTGTGGAGCGGCGACAGCGCGCTCATCGGTTCCTGGAAGATCATCGAGATGCGGCTGCCGCGGATGTCGCGCAGGCCCGACCGCGGCAGGCGCAGCAGGTCGACCGCCTCCGGACCCCGGCCGAACAGGATGGAGCCGCCGCTCACCTCCGCCCCGCGCGGCAGGATGTCCAGGATGCTGCGACAGGTCAGCGTCTTGCCGGACCCGGATTCGCCGACCAGCGCCACGCTCTGCCCCGCCCCGACCGAGAAGCCGACGCCGTCGACGACCGGACGGTCGACCGGCGCATTGCGGAAACGGATCGTCAGGTCCTCGACCTTCAGCATCGTTGCGTCTCCAGGAGGAATGCCCTCTCCCGCCCTGGGAGAGGGAGGGGACCCACGAAGTGGGGAGGGTGAGGGGCAATGTGGACATGGATCATCGCCCCTTGCCTCACCCCTCACCCTTCCCATGCTCCGCATGGGTCCCTTCCCTCTCCTGGGGCGGGAGAGGGACTTCGCCGGCCGGTCCCTCGCTGGTCAGGCGCTTGCCGATCTGCTGGATCACCCGCATCGGCAGGTCCGGCACCGAGGGCAGAAGCCGCAGCATCGCCGCGCCGTCGAGCCGCAGCAGCCGCAGGTCGGTGCGCGCCCGGATGGTGGAGAAGCGGCGGACGCCGGCCAGCAACTCCACCTCGCCGATCACCTCCGGCGGCTTGATGTAGGCGATGTGCAGCGGCGGCTGGTTGTCAGGCATCAACCGCACCAGCTCCGCCTCCCCCTCCGCCAGGACGAAGACGAATTCCGACTGCTCGCCGCTGCGGTAGATGAAGTCGCCGGCCGATACCGCCCGCCATTCCGACGCCGCCAGCATGCGGCGCAGCACCGTTTCCGGCAGGTCGGAGAAGACGGGAGAGCGCGACAGCAGCCGCAGGGCCGGCTCGTCGGTACCCTCCCCTTCCCCGGGCATCGCGTCCTCCTGCTGGTCGGCGCCGTTCTGGCCGCGCCGGACCAGCCGGCCGTCCTCCAGGTCGTAGATTCGCGTCGAAGGCCGGGTTGTCGGTGATCCGTTCCTCCAGCACGATCATCGTCATGGTCGGCAGGAGTTCCTTCATGCGCAGGAAGATGCGCAGCCGCTCTTCGGGGTCGTAGCTGTTGAGCGCCTGATAGATCACGAAGATGTCGGGCTTCTTCATCAGGCCGCGGATCAGCTGCACCCTCTGCCGCACGCTGATCGGCAGCAGCGAGCCGCCGATGCCGACCTCTCCCAGCGCCACCAGGATCAGCACGAAGGCGCGCGCGTCGGTCCGCTCCAGCGCCTCGTCCACCAATGCCCGCAGCTGGGTGATCGCGCGGGGATCCTCCGTTGTGATGCGGCCGAACAGCAGATTGTCGATCACGTTCAGGCGCGGGTGGTAGAGATCCGGATCGAAGACGGCGACCTTGTCGCGCAGCTCTTGCGGCATGTCGTCCAGCAGGCGGCGGCGGATCGCCATGATCGCCTCGCGCTCCGGCTGCGGGGCGAAATCCATGCCGTCGCGCTTGGGCACGATCATCAGGAACATGGTGGCGAACAGCAGCGTGTCCGCCTCCTGGTGGCGGCGCTGGGGCCGCTCGGACCGGCGCTTCAGGCGGGTGACCGCCTCCACCAGCTCCTCGAACAGGGAGTCGTCGATGTGCGGGTAGCGCATGATCATGACGTCGCCGTCGGCGCTGTCGCGGTAGACGCTCACCACCCGCATGGCGAAACGCCGGCCGAGACGCACGGCGGACTCCCACAGCCCGTGCGCCTCCATCAGGGCGCGGATGGTGGGGTCGCCGACCATGCGGGCGACGGTCAGCCGCTTGCCGTCCGGCAGGCCGAACAGCAGGTTCTCCGCCAGGCTGGCATAGGGGTTGAAGCGGTCGCGGTCGAAGCGGGCCAGCAGCTTGTCCATCCCGCGTTCGCCGATGGCGTCGCGCAGCCAGTGGCGGGCGCGCAGAAGCGGCTGGGCGACGAAGGGATAGTCGTCGGGGTCGAACACCTCGCGCAGGCCGCGCTGGTAGACGGCGCTCTCGCCGCCGGTCGCCGCCAGGCACTGCATGAACCAGGGCCGCAGGCTGGCCCAGTCGGTCGCGCCGATCATGGCGAAATCGGTCCAGATGCCTTCCATGCTGTCGGCGGAGTTGCCGGACGCCTGGGCCTCCACGATCTCGCGGCGACGGGCGGGGCTCATGGTTTCCGGATCGTCGGGCGGCGGGCGATGGCGCAGCCCATAGGTGATGTTCTGCATCATGCTGCCGGTGAACATGCGCGGTTCCGGACTGGCATAGGCCATGCGGCGCCCCAGCAGGTCGAGCGGCAGCTGGTCCAGCGTCTGGTCGCCGATGGTGATGCGGCCGGAGGTCGGCGGCGACAGGCGCACCAGCACCTCGGCCAGCCGGCGCAGCGCCAGCGCGTTGGTGCCGGCGATGCCGACCAGCGCGCCCGGCGGCACGTCCAGCGACAGCCGCTGCAGCATGCGGTCGCCGTATTCGTTGGCCCAGGTCACCGCCTCCAGCCGCAGCGGGGCCTTCAGGTCGGCGGGCGTGGCGGGCGTCGACGGGCTCCACTCGAACAGGAAGGGCGGAGAGAACTGGTCGGCGATCTGCTCGTACTTGATCTGGGCGTCGATCATGTTCTGGTAATAGTCGAGCAGCTCCTTCCAGGGAGCGGTCAGGTCCTTGAAGGCCGACAGCGCCGCCACCAGCGCGCCGATGGTCAGGTCGCCGTGCAGGACCAGATACCCGCCGATGGAGAACAGGAAGAAGGGGGTGATCTGGTTGATGAAGTTGTTCAGGAACTTGACGAAATACTTGCGCTTGTAGATCTCCAGCCTGATCCAGTAGATGCTGCCGAGATACTGCGAGAATTCCGCCAGCACGTAGCGGATGGTGCCGTTGACGCGGACCTCGCGGACATTCTCCACGCTTTCGCCGATGCGTTCGGACAGCTGCCGGACCTTGCGAACCCGCTCCTTCCCCAGCAGTTTCACCTTGATCTGCAATTTGGGGATGATATAGGCCTGCACCGGGATCAGCGCGATCGACACCAGCCCGATGGTCGGCTGCTGGATGAACAGGAACAGCAGGATCGTCAGCATCGTGCCGCCCTGGTAGAGCGGCTGGGCGAAGGAATCGCCGATGAAGCCGGCCAGCGGTTCGGTTTCCGACGCGACGGTGGAGATCAGCTCTCCCTGGCTGACCTTGGAGAAATGCGGCAGCGGGAAGCGCAGCATGCGGTCCAGCAGCATGAAGCGCAGCCGCCGCACCTGCCGTTCGCCGACCACCCCCTTGAAGGTGTTGATGCGCATCTTGAAGGCGCCGTTGGCCAGCACCAGCGCCAGGAAGGTGAAGCACAGCACCAGCAGGTAGGTCACCGGACCCATGGTGACGCCCAGGATCTCGCGCACCGGCTGGGGATCGGACAAGGCCCGGTTGATGATGATCTTGGGCAGTTCCAGCGATGCGTAGAGCACCGGGAAGGACGCGATGGTCAACAGGGCGAGCAGGATCTGCTGTCGGCCGCTGTGCTTCCAAATGAACTGAAAAATATTGCGGTCCATCAAAGGCCTTCAGCATCGCGACCGTCGTCCGCCCCCGCGGAGCCCGGCATGGGTGCCGGGAGCCTTGCGGGCGGAAGGGACTGAAGATTGGCGTCAGCCGGGCCGTTTTCCACTGCCGGCCTTACGCCTTCGCCCGGCATGCCTGCCCCCGGCATGGGCGCCGCGCCGCTCAGCCCTCCACCCGCCATGCATGGTAGGGCCAGCGTTCGTCCGCCGGCAGGTCGAGCGGCGTCCAGTTGGGACGCTCCAGCGGCCGGTCGGACAGCACGACGCCGCCCGGCAGCATCAGCGCGTCGATCAGCGGCGCCAGCCAAGCCGCTTGGCGGGCGTCGTGGCTGCGGTCGGTGCTGCCGAAATCGGCGTGGGCCAGCCGGGCGCAGCGGCCGAACCGCTCCGCCGCCGCCGGCATGGTTTCCTGGAAATCGCCGACGAACAGGCGGTCCTCGTCGGGCGTCAGTTCCGGCGGTACGCGGACCCACATGTCGAAGACCAGGATGTCGCGCGGCGGGAACAGGTGGCGCAGATGGTCGAAGGTGCGGCCCTTGCCCAGCCCCACCTCCAGCACCATGCCGTCGCGGCCGGCGACGGCACGCTCGGCCCAGGCCAGCGCGTCGCGCTGCACGGTCAGCCGATCGATCATGCGGTCGAGCAGCGACCGGGATTCCATCTCTTTGCCCATACCGGCCCCCATCGGCCCCTCCCCTGCGCTTCGCGGATCGGCACGGGCGTAGTGTGAAAGGCCGCGCGCGTGCCGTCGAGACAAAATGTCGCATGGTCGGGGCCGGCGGGTGCCCCCGCCCTGCCCGCTTACGGGCGGCTCGGGTCGAAGCGCTTCGCCAGCCCCTGCCAGCAGCGGTAATAATCGTGCTGAAGCTCGGCAGTTTCCAGTGCGTACCGCGTCGGACGGATGACGGCGCGCGTTTCGAACATGAAGGCCATGGTGTCGCCGACCCGCTGCGGCCGGGTCGTGTCGGCGGCGGTGGCCTTGGCGAAGGTCTCCGCATCCGGCCCGTGGCCGCTCATGCAGTTGTGCAAGCTGGCACCGCCGGGCAGGAACCCTTCCTCCTTGGCGTCGTAGACGCCGTGGATCAGGCCCATGAACTCGCTGGCGATGTTGCGGTGGAACCAGGGCGGGCGGAAGGTGTCCTCCTGCACCAGCCAGCGCGGCGGGAAGATGACGAAGTCGATGCTGTCGACGCCGGGCGTGTCGCTGGGCGATTGCAGCACCAGGAAGATCGACGGATCCGGGTGGTCGAAGCTGATCGAGCCGATGGTGTTGAAGCGGCGCAGGTCGTATTTGCAGGGCGCGTGGTTGCCGTGCCAGGCGACGACGTCCAGCGGCGAGTGGCCGATGGGCGCGCTCCACAGATGGCCGTCGAACTTCGCCACCAGTTCGAAGGCGCCTTCGACATCCTCGTACCAGGCGTCGGGCGTCAGGAAGTCGCGCGGGTTGGCCAGCCCGTTGGAGCCGATGGGGCCAAGGTCCGGCAGGCGGAAGGGCGCGCCGTAATTCTCGCAGACATAGCCGCGCGCCGTGCCGTCCGGCAGTTCGACGCGGAAGCGCAGGCCGCGGGGGATCAGCGCGATCTCCTGCGGTTCGACCTCCAGCACGCCCAGTTCGGTGAACAGGCGCAGGCGGCCCTGCTGCGGCACGATCAGCAGCTCGCCGTCGGCATCGTAGAAGAAGCGCCCTTCCATCGACCGGTTGGCGGCGTAGAGATGGATGCCGCAGCCGGCCTGCGCCTGCGGTCCGCCGTTGCCGCCCATGGTGACGAGCCCGGCGACGAAGTCGGTCGGGGCGTCCGGCATCGGCGGCGGGTTCCAGCGCAGCTGGGTCGGCGGGGCCGGCACCTCGTCGAAGCGGCTGGTCAGCCGGCCGGACTCAAGTGGCCGGAACGGCTCGTGCACCACCGCCGGACGGATGCGGTAAAGCCAGGAGCGGCGGTTGTGCGCGCGGGGCGTGGTGAAGGCTGTGCCGCTGATCTGTTCGGCATAGAGGCCGTAGGGCGGGCGCTGCGGCGAGTTGCGGCCGACGGGCAGCGCGCCGGGCAGCGCCTCCGTCGCGAACTCGTTGCCGAAGCCGGATCGGTAGGTGAAGGCGGAGGGCGTCATGCGGGCTGCTCCCTTATCCGGGGGATGCGGCCGGCGTGGAGCCGGGCGCGACCATTTGTCGCTCATATAGTTTCTTTTGAAACTATGCGCCAGTGGAAATTGGGGGGAATTCCCTCTCCCCGGGGGGGGAGAGGAATTCCCCCCTCAGTTCATTGCGCGGTCGGGGAGGTCCAGCAGGAAGTCGCCGCCTTCGTCATAGCCGGCGGTGCGGATCACGCCGTATTGCGGGGTCTGCGGCGCCTCGCGGGTCACGTCCTCGCGGACCTCCTGGTAGAGCGCGAAGCCGTTGCTGTCCTTCGGCAGCGCCAGCACCCGCTTTTTCAGCGCGGTGGCGAAGGGGGAGTTCACCTCGCCATCGGCCACCGGTTCGTCGCCGCCCGACGACAGCGCCATGACCGACCGGCGCTGACGGATCTCCTGCTCGCCGGCGATGCGGGCGGCGTCGACCTTCTGTTCCTTGGTGAAGGCGCCGGAATAGCAGCTGTCCGACACCAGCATCACATGCTTGGCCGGCATGCGGCTGAGGAAGCGGCCGATGTCGTTGTTCGACACCCAGTTGCGGGCGCTGGTCGTCTCCGCATCGGCCGGCAGCCAATAGCCGGCACCGGTCTCCGCCAGCTCATAGCCGTGGCCGGCGTAATAGACCATCACCTGGTCCTGCTCGCCCACCTCGCGGCCGAGCTTGCGCAGCGCCTCGCCGATCTGTGCCTTGGTCGGGTTGCGCAGCACCCGCGTCTCGAATCCGAGATGGTCGTTCAGCGCCTTGCCCACCGCCTTGATGTCGGCGTCCGGCGTGGCCAGGGCGGGGAATGCGGTATCGCGGTAGCTGTCGACCGCGATCATCAGGGCGATCTTGCGCGGCTTGGGCGGAGCGGCCGGGTCGGGTGTGGCGGCGGCAGCGTCGATGGCGATGCGCTGCTCGGTCGTCTTGCCCGCCTCGTCGGTCATGGTCAGCGTGGCTTCGGTCGCCCCCGGCTCCACCGGGATGCTGGTGCGGAACTGCCCCTGCTCGTCGATGAAGACCCAGCGGCCGTTCACCCGCGCTTCGGCCAGATTGGCGCTGTCGGCGACGATGCCGCGCAGCGTCATGGTGCCACCGCGGGTGCGGCCGCCGCGTGCCTGCTGCAGGCTGGGCGGCGCCGAGGAGGCATTCGGCCGGCCGAACATGTCCGCCGCCGCCGGGTTGGCCACCAGTTGGCGGAGCGCGCCGGAGAAAGCCTGGGTGCGCTGCTCGCGCTCCACCCGCTGCACCATGGCGAGGTAGGTGCGGGCGACCTGGGGCGGCAGGTTGGCCTGGGTCACCGTGACGCGCACCTGGGCATAGCCGCCGGGCTGGCCGGCCGCGCTGTTCTGCAGGATGCCGCCGACGCGCACCGCCACCGGATCGCTGCTGGCGGTCAGGCCGCCGATCAGGGTGGGGACGGGAACGCTGGCCAGCACGGCGCGCTGTTCCGGCAGCGACAGCGTGCCGGTCGCCAGCGTCGTCACCGCCTGGGCCATGCCGCCGCCGCCGGCCGCCTGGATGATGGAGCCGGCCGCCGCCTGGACCTGGGGCGAGGCGAGCAGCTGGGGCCCCGGCTGCGACAGGGTGGCGCCGGACGCGTAGGCCTGCGTCGCCTCCGCCGTGAAGGTCACGGACCGCCCGGACGCCAGGACCACCGTCGCCGGAGCGGGCGGCGGGGGCGGCGGAGAGGCCGGGCCGCTTCCGCCCGTCTGGGTGGTGCCGGAGGATTGGGTGCCCTGCCCTGCCGCGCCCTGGGTGTCCGTGCCCTGATTGGCCGTGCCCTGTTCCAGCGCCGACAGGAAGGTCTGCGGGGCGGCCGCGCCGGCTGAGGCGCCGGCCGTCGATCCGGTCGCCGAGTTGCCGGCAGTCGTGGCCGGGTTCGCGGCGATCTGCGCCACCGTCTGCAGCACCGTCTGCACCGAACTGTTGCCGGCCGCGGCGGACTGGCCGGCCGACGAGGATGTGGTGGTCGACGGCGTGTTCGAAGAGCCGGTGTCCGTGGTGCCGCCCGTCGATCCGGTCCCGGTGCTGCCCGTGCCCGTTCCGGAGGTATCGGTGCCGGTGGACGGCGTGCCGGTCCCGCCGCCGCTTCCATCGCCGCTTCCGGGCGTGGTGGGATCGGTCGGCGTTGTCGGAGTCGGGGGGGTGGTCGGCGCAGTGGGGACCTGCGGCACCGTCGGCGTCACCGGCGGAATTACCGGAGGGGGCGGTGGTGGGGGAGGCGGCGGCGGCGGAGGTGGCGGCGGTGCAGGCGTGCTGCTGATCACCACGTTGCCGTTGCGGTACAGGTCCAGCGCCATCCCGCCGGTTCCGGCGATGCCCTGCAGGGACACCTCCCCGGCCGCGGCCACGATCCGGATCTCGCCGTCCGTTTCGGCATCCAGGCCGATCCCGGCGACATCATACGTAACGGCCGATGCACCGCCCTTGCCGGTGATGGAGACGCCGCCGGACGAGGTGAGTGTCGCCGTACCCTGGATCTTGACGCCCCAGGCCTCGTCGGCATCGACTTCGGTTGCATCCCCGGTCAGGACGATCGCGTCCGCAGCGGTCGAGCTGGAGTTGATGACCGGCCCCCCTCGGGGTCGGAGGCGATCAGCAAGCCGGCATTCCAGCCGGAATAGGAAACCGCCTTGCCGTGGATCGCGATCCTGCCGGTGCCGGACTCGAGCCTCGACACGCCAGTGATGGAGACGCCGTGGCCCTGGTCTCCGGAATCGCTGCCCTCCCCGCGGATGGATATGGCGCCGCCGCCGGAGTCCAACAGGCTGGCGGCGATGGCCACACCGGCCGCATCGTCCCAATCGCCCTTGGCGGCGTACAACGTGGGGTCGATGCCGCCACCCATGGTGATGGCGCCGCCCTGGGTCGTGATGCCGCTGGCGGTCAGGCGGATGGCCCCTTTGTCGAGGCTTCTCGCGCTGTTCAGCGTCACGGGGGAGCCGCCGGTCGAGATCTGGCTTTCCGTCAGATACACCCCATAGCCGGCGTTCAGCGTCACGGCGCCGTTGGAAATGACGTTGTTTCCGTAGTCGAGCAAGAGGTTGGCGGCGGACTCCAGGGTGATGGGACCCGCTTCGTTGCGGAGGGTCGCGCCGCTCAGTCGGCGTTGTCGGAGTCGGGGGGGTGGTCGGCGCAGTGGGGACCTGCGGCACCGTCGGCGTCACCGGCGGAATTACCGGAGGGGGCGGTGGTGGGGGAGGCGGCGGCGGCGGAGGTGGCGGCGGTGCAGGCGTGCTGCTGATCACCACGTTGCCGTTGCGGTACAGGTCCAGCGCCATCCCGCCGGTTCCGGCGATGCCCTGCAGGGACACCTCCCCGGCCGCGGCCACGATCCGGATCTCGCCGTCCGTTTCGGCATCCAGGCCGATCCCGGCGACATCATACGTAACGGCCGATGCACCGCCCTTGCCGGTGATGGAGACGCCGCCGGACGAGGTGAGTGTCGCCGTACCCTGGATCTTGACGCCCCAGGCCTCGTCGGCATCGACTTCGGTTGCATCCCCGGTCAGGACGATCGCGTCCGCAGCGGTCGAGCTGGAGTTGATGACCGGCCCCCCCTCGGGGTCGGAGGCGATCAGCAAGCCGGCATTCCAGCCGGAATAGGAAACCGCCTTGCCGTGGATCGCGATCCTGCCGGTGCCGGACTCGAGCCTCGACACGCCAGTGATGGAGACGCCGTGGCCCTGGTCTCCGGAATCGCTGCCCTCCCCGCGGATGGATATGGCGCCGCCGCCGGAGTCCAACAGGCTGGCGGCGATGGCCACACCGGCCGCATCGTCCCAATCGCCCTTGGCGGCGTACAACGTGGGGTCGATGCCGCCACCCATGGTGATGGCGCCGCCCTGGGTCGTGATGCCGCTGGCGGTCAGGCGGATGGCCCCTTTGTCGAGGCTTCTCGCGCTGTTCAGCGTCACGGGGGAGCCGCCGGTCGAGATCTGGCTTTCCGTCAGATACACCCCATAGCCGGCGTTCAGCGTCACGGCGCCGTTGGAAATGACGTTGTTTCCGTAGTCGAGCAAGAGGTTGGCGGCGGACTCCAGGGTGATGGGACCCGCTTCGTTGCGGAGGGTCGCGCCGCTCAGGATGATGTCGCGCCTGGAATTCGGGCCGGCTTTGACGGCAATGGCGCCATCGCCCCGCACGATGACGCTGGACGCGCCGCTGATGCGGACGGCATCGCTGCCCATGGGGCTCTCGCCGCCGCCCTCCTTGCCGGTGACGGTGACCGCGCCGCCGGACGTGCTCAGCATGGTGTCGTACAGCAGAACGCCGACATTCCCGCCATGCATCATGCCGTTACCGCCGGTTCCATTCAGCGTGATGGCGCCGGTCGTCGTGATCAGATCGCTGTCGTACAGCGCGATGCCGTGGTTGCCCTCGATGTCGTTCTCGCCGCCCTGGCCGTTGAGCAGGATCGAACCGGCGCCGGTCGAAATGGTCGCATGGTTGAACTCCACGCCGATCCGGTCGGTCTTCGGCGAATATTGGCCGGACAGGCCGGTGGCGGGATCGGTCGCCGGGTTCGCGCCGCCACCGACGATGAAACTGCCGCCGTTGGTGGAGATGACGACGGGCTCGTTGCCGGATTTTCCCGACACCCGGACCCGCCCCTCGTCGCCCGCCGCGCCAGCGTTCAAAGTCACGGACAGCGCGCCTGCGCCGGATATGATGCTCTCGTTGACGATGACGTGGCGGTGGGCCTTCAGCGTCAGCGACGCATCTCCCCCGGCCGATTTCTGGATGGCCTCGTTGACCGTGATGTCGCCGTCATCGCCCACTCCCGCGTCGGTCTGCAGCGTGACGGCGGTGCCGGTATTCAGCGACGCTTCGATCGTACCGGCGCTGATGGTCCCGCCGGACGACGACACTATGATGTCGGTCGGATCGAGCAGCCAGGACCCGCCCTTCCCTGCCGACGCCCCGGCATCGACCCGGCCGCGCACCTGCAGCGACAGCTTGCCGGACGTCTCCACGAAGCCGCCGTTGCCGCCTGCCGCACCGCCGCGGGCGGAGACGGCGCCGTCGAAACGGGTGCTGCCGTCGGCCCACACCACGACCTTGCCACCCTTGCCGTTCCCGGTGGCGTCGGCAGCGATGGCCGCGCCCTGAGCCACAACCGTCTCGGTCGACGGCGGCACCGGCTTGCGCGCCGGGCGGATGTCGTAGCCGGCCAGCGTGGCGGCGGACGCCTTGCCGCCCTGCACGTCGCCGCCGATCAGCACCTCCCCTCCCCCGGCGGCGCCCGACGCGGTGACGCGCGCCGATGCCGTCAGCGCCGTGCGGTTGCCCGACACGATGACGGAGCCACCACTCTGGCCGGCGCCGCTGCCGCCGGCATCCAGCGTGCCTGACACTTCCACCGCGCCGCCGTCGCCGAGCAGGACGATGTCGCCGCCCTGCTGTTCCACCCGGCGGGCCTGGACGGTGCCGGACATGTTGACGACGCGGTCGACCAGCCCCTTGGCGGCCGACGCCGTCATCTGAACCCGGCCGCCGTCCGCGAAGATCTTGCCGCTGTTGCTGACCAGGGCGTCCACCGGCTTGCCGTCGGCACCGACGGGCCGCGCATCGGTCTTCGTATCGGATTGGGCGTCCACCGCGATGTTGATCTTCTGGTCGCCGAACAGGTCGACGACGAAGCGCCGGCCGGAGGCCAGGGTCACCTCGCCCATGCGGGCGTTGATGGTGCCGCGGTTGGCGACGCCGGGCGCGACCAGCGCCGCCAGCCCGGCCTCAGCCACTGTGATGGTGCCCTCATTCTCCACCGTCGCGGTGGAGCCGGCCCGGCCTTCGAACTTGTAGCGGCCGGCCATGAAGTCTTCGTTGCGGATGTCGTGGGTGGTGGCGACCAGCCCGCCGACATCGACGCTGGCGTTCGGGCCGAACAGGATGCCGTTCGGGTTGACGAGCCAGACCTGCCCGTTGGCGGTCAGCCGCCCCATGATGGCGGAGGGATCTGGGCCGGTGACGCGGTTGAGCGTGATGGAACCGGCGTCGGGCTGCCGGAAGTTGGTGTGCTCGCCCTCCCTGATGCCGAAGCGTTGCCAGTCGATCACCGCCTTCGAGGTGGATTGGATGATGTCGAGCCGGCCGGGTCCTGTGGACTGGATGGTGGCGCTGCCTTCGGTGACCACGCCGCCTTCGGGGTTGGCGAAGGCGGGCAGGGCCGGCAGGCCGAGGGCGGCCACGGCGGTGATGACCGCCAGACGCGCCGCTCCCGCCAATGCGGTGGTGCGGCACAGGGCGTGCCTCAGCCGGGTTCCGATGCGTCCCTCTCGGGCGTCCACAGCCTGTCCCACCGATCCGTCCTTCACACCCGATCCCCGCATCACCGATCCACTCCCCAGCCCAAGCCCCCGATGCTCGCGGGAAGGCGATATCCTGTCCGGCTTCTTGGAATGCGAAACATTTTAGCGACGCAGGTCCGGGGCGGAAATGCCGAAAGTGGTGACGGAGTGTTTCGTTGCCGCAATGCGGGAGGACCTGTGTGTCGTGCCGGAAGCGTTACCGGTAACGGAACTGCCCCGGAAAGCGTTACCGGTAATGCCTTTTCGGTACAGAAACTCTCTATTTCAATGGTTCAGGTCCCGCCTTTGCCCTTTCGACCCGACTGCCGATCCGCTAATAAGAAGGCCACCCGGAAGACGGGCACGCGATGCAGGGGGAACAGATGGCCGATCCGACCGCCGTCGCCACACGGAAATCTGCAGGCAAACCAACAGGTAAACCGACCGGCAGGCAGGCGGGCCAGAATGCCGTGGAGCCGGTACAGACGGCTGCGCAGAAGCCCGCCCGCTGGGTGGTCTACAGCGCGCCGAAGGGCGGCACCGGAAAGACCACCAGCTGCAAGAACACCGCGGTGGCGGCCGCCAAGGACGGCATGCGCGTCGCGACGCTGGATTTCGATCCGCAGCGCACGCTGGGCCAGTGGCATGAACTGCGCCGTCCGCACGACGTCGCCGCCATCGACCATTATGAAGGCACGCTGGAGGAGATCGACGCGGCGCTGTCCCAGATCGACCCTGCCCGCTACGACGTGATCTTCATCGACACGCCGCCCTCGGTGGAACTCTATCCCGAAGCGACCAAGATCCTGCTGCGCCGCGCCGACCTCGTTCTGGTGCCGACCGGCGTGGGGCGTTTCGACAAGATGAGCGTCATCCCCTGGATGGAGTTCCTGCGCGATTACGGCCGCCCCGCCGCCTTCCTGCTGAACCGGGTCAAGCGCCGGTCGGTCAGCCTGCGGGAAGCGAAGCTGGAGCTGGGCCGGGTCGGGCGGCTGGTCCCGCACGAGGTGCCGGACATCGAGGACATGCACCGCGTCGACGACATCGGCTGCTCCATCGTCGATGTCGGTGCGGTGAACGGCGCCGACGAATGCCTGGGCGCCTGGTACTTCATCCGGCACGAGTTGGGGATCTGAACCCGGGGGATTTGAATATGGCCAACGTGAAGTCCTTCATGAAGAAGGTGGCGGAGCAGGGCAAGGCCGCTCCCCAGCCGGCTGCCCAGCCCGCGGCGCCCGCCCATGCGCCCACCGTGCCGGCCCGGACCAGCGCGGCGGTGGCGCCGTCCAAGGCCGACCGCCGGGCGTCGGACATCAGCGACGCCATCGTGCCCTGCCACACCCGGCAGGAATTCGCGCAGGAAATCCGCTATCACTGGAACCGCAGCCGCAAGGAATTCCTGTCGATCGGCCGCTATCTGAACCGCGCCAAGGAAATCCTGCCCCACGGCGATTTCGAGGCGATGATCGAGAGCGACATGCCGTTTTCGGTCGAGACCGCCTTCCGCTTCCGCGCGGTGGCGGAGGCGGTGGATACCGGCCGGCTGTCTCTGGAGGTGCTGCCGGGGGCGGAAAGCGTCGCCTACCAGATCGTCACCATGACGCCGGACGAGCTGGAACGCGCGAAGGCGCAGGGGCTGGTCCGTCCCGACGTGACCCGCCGCCAGCTGATCGACTTCAAGCGTTCGCTGCGCCCGCCGAAGGACGTGACGCCGAACGACCGGCGCCGCCAGCTTCTGGCCGAATATGCCCGGCTGCGCGCCCGCATGGCGGAGGTTCGCGACGAGTTGCGGCGCGACCACGGCATCGACCCGGAGCATGACTACGGCCGGCCGGGGCGAACCGGCGTCACCATCGACGTCGTTGCCGAGGATATGGGGGCCGAGGATATGGGGGCGGAGGATGTCGGCAGGGAGCCGGACGGCGCGTCGTAAGGCGCCTCGGTTCCAGTGCCGTCAGTTTCGGTGAGACGTGTGGGAACCGGGGCCGCCGTCGCCCCGGCGCGGTGACGATCCGCCGCCCAGCAGGTCGCCCAGCGCCCGGAAATCGCGCTGGAAGTTGCTGAAGAAGTCTCCGCCGCCTCCGCCGGTACGGGACACCTGGGCCGCCGACGTGCCCGTCGTATGGGTTTGGCTGTGGCTGGAACTCCGGTTCGACGTGCGGATCCGCCGTTCCGGGGCCTTCGGCTTGCGCGGCGGCGTCATTGCGGGCAGGGGAGGGGCGTCGGGCAGGGAGGCGATTTCCGGCGCGCGGGCGAAGGCATCGCCGCACAGGCCCTGGTCGGCCGCCTGCTCCAGCCGGTTCGGGTCAAGAAGCCAGCAGTCGAAGGCGTCGGTCTGGGGTTTTGCCGGTGCCTGAACCGTTGCAGCTTCCGCTGCCGGGACCATCGCCGGCATGGGAGGCGCCACGGGAGGTGACGGGGCGGGGGAGGGCAGGGGGGCATCGGCCTCCGGCGCGGACAGCAGCGGTTCAGCGGCGGCCGGCAGCGCCGCAGCCGCGACAAGGACGGCAAGCGTCGCTGCCGCGATCATCGCTGTCGGCATCGCCATTGCCGATCCGCTCCAGTTCCCCGTCCGGCCCTCGCCCGGCATCGCCCGTCCTTTCGTTCTTCGCAGTCGTCAGGAACGCCGCATCCCTCAACAGATAAACGCAACAGGCGGGCGGTTCGTCCACGCGAAATGGGGGCGGTGGCCGGAAGATGCGGTACTCCTTCGGGGCATGCTCTTCCGGTGCTTGCGTTCGCACCGGGTGCGGCGTTGTCGCAGGGGCGGCTTGGCGCTCTTGTCAGGGGGGCGGGTTGATGGGACAGTTCGGCCCCTGCTTCACCAGCGAGAACGGACGGCGGCGCCGGCGGATATGGCCGATTTCAACTGGAACGATCTGCGATTCTTCCTGGCGGTGGCCCGTGCCGGCACATTGACCACGGCGGCCCAGCGCCTGCGTGCCGACCACACCACGGTCAGCCGCCGCATTTCGGCGCTGGAGGATGCGTTGCGCGTCACCCTGTTCGAGCGGCGTCCCAGCGGATTCACGCTGACGCCGCAGGGCGAGCGGCTGAAACAGACCGCCGAGGTGATGGAAAGCGCGGCGCTTCTAGCCCAGGGCATGGTGGCCGACGGCGATCTGGCGCTTGCCGGCGCGGTGCGGATCGGGGCGCCGGACGGCTTCGGCAGCTGTTTCCTGGCGCCGCGCATCGGGAGCCTGTGCGAACGCCATCCGGAGCTGGAGGTGCAGCTGGTCGCCATGCCGCGCGTCTTCAGCCTGTCCAAGCGCGAGGCCGACATCGCCATCAGCCTGTCGCGTCCGCAGGAAGGGCGGCTTTATGCCCGGAAACTCACCGATTACCGGCTGGGGCTGTACGGCACAGCCGCCTATCTGGACGCCCGGCCAGCGATCCGCAGCCGCGCCGACCTGCGCGGCCAGTCCTTCATCGGCTATATCGACGACCTGATCTTCGCGCCCGAACTGGACTATGTCGAGACGATCGGGGAGGTGGTGCCGCGCATCAAGAGCAGCAGCCTCGTCGCCCAGCTGAAGGCGACGCAGGCCGGCGCCGGCCTGTGCATGCTGCCGGCTTTCATTGCCGGCGGTGAGCCCGATCTTGTGCCGGTCCTGCCGGAAGAACTGACGATCACCCGGTCCTTCTGGCTGATCGTGCACGAGGATCTGCGGTCGCTGGCGCGGATATCCATGACAGCAGACTACATCGCCGATCTGGTCCGGCGGGAGCAGGCGCTGTTCCTGCCCCCGCCGGTCAGCTGACTCACCCTTCGCCGCGCAGCATGCGGATGATGCCGGAGAAGTCGGTGCCGCCTTCGCCTTGCGCGTTCATCATGGCGTAGAGCTGTGCCGCCGCCGCACCCAGCGGGGTGGGGGCGCCGGCGCTCTGCGCCGCTTCCTGGGCCAGCTTCAGGTCCTTCAGCATCAGGGCCGCCGCGAAACCGGGCTGGTAATCGCGGTTGGCCGGGCTGGTCGGGACCGGGCCGGGGACCGGGCAATAGCTGGTCAGCGACCAGCACTGGCCCGACGAGGTGGAGGACACGTCGAACAGCGCCTGATGCGACAGGCCGAGTTTCTCCGCCAGGACGAAGGCTTCGCAGACGCCGATCATCGAGATGCCGAGGAGCATGTTGTTGCAGATCTTCGCCGCCTGACCGGCCCCGGCGCCGCCGCAATGGACGATCTTCTTGCCCATCGCCTCCAGGATCGGGCGGGCGCGCTCGAAGGCGTCGGCCTCGCCGCCGGCCATGAACGTCAGCGTGCCGGCAGCGGCACCGCCGACGCCGCCCGACACCGGCGCGTCGAGCGAGGCCGCACCCTTGGCGGCGGCCAGCGCATGCGCCTTGCGGGCGGAGTCGACGTCGATGGTGGAGCAGTCGATCAGCAGCGTGCCCGGCCGGGCCACCGCGACGATGCCGGTGTCGCCGTCATAGACGCCCAGCACATGCTTGCCGCCCGGCAGCATGGTGATGACCACCTCCGCCGCCGCGGCGATGGCCGCGGGGCTGTCGCCGATGGTGACGCCGGCCGCCTTGGCCGCGTCGATCGCGGCGGTGGACAGGTCGTAGCCCACCACCTGATGCCCCGCCTTCACGAGGTTCGCGGCCATCGGGCCGCCCATGTTGCCCAATCCGATGAAACCGATCACCGCCATCGTCGCGTCTCCCGTTGCTTTGGTTTTTTGGTTGCTTCCCCCTCTCCCCCCGGGGAGAGGGTCGGGGTGAGGGGGAGGCGTTGCGTGGATTTGGTGAGGAATGGAAGGTGCGCGGTTCTTGGAGATCCTCGCTGTGCGTCCCCCTCACCCTAACCCTCTCCCCGGGGGGGAGAGGGGATGAGGTGCGTGTTTCGGTTACGCCATCCGCCCGATCTCGCTGCGCGAGACGATCAGGCGCATGATCTCGTTGGTGCCTTCCAGGATCTGGTGCACCCGCAGGTCGCGGACGATCTTCTCCACGCCATAGTCCGCCAGATAGCCGTAGCCGCCGAACAGCTGCAGGGCGTTGTTCGCCACCTCGAAACCGGTGTCGGTGGCGAAGCGCTTCGCCATGGCGCAGAGGCGGGTCGCATCCTTGCTCTTCGCGTCCAGGGCCGAGGCGGCGCGGTGGACGAAGGTGCGGGCGGCCTCAAGCTCGGTCGCCATGTCGGCGATGCGGAACTGAAGCGCCTGGAAGCGGTCGAGCGACTGGCCGAAGGCCTTGCGCTCGGACATGTAGGTCAGCGCCTTGTCCAGTGCCGCCTGGGCGCCGCCGATGGAGCAGGCGGCGATGTTGATGCGGCCGCCGTCCAGACCCTTCATGGCGAACTTGAAGCCCATCCCCTCCTGGCCCAGCAGGGCGGATGCGGGGATGCGGGCGTCCTCCATGATGACGGCGCGGGTCGGCTGGGCGTTCCACCCCATCTTGTGCTCGTTGGCACCGAAGGACAGGCCGGGGGTGTCCTTGGGCACCAGGAAGGCGCTGATGCCGCCGGGGCCGTCCTCGCCGGTGCGGGCCATGACGAGGTAGAGGTCGGAGCTGCCGGCGCCGGAAATGAACTGCTTGGCGCCGTTCAGGACGTAGCTGTCGCCGTCACGCACCGCCCTGGTGCGCAAGGCCGCGGCGTCGGAACCGGCGTTGGCCTCCGTCAGGCAATAGCTGGCGAGCCATTCCATGGTGCAGAGCTTCGGCAGCCAATGCGCCTTCTGCTCGTCGCTGCCGAAATTGTCCACCATCCCCGCCACCATGTTGTGGATGGAGATGTAGGAGGCGATGGTCGGGCAGCCCTGGCTCAGAGCCTCGAAGATCACCACGGCGTCGAAGCGGCTGAGCGCCGAGCCGCCATGGTCCTCCGACACATAGATGCCGCCCATGCCGAGCTCGCCGGCGGCGCGCAGGGTGTCGACGGGGAAATGCTTCTTCTGGTCCCACTCGACGGCATTGGGCGCCAGCTCGTCGCGGGCGAAGGACAGCGCCATGTCGCGGATGGCGACCTGGTCTTCGGTCAGTTCAAAGGACATGCGTCACCTCGTGTAACCCCCCTCCCGCCGGAGGCGGGAGGGGGAATGTTACGCCCATCACTCCATGGTCGGAATGACGAAGCTGGCGCCTTCCTTGACGCCCGAGGGCCAGCGGGAGGTGACGGTCTTGGTCTTGGTGTAGAAGCGCACCGCGTCGGGGCCGTGCTGGTTCAGGTCGCCGAAGCCCGAACGCTTCCAGCCGCCGAAGGTGTAGTAGGCGAGCGGAACCGGGATCGGAACGTTGATGCCGACCATGCCGACATCGACGCGCGACGCGAAGTCGCGGGCGGCGTCGCCGTCGCGGGTGAAGATGGCGACGCCGTTGCCGTACTCGTGATCGTTCGGCAGGGCCAGCGCTTCCTCATAGCTATCGGCGCGGACGACGGAGAGCACCGGGCCGAAGATCTCCTCCTTGTAGATGCGCATGTCCGGCTTCACCTCGTCGAACAGGCAGCCGCCCATGTAGAAGCCGTTCTCATAGCCCTGCATGCTGAACCCGCGGCCGTCGACCGCCAGCTTGGCGCCTTCCTTGACGCCGATATCGACGTAGGACTTCACCCGCTCCAGATGTTCGCGCGTCACCAGCGGGCCGAAATCGGCGCTGCTGTCGGTCGAGGGGCCGACCTTCAGGCTCTCCACCCGCGGGATCAGTCGCTCCATCAGGGCGTCGGCGGTCTTCTTGCCGACCGGAACGACGACGGAGATCGCCATGCAGCGCTCGCCCGCCGCACCGTAACCGGCGCCGATCAGCGCGTCGGTCGCCTGGTCGAGGTCGGCGTCCGGCATCACCAGCGCGTGGTTCTTGGCGCCGCCGAAGCACTGCACGCGCTTGCCCGCCGCGCAGCCGCGATTGTAGATGTATTCGGCGATCGGGGTGGAGCCGACGAAGCCCACCGCCTTGATGTCGCGGTCGTCGAGGATGGCGTCCACCGCCACCTTGTCGCCGTGGACGACGTTCAGGATGCCCGCCGGCAGGCCGGCCTCCAGCATCAGCTCGGCCAGCTTGACCGGTACGCCGGGGGTGCGCTCCGACGGCTTCAGGATGAAGGCGTTGCCGCAGGCGATGGCCGGGGCGAACTTCCACATCGGGATCATGGCCGGGAAGTTGAACGGCGTGATGCCGGCGACGACGCCCAGCGGCTGGCGCATCGAATAGATGTCGATGCCGGGGCCGGCGCCGTCGGTGAACTCGCCCTTCAGCAGGTGCGGGATGCCGCAGGCGAACTCCACCACTTCCAGGCCGCGCTGGATGTCGCCCTTGGCGTCGACGATGGTCTTGCCATGCTCCAGCGACAGCAGCAGCGCCAGTTCGTCGTAGTCGCGCTGGACCAGATCGAGGAAGCGCATCAGCACGCGGGCGCGGCGCTGCGGGTTGGTGGCGGCCCAGCCGCGCTGTGCCTCCTTGGCGTTCTCCACCGCGGCGCGCATCTCCTCCACGCTCGCCAGCGGCACGCGGGCGCGCACCTCGCCGGTCATCGGGGAGTAGACGTCGGCGAACCGCCCCGACTTTCCGGAAACCAGCTTGCCGCCGATCAGGTGCTGAAGTTCGGTGGTCATCCTATTGTCCTCCCATGGGATTGTTTGTCACCATGTGGACCTGAGCGGCCTCGCGGATCGACCCGAAACTTTGCGCAACGGTTGTGCAGGAATGCGGCAAGGGTCCCGGCGGCGGGCCGGAACCGCGGTGCGGATCAGTCCGCCGTGCCCCCACTGGACTTCTGCCCGCTCATGGCCGCGGCGGCGAGGGCCTGCGCCTCGGTTTCTGCCTTCAGCCCGGCCTCGCGGCGTTCGCTGTAGCGGTCGGTCAGGTAGTCGCTGCGGTCGCGCACCAGCAGGGTGAACTTGACCAGCTCCTCCATCACGTCCACGACGCGGTCGTAATAGGGCGACGGCTTCATCCGCCCGGCCTCGTCGAACTCCTGATAGGCCTTGGCGACGGAGGACTGGTTGGGGATGGTCACCATCCGCATCCAGCGGCCCAGCACCCGCATCGCGTTGACCGCGTTGAAGGATTGCGAGCCGCCGGACACCTGCATCACCGCCAGCGTCCGCCCCTGCGTCGGCCGGACGCCGCCGCTTTCCAGCGGCAGCCAGTCGATCTGACACTTCAGGATGCCGGTGATGGTGCCGTGCCGTTCCGGGCTGACCCACACCTGACCTTCCGACCATTGCGACAGGGCGCGCAGCTCCGCCACCTTGGGATGGTCGGCCGGCACGCTGTCGGGCAGCGGCAGGCCGTGGGGGTCGAAGATGCGCGTCTCGGCCCCCATGCGCTGGAGCAGCCGGGCAGCTTCCTCGGCCAGGAATCGGCTGTAGGAGCGTTCCCGCAGCGAACCGTAGAGCAGCAGGATGCGCGGAGGGTGGCTCGACGGCTGCTCGGGTGTCAGCCTGTCGAGGTCGGGCGCATCGAGATAGGGCTCGTCCAGGCTCGGAAAGGAGTCGTGTTCGACGTGTTGGATATCATGCATGGGTGCGTCCCTCGTACCAGGGCTTGGTCGCCTTGACGATCTTCACCACCGACAGCATTACCGGCACCTCGACCAGCACGCCGACCACGGTGGCGAGCGCGGCGCCCGAGCCGAGACCGAACAGGCTGATGGCGGCGGCGACCGCCAGCTCGAAGAAGTTGGAGGCGCCGATCAGCGCCGCCGGCGCCGCCACGCACCATGCCACCCCGAAGCGCCGCGACAGCCAATAGGCCAGCCCGGCGTTGAAATAGACCTGGATCAGGATCGGCACGGCCAGCAGCAGGATGACCAGCGGCTGCGCCAGGATCCGCTCGCCCTGGAAGCCGAACAGCAGCACCAGCGTGGTCAGCAGCGCCAGCAGCGAAACCGGCTGAATCAGGTCGAGCCGGCGCTTCAGACCCGCCTCGCCGCCGCTTGCCAGCAGGCTGCGACGCCAGAGCTGAGCACCGACCACGGGGATGACGATGTAGAGCAGCACCGACAGCAGCAGCGTGTCCCACGGCACGGTGATCGACGCCACGCCCAGCAGCAGCCCGACCAGCGGTGCGAAGGCGAAGACCATGATGATGTCGTTCAACGCCACCTGGCTCAGCGTGTAATGCGGCTCGCCCTCGCACAGGTTCGACCAGACGAACACCATGGCGGTGCAGGGCGCCGCCGCCAGCAGGATCAGCCCGGCGATGTAGGAGGAAATCTGGTCCTGCGGCAGCAGCGGCGCGAACAGGTTGCCGATGAACAGCGTGCCCAGCAGCGCCATCGAGAAGGGCTTGACCGCCCAGTTGATGAACAGCGTCACCCCGACGCCGCGCCAATGCTCCTTGACCTGCCCCAGCGCGCCGAGGTCGATCTTCAGCAGCATCGGCACGATCATCAGCCAAATCAGCACCGCGACCGGCAGGTTGACCTGGGCGACCTCCGCCGCGGCGATGGCCTGGAAGACGCCGGGCACCAGATGGCCGAGCGCGATGCCGGCGACGATGCAGAGCGCCACCCAGACGCTGAGGTAACGCTCGAAAAGCCCCATGGCGGGGCGGGCCGCCGGGGCGGCGTGGATGTCGGTTGTCATGATCGCTTGTCCGTCAGGAGGCTTTGCCGATGCGCTGGCCGGCGGCGTCGACGACCTGCTCGCCGTCCTCCTTGGCGAAGGCACCGCGCTGGGCATCGGGGAGGATGTCGAGCACCGCCTCGGACGGGCGGCACAGCCGGACGCCGAGCGGCGTCACCACGATCGGCCGGTTGATCAGGATCGGGTGCGCCATCATGGCGTCGAGCAGCCGGTCGTCGCTCAACGACGGGTCGTCGAGCCCGAGCTCGGCAAAGGGCGTGCCCTTCTCGCGCAGCACGGCGCGCACCGGCACGCCCATGCGGCCGATCAGGTCGGCCAGTTCGTCGCGGGTCGGCGGCGTCTTCAGATACTCGATCACCGTCGGCTCGACGCCGCTGTTGCGGATCAGCGCCAGCGTGTTGCGCGAGGTGCCGCAATCCGGGTTGTGGTAGATGGTGACGGGCGTCATCGCGCCGCCTCCGTGGCGGCGGACGCCGTCCCCATGTCGTCCAGCTTGCGCTTCAGCGCCAGACGGTCGAGCGAGGCGATGGGCAGGCTGACGAAGGCCTGGATGCGGCGCTGGATCTGGCCGAACACCGTGGCGGTGAAGGCGGCCTTCTCCGCGTCGGTGCCCTGGGCGCTGGACGGGTCGGGGAAGCCCCAATGGGCGGTCATCGGCTGTCCCGGCCACACCGGGCAGACCTCGCCCGCGGCGTTGTCGCAGACGGTGAAGACGAAATCCATGTGCGGGGCGTCCGCTGCGGCGAACTCGTCCCAGGTCTTGGAGCGGAGTTCCGCGGTCGGGAAGCCGAGCCGCACCAGCAGGTCATGGACATAGGGATTGATGCGCCCGGAGGGCTGGCTGCCGGCGCTGAAGCCGCGGAAGCGGCCGCTTCCGCCCTTTTGGCCATCCCGGTTCAGCAGGCACTCCGCCATGACGCTGCGGGCGCTGTTGTGGGTGCACAGGAACAGGACGTTGTAGACGCGGTCGGTCATCGCTGGATTGCCTTTCCGGGCCGCGGAGCGCGCGGCGGTTGGGATCGGGGCCTCAGGCGTCGTGGTCACATCCGTCGGGACCACACGGAACGGCCTGGGTCAGGTCGGCAGAGCAGAGTTCGGGGCGCCCCTGGCAGCAATCCTCCATCAGGAAGGCGATCAGCCGGCGGGTGCCCTCATAGTCTGACGCGTAGAAGATCTGCCGCTGCACCCGCCAGGAGCGGAGCAGGCCGGCGCGTTCCAGCGTCGCCAGATGATGGGACAGGGTGGAGGCCGGAACCCCCACCTGCTGGGCGAGATCGCCGGCCGTCAGCCCGTTCGGCCCCACCGTAATCAGCAGGCGGAACACCGCCAGGCGGGTTTCCTGGGCGAGGGCGGCGAAGGCGTTGGTGGCTGCTTTCATTTCCATGTTTCGAAGATAGTGGAAACATGGAAGCCGAACAAGTGACGGTTTCGTGACGGGCCCGGCGCCGCGCAGGGCCGCTTGGGGAACACCCGAACGTGCGGGAAGACTTGCGGCGTCGCGGCGCTTATAGTGCGCCCTCGCTTCTGGGCCGGGCCATCCGGTGCGGGAAGTGGGGAATGCCGCAGAACGGCGAAGCGGAACGAACATGACCAGTCACGAAGACGTCTTCGACACGCCGCAGGCACGGCAGCCGACCATCCTGTCGGTCTACAACCAGAAGGGCGGCGTCGGCAAAACGACCACCTCGGTCAACCTCGCCCTGTCGCTGGCCGCACTGGGCAAGAGCGTCGTCCTGATCGATTTCGACCCGCAGAGCAGCGCCACCAGCAACTTCCTGCTGCGCGACAAGGCGAAGGTCGGCATCAACGACCTGCTGCGGCAGGAGACTTTCGTCGAGGACGCCATCACCCCGACCGCCTTCGACGGGCTGTCGATGATCGTCGGCGCGCGCAAGCTCTATTCGCTGGAACATGCGCTGGACAGCCGCGGCGGGTCGCAGCGCGGCCTGCGCAAGGCGCTGCATTTCTCGCGCAACCCGCCGGATTACGTCGTCATCGACTGTCCGCCGGCTCTCGGCCATCTGGCGGCCGGCGCGCTGGCGGCGTCCGACCGGCTGGTGGTGCCGGTGTTCCCCGGCCGCTATGCGCTGGACGGGCTGCGGCGCACCCTGCAGGTGGTCGAGCATATCCAGAACGGGCTGAACCCCAACCTGTCGCTGGCCGGCATCCTGATGATGTCGATCACCAACGACGAGGTGGGACGCGAGTCGATGACCCAGCTGCGCACCGAATTCCCCGACCTGATGTTCCGCACCGCCTTCCCCTATGACGTGGACGTGGTGAAGGCCACCTACCGCCGCATGCCGGCGGCGATCTTCACGCCGGAGGGGCGGACCACCGCCCGTTTCGCGGCGCTGGCCTGGGAAATCGTCCACGGCCGCGGCAGCACGCCCGACGACGCGCAGCTGAAGCCGGCGCTGGAGCGCATCCAGGCGTGGCACGAGGCGACCGACACCTCCTACAGCGCGCGGCGCGCCTCCTCCATCGACGAGGCGGACGAGCCGTCGGGCAGCGGGGGCAACGGCGCCCGGCAGGCGGAGCGCGCGCAGGCCGGCCGCGGCGGGATGGGGGCCGGCATCGTGGGTCTGGTGATCGGGCTGATCGCCGGCTTCGCGTTGGGTGCCGTCGTGGGGCAGCCGGTTCTGGGCAAGCTGCTGGCGGGTCTGGGGGGGTGAGTTGTTCCCTCTCCCCCCCCGGGGAGAGTGGGACAGGTGGATCCCACGTTCAAGAAGAGGCCATCATGCTTCCTGTCGATGCCGTGCTGCGCAAGGTGGACGAGTCTTTCGAGGAGTCGGTCGGGCGGCTTTGCGAGCTTCTGCGCATTCCCTCGGTCAGCACCGACCCCGCCTATGCCGGCGATGTCCGCCGCGCCGCCCAATGGTGCGCCGACAGGCTGGCGGCGATGGGCTTCACGGTGACGCTCAACGAAACGCCGGGCCATCCCATCCTGGTCGCCCATCATCCGGGGCCAGGGCCGGGGCCGCAGGGGGTGGAGACGCCCCATGTGCTCTATTACGGCCATTACGACGTCCAGCCCGCCGACCCGGTCGAACTGTGGAACAGCCCGCCCTTCGAGCCGGTGATCGTCGAGGCCGAGCGGGGGCGCCGCGTCGTCGCCCGCGGTGCCGCCGACGACAAGGGCCAGACCATGACCTTCATGGAGGCCTTCGAGGCCTGGCACGCCGTCCACGGCTCTATCCCCATCCGCGCCACCGTGCTGCTGGAGGGCGAGGAGGAGACCGGCAGCCCGTCGCTGCCGCGCTTCCTGAAGGAGCATGCGGACGAACTGCAGGCCGACTTCTGCCTCGTCACCGACACCAACGCCTGGGACGTCGACACCCCGGCGATCACCACGCGGCTGCGCGGCCTGCTCTATCTGGAGGCCACCGTCACCGGGCCGGGCCACGACCTGCATTCCGGCCTGTTCGGCGGCGCCGTGCCCAACCCGATCAATGTGCTGACCGGCATCCTGGGCCAGATCCACGATGCCGACGGGCGGGTGCGCTTCGACGGCTTCTATGACGGCGTGCGCGAGTTGCCGGACGAGCTGCTGGCGCAGATCCGCGGCCTGCCGCTGGACGAGGCGCAGTTCCTGGGCGCGCTCGGCCTGACCCGAAGCCATGGCGAGGCGGGGCGGACGCTGCTGGAGCGCATCTGGACCCGGCCGACCTGCGACATCAACGGCATCTGGGGCGGCTATACCGGCGAGGGATCGAAGACGGTCATCCCGGCCAAGGCGTCGTGCAAGCTGAGCTGCCGGCTGGTGCCCGGCCAGGACCCGGCGGCCGTCGAGGCGTCGGTCCAGCGCTTCTTCGAGGAGCGGCTGCCGGCCGACTGCACGGTCAGCTTCCGCAGCTTCAGCTCGTCGCCCGGCATCGAGGTGCCGACCGACACGCCATGGATGCAGGCGGTGCGCGGCGGGCTGAAGGAGGCGACGGGGCGCGACGGCGTGCTGATCGGCGGCGGCGGGTCGATCCCCATCGTCGGCTGGTTCCGCGAATATCTGGGGCTGGATACCATCCTGGTCGGCTTCGGCCTGGACGACGACCGCATCCATTCGCCGAACGAGAAGTTCGAGTTGAAATGCCTGCGCAACGGCATCCGCAGCCATGCGGCGATAGTGGGGCGCTTGGCGGCCGGCCGGATCGGCTGACGCCGATGCGCGGGCCGGGGGGCGACGTGTTCCCCCGGCCCGTCGCGCTCAGCCGGCCTCGGCCGAAGAGGAGGCGCTCCACAGGTTGATGCCGGCGTCGGCGACGGCGTGGGTGTCGATCTCCGCCAGTTCCTCCGGCGAGAAGGACAGGTTCTTCAGCGCGTCCAGCGAGTTGTCGAGCTGCTCCACGTTGCGCGCGCCGATCAGGGCGGAGGTCACGCGCGGATCGCGCAGCACCCAGGCGACGGCCATCTGCGCCAGCGTCTGGCCGCGCCGCTGGGCGATGGCGTCGAGCGCCCGGATGCGCTCCAGATTCTCCGGCGACAGGAAATGCGCCCGCAGGGTGCCGCCCTTGGCGGCGCGGGCGTCTGTCGGCTGGTTGCCCAGATACTTGTTGGTCAGCATGCCCTGGGCCATCGGCGAGAAGGCGATGCAGCCCATGCCGAGATCGTCCAGCGTGTCGAGCAACCCGCCTTCGATCCAGCGGTTCAGCATGGAGTAGGAGGGCTGGTGGATCAGGCAGGGGGTGCCCAACTCCTTCAGGATGCCCGCCGCCCGCCGCGTCATCTCCGGCGAGTAGGAGGAGATGCCGACATAGAGCGCCTTGCCCTGGCGGACGATATGGTCCAGCGCGCCCATCGTCTCCTCCAGCGGGGTGCGCGGATCGACGCGGTGCGAATAGAAGATGTCGACGTAGTCGAGGCCCATCCGCTTCAGGCTCTGG
The DNA here is from genome assembly GCF_015390205.1 of Azospirillum sp. INR13. Classification (NCBI taxonomy): domain Bacteria; kingdom Pseudomonadati; phylum Pseudomonadota; class Alphaproteobacteria; order Rhodospirillales; family Azospirillaceae; genus Azospirillum; species Azospirillum sp. INR13. The sequence goes on from NZ_VUOI01000007.1 coordinate 48,505, forward strand.
TCCAGGCTGGAGACCAGATACTTGCGGGAGCCCCAGTTGCCGTAGGGGCCGGGCCACATCTCGTAACCGGCCTTGGTCGAGATGACCATCTGGTCGCGGTAGGGGCGGAAATCGGTGGCGAGGATGCGGCCGAAATTCTCCTCCGCCGAGCCCGGCGGCGGGCCGTAATTGTTGGCGAGGTCGAAATGGGTGACGCCGCGGTCGAAGGCCCGGCGCAGCACGGCGCGCCCGGTCGCGAACACGTCGGTGCCGCCGAAATTCTGCCAAAGCCCCAGCGAAATGGCCGGCAGGTCGAGCCCGCTGCGGCCGGTGCGGCGATAGCTCATGCCCTCGTAGCGCTGGTCGGCGGCAAGGTAGGGCGGCTGCATGGCGTTCTCCCGATGTGATCTTGAGTGATATATCAGCATAGGGCGCCGTGGGGACGCTGCGCAATGGTGCGGCGGGTCATATCACTCCCGGTCTTGCCGACCGGACGGCGTGGCGCAGACCTTGCGCACGCAGCCGCGCAGCCAGCGGTGAGCCGGGTCGGCGTCCAGCCGCGGGTGCCACAGCAGGGAAACGGTGACTTCCGGGGCGGGGAAGGGCAGGGCGAAGCTGTGGAGACCGGCGCGCAGGCCCGCCGTGTGCCGTTCGGGGACGCTGACGATCAGGTCGGTGCCGCGCACCAGCGCCAGCGCCGCGGCGAAGCCGCCGACCGTTGCGACCACGCGGCGCTGCAGGCCCAGCCGCTCCAGCGCCTCGTCCACCAGCCCGCGGTCGTCGCCGCGCCGCGACACCAGAACATGCCGGCCGGCGGCATAGCGGGCAGCGGTGATGTCGCTCTCGCACAGCGGATGGCCGGTGCGCACGACGCCGATGAAGCGGTCGTGGAACAGCGCCTGGGCGCGCAGTTCGGGGCCGCTGCCCTTGACGACGACCCCGGTTTCCAGATCGACCGAGCCGTCGCGCAAGGGGCCGCTGTCCTTGTCCGGCTTCGACAGGAAGCGGATGCGGACGCCGGGAGCCTCCCCGGCGATGCGGGTGAGCAGGGCGGCGCCGTAGCTTTCCACGAAGCCGTCGCTGGTCCGCAGGGTGAAGGTCCGGGTGAGCTGGTTCAAGTCGAGGTTCTCGGCCGGGCGCAGAGCCGCCTCCGCCTCCTGCACCAACTGGTGCACGCGGTCGCGCAGGTCGAGCGCGCGCGGCGTGGGGACGAGGCCGCGCCCGGCCCTGACCAGCAGCGGGTCGCCGGTCGCCGTGCGCAGCCGCGCCAGTGCCCGGCTCATCGCCGACGGGCTGAGCCGCAGCCGCCGCGCCGCGCCGGCGACGCTGCCCTCCGCCAGCAGGGCGTCCAGAGTGATGAGCATGTTGAGGTCCGGTGCGGTCATGCGCCGGATCGTATCACGACTTGTCCCGATCGCCGCTGCCGGGACATGGCGCCGGATGCACGAATACAGTGCGGATGCTGCGCGTTCCGCCATGTCATCCCGCGTCCTAGCCTTGGCGTCTGTCCTGGATGAAGGAGGGTGTCATGAGGGAAGCGCTTGCGCAGAGGGATGAGGTTGCCGCAACAGGCGGGGCGATCCGTTGGGGGCTGGCCGGTCTGGCGCTGGCGACGCTGCTGTCCTCGCTCGGCACCAGCATCGCCAATGTCGGCCTGCCGGCGCTGGCGTCGGCGTTCGCGGTGCCGTTCCGCGAGGTGCAGTGGGTGGTACTGGCCTATCTGCTGTCGATCACCACGCTGATCGTCGGGGTGGGGCGGCTGGGGGACATGGTCGGGCGGCGGCGCCTACTGCTGGCCGGGATCGCGCTGTTCACGGCGGCGTCCGCCGTGGCCGGTGCGGCATCCGGCCTGTGGATGCTGGTGGCTGCAAGGGCGGTGCAGGGGCTGGGGGCGGCGGTGATGATGGCGCTCGCCACCGCCTTCGTCGGCGACACGGTGCCCAAGGCGCGGATCGGCCGGGCGATGGGGCTGATGGGAACCATGTCGGCACTGGGGACCGCGCTCGGCCCGTCGCTGGGCGGTGTGCTGATCGCGGCGTTCGGCTGGCCGGCGATCTTCCTTGCCACCGTGCCGCCGGGGGTGGTGGCCTTCCTGCTGGTGCGGCGGCACCTGCCGGCCGACCGGGAGGAGACGGGAAGCGGGCAGGGGAGGTTCGACATCGCCGGCACGCTGATCCTCGCGCTGACGCTGGCGGCCTATGCGCTGGCGATGACGGGCGGGCACGGCTGGCTCGACTCCGTGCTGCTGGCGGCGGCGGCCGGCGGGGCGGGGCTGTTCCTGGCGGTGGAGAGGGCGGTGGAGGCACGGACGGCGTCGCCGCTGCTGCGGACCGGCATGCTGCGTGACCGGGGGCTGAGCGGCCGTCTGTCGATGAGCATGCTGGTGGCGACCGTGCTGATGGCGACGCTGGTGGTGGGGCCGTTCCACCTCGCCCGCGCGCTCGGGCTGGGAGCGGCGGCGGTGGGGACAGTCATGTCGGTGGGACCGCTGGTGGCGGCGCTGACCGGCGTCCCGGCCGGCCGGCTGGTCGACCGGTTCGGCGCGCCGGGCATGACGATCCTGGGGCTGAGTGCCGTGGCGGCCGGCTGCGTCCTGCTGGCGCTGCTGCCGGCGACGCTTGGCGTGGCCGGGTATGGTGTACCGATTGCCGTGGTCACCGCCGGTTACGCGCTGTTCCAGACCGCCAACAACACGGCGGTGATGGCGGATGTGGAGAAGGACCGGCGCGGCGTGGTGTCGGGGCTGCTCAATCTCTCGCGCAATCTGGGGCTCGTCACCGGCGCCTCGGCGATGGGGGCGGTGTTCACGCTGGCGACGGGGGCGGAGGTGGCCGCCGCGGCGCCGGACGCCGTCGCGGCCGGAACCCGGACGACCTTCGCCGTCGCGGGCGGGCTGATCGCCGTGGCGTTCGCCATTGCCATCGGGGTGGCGCGGCGGCGGTAGGCGCCGGTTCGGAAGCCTGACGACCGGGACAATGCTACCATGACAATTTCACTGGTCGGTCGTGGCTTGTCATGCAGACCATCCGCAGGTGCGAACCAATCCGGGCCGGACCGATGGAACCCTTCGTATCTCAAGGGTTTCTCTGGGCCGCAGCGGGGAGCGATTCCCCCTGTGGCCGAAAAGATACATCCGATATCGGAAATGTAATGGTGACAATGTTCCGTTTGACCCCGCCGATTACGTCTCCATAATCCTGATTGTCTCGATTGTTCGAGCAATGTGCGCCAGATTATGGAGGATCCGATGCGCCACACCGACGTGACCCGCAGTTCCGGCACTTTCACGGCAGCCCCGGGCGCCGTCCCGGCCGCCGACCGCGTCACCCGTGTCGCCTCGCGCCCCCTCTGGCGGTTGCTCGACCTGTTGTTTTCCGCGCTGGAACGGCGCAAACAACGCCATGCACTGATGGGCCTCGACGACCATCTGCTGAAGGACATCGGCGTCAGCCGGGCCGAGGTGGAACAGGAAGTGTCGAAGCCGTTCTGGCGGGGATGAGACGATGGCCGACAAATCCATTCAGGGCGGATCCATTCAGATCGACTACGCGGTCGAACCGGACCTGACTGCGGACGATTTCATCGACGTTCTGGAACGCTCCGGGCTGGCCGAGCGCCGGCCCGTGGGCGACCGCCCGCGGGTGGAGGCGATGCTGCGCAACGCCGGCCTGATCATCACCGCAAGGGCCGAGGGACGGCTGGTCGGCGTCGCCCGGTCGATCACCGACTTCGTCTATTGCTGCTACCTGTCCGACCTTGCCGTCGACCGCGCCCTGCAGGGGCGCGGCATCGGCAAGGAGCTGATGCGCCGCACCCGCGACGCGATGGGGCCGGGCACCATGTGCCTGCTGCTGTCGGCCCCCAAGGCCATCAGCTTCTACGAGCAGGCCGGGCTGAAGCGGCACGAGCAGGCCTTCCTGTTCACCGATCTGGAATAAGGCCCCGGACTCAAAGGCCTTAAAGGACAAGGGGGAGCATCGCCGCCATGCCCGACATCATGAGCAACAGCGTGGCCGACACCACGGGCCTCGCCATCTCCTACACCGATGTGGCGGGCGCGGCGGAGCGGATCGCCGGCGTCGCCCACCGCACGCCGGTGCTGACGAGCCGCACCGCCGACACGCTGACCGGCGGCGAGCTGCTGTTCAAGTGCGAGAATTTCCAGCGCACCGGCGCCTTCAAGATCCGCGGCGCCTACAACGCCATCGCCCGCTTCACGGCCGTCCAGCGCGCCGTCGGCGTCGTCGCCTATTCGTCCGGCAACCACGCCCAGGCCATCGCGCTGGCGGCGTCGATGCTGCGGGTGAAGGCGACCATCGTCATGCCGATGGATGCCCCGGCGGCCAAGCTGGCGGCGACGCGCGGCTATGGCGCCGAGGTGGTGCTGTACGACCGCTATGCCGAGCCGCCCGACGCCGCCGTCGCCCGCGTACTGGAGGAGCGGGGCGGCACCTACATCCCGCCCTTCGACCACCCGCATGTGATGGCCGGCCAGGGCACCGTCGCCAAGGAACTGATCGAGGAGGTTCTGGCGAACGGCGGCGCACCGCTCGATATCCTGGTCGTGCCGACCAGCGGCGGCGGGCTGCTGGCCGGCTGCGCCGTGGCGGCGAAGACGCTGAACCCCGGCTGCCGCGTCATCGGCATCGAGCCGGAGGCCGGCAACGACGCCCAGCAGAGCCTGCGCAGCGGCGGCATCGTCCGCATCGAACCGCCGAAGACCATCGCCGACGGCGCCCAGAGCCGTGCGGTCGGCCAGCTGACTTTCCCGGTGATGCAGCGGCTGGTCGACGACATCGACACGGTCACCGACGACCAGCTGGTCGACGCCATGCGCTTCTTCGCCAGCCGGATGAAGATGCTGGTGGAGCCGACCGGTTGCCTCGCCGCCGCCGCGGTGCTGTCCGGCAAGCTGGATGCGCGCGGCAAGCGCGTCGGCATCGTCGTCACCGGCGGCAACGTCGACCTCGCCCGCTTCGCCGCGCTGGTTCAGGCTGGCTGACCTCCCTCTCCCGCGCCGGGAGATGGAATTGGCACCTCATCGACTTATTCCCCCAAGACGTAAGGGATCGATCCCATGACCGGGAAAACCATGCGCCTGCCCATCTATCAGGTCGATGCCTTCACCGACCGCGTCTTCGCCGGCAACCCGGCGGCGGTCGTGCCGCTGGACTCCTGGCTGCCCGATTCGCAGCTCCAGGCCATCGCGGCGGAGAACAATCTGGCGGAAACCGCCTTCTTCATCCGTGCTGGAGATGGCTACGAGCTGCGCTGGTTCACCCCGGCGGTGGAGGTCGATCTGTGCGGCCATGCCACGCTGGCGACCGCCTTCGTCATCGCCACGATTCTGGAGCCCGGCCGCGAGCGCATGGACTTCGCCACCCGGCAGGCCGGCACGCTGACCGTCACCCGCGACGGCGACCGCTACACGCTGGACTTCCCCAACCGTCCGCCCAAGCCGGCGGAGAACCCCGACCCCAACCTGCTGGCGGCGCTTGGCGGCCCGGCGCCGGTCGCGATCCTGAGCGGGCGCGACTATCTGGTGGTGTACGAGTCGGCCGACGCGGTGCGGGCGCTGGCGCCGGACATGGCGCTGCTGGCGAAGCTGGATATGTGGGCCGTCTGCGTCACCGCACCGGGAGAGGACGGGGTCGATTTCGTCTCGCGCCTGTTCGCCCCGGCCCAGGGCATCCCGGAGGACCCGGTCACCGGCTCCACCCACTGCATGCTGACCCCCTATTGGGCGGAGCGGCTGGGCAAGACCGTGCTGACGGCGCGTCAGGTCTCGGCCCGCGGCGGCGACCTGCTGTGCGAACTGGCCGGCGACCGCGTGAGGATCGGCGGGCAGGCGGTGCTGTATCTGGAAGGCTCGATTCTGGTCTGAGGCGGGGGAGAAGCAGCCATGTCCGACAATTCCGTGCGTCTCTTCTCCTACGGCACCTTGCAGCAGGAGAATGTGCAGCTGGCGTCCTTCGGCCGGCGGCTCGCCGGGCGGGCGGATGCCATGCCGGGCTATCGCCGCGACATGCTGGAGATCACCGATCCGGAGGTGATCCGCACCAGCGGCAAGCGCTTCCACCCCGTGGTCAGCAAGAGCGCGAACCCGGCCGACGAGGTGGCCGGCACCCTGTTCGAGATCACCGCGGAAGAGCTGGCCGCCGCCGATTCCTATGAGGTCGCGGATTACAGGCGCGTCGTGGTCCGCCTGAAGTCGGGGGCCGAGGCTTGGGTGTATGTGAAGGCGTGAGGGCGAACATCGGCGGCAAACGGCAAGGGCCAGCCGCCGCCGGTGTCACATCACCTTTTCGAAGCGGAACATCTCGCCGCCGCCGGGCAGGCCGGACGGGCCGGGGAAATGCGGATCCGGGTGCCGGTCGCTGAAGAACTCGACGATCTTGAAGCCGCACTTGTTCACATAGAAGTGGATGTTGCGCTTCTCGAAATAGGGCGTGTGGGTCTGCCAGGCGCGCGTTCCGGGATAGCGCCGCTCGATCGCCATCCAGGCCTTTAAGCCCAGTCCCCGGCCATGCTGCGCCGGCGACAGGAAGAAGAGGTCCAGCGAATTGCGCTGCGTCGCCTCGTCGATCACGACGACGGCGCCGCCGACCTTTCGGCCATCGCAAAGGATATGCAGAAGCTCGGTGCCCGGCGCCGTCATGGATTCGTCGAGGTCGCTGCCGGAGGGGATCGAGCCTTCCGGAAGGGAGCCGAACTCCTCAATGACGGCGACCGCGAAGGATGCCTCCATATCCGCCTTGAAGGCCGGCAGATCGCCGGGCCCGACCGTGGCGAGGGTAACCTCGCCGTCCTGCTTGGTCCTGGTCATCACGCGGTATCGGCGGCCGGGTTGCCCCTTACGCCTCCGTCTCCATCTTCTGTTCCACCGCGGCGGCCTTGATCGCCTTCTGCAGCTTTTCGAAAGCGCGCACTTCGATCTGGCGGACGCGTTCGCGGCTGATGCCGTATTTCTGCGACAGGTCCTCCAGCGTCGTCGGCGCCTCGCGCAGGCGGCGTTCGGTCAGGATGTCGCGCTCGCGGTCGTTCAGCGCGGTCATGGCGTTCGCCAGCAGCTTGCGGCGCTTGCCCAGCTCCTCGCGGTCGGCCAGCGTGATTTCCTGGCTGGCGGTCTCGTCGACCAGGAAATCCTGCCATTCGCCCTCGCTTTCCGCCCGCAGGGGCGCGTTCAGCGAATGGTCGGGGCTGGCGAGGCGCCGGTTCATGTTGACGACGTCCTGTTCCGGCACGTCCAGCTTGGTGGCGATGGCGTGGACCTGCTCGGGCGACAGGTCGCCTTCCTCGATCGCCTGCATCTGGCCCTTCAGCCGGCGCAGGTTGAAGAACAGCTTCTTCTGGGCGGCGGTGGTGCCCATCTTCACCAGAGACCAGCTGTGCAGGATGTATTCCTGGATCGCCGCGCGAATCCACCACATGGCGTAGGTCGCCAGCCGGAAGCCGCGGTCGGGGTCGAAGCGCTTGACCGCCTGCATCATGCCGACATTGCCTTCGGAGATCAGTTCCGACAAAGGCAGGCCGTAGCCGCGGTAGCCCATGGCGATCTTGGCGACCAGCCGCAGGTGGCTGGTGACGAGCTGGTGGGCGGCGCCGGAATCCTCATGCTGCTGCCAACGCTTGGCCAGCATGTATTCCCGCTGCGGCTCCAGCATCGGGAACTTGCGGATTTCCTGGAGATAGCGGGACAGATTGCTCTCGGACCCGATCGCCGGAAGGTTGGACGCCGTCGCCATGGTTCTAAAACCCCCTTTATGACGGCCGGTGCGCGCCGACATGAATTCATGCGCACACTGCCGTTCTTCAGCGCGGGTTCCATAGGCCCCTTTCAATGAGCGGGCGGCGGAACCTCGCCATTGACCGGGAGTCTAACCAAGAACGATTTCCCGGTGTATCGTTTTAAACCGTCTCCAAGGTGACAATTAGTTCATGAATATCCGCCGGGATTGGGGAGCGGAAGGTCACGATCTCGCCACTGACCGGATGACGGAAGGTCAGCGCCGCGGCATGCAGCGCCTGTCGCGAAAACCCAACAAGTCCGGTCCGCGCCGGTTCCGGCAGCAGCGAGGCGAATTTGCCGCCGGGCCGTCCCGACCGCCCGCGGCCATAGAGCGGATCGCCGACCAGCGGGTGGCCGATGTGGGTCAGGTGGACGCGGATCTGGTGGGTGCGCCCGGTCTCCAGCACGCATTCCACCAGCGACGCCGCCATGCCGAAGCTCTTCAGCACGCGGTACTTGGTGGCGGCGTGTTTTCCGCCGCCGGTCACCACCGCCATCTTCTTGCGGTCGGCGCTGCTGCGGCCGATGTTGCCCTCGATCCGGCCCTGCGTCGGGTTGGGCACGCCCCAGACCAGCGCCAGATAGGTGCGGCTCAGCGTGCGGTCGGAGAATTGCTCCGACAGGCCATGGTGGGCGCGGTCGTTCTTGGCGACCACCATCAGGCCGCTGGTGTCCTTGTCCAGCCGGTGGACGATGCCCGGCCGCCGCACCCCGCCGATGCCGGACAGGCTGTCGCCGCAATGGGCGAGCAGGGCGTTGACCAGCGTGCCGTCCGGGTTGCCGGCGGCGGGATGCACGACGAGGCCGGCCGGCTTGTCGATCACCAGCACGTCGGCATCCTCGTACACCACGTCGATCGGGATGTCCTGCGGCACCGGTTCGGCGGTCTCCGCCCCCGGCACCTCGACCTCGAAGGTCTGGCCGGGTTTGACCCTCAGGGACGGGTCCGTTATCGTCCGCCCGTCGCCGCGCACGCAGCCCTGTTCCAGCAGGGCCTGCACGCGCGACCGCGACAGGTCCGGCAGACCGGCGGCCAGCGCCTTGTCCAGCCGTTGGCCGGCCGCCTCGTCGGGAATCGTGTAGGCCAGCGGCCCGGCGGTTCCGGCGGGCGAACCGCCGTCCTCCGGATCGAAGAAGTCGTCCGACATGTCGTCAGGCATTTCGGCGGGTGTTTTGGCGGCCATCGGGCGTGCGTGTCGCGTCCTGTTTCAATCGTCCGGGAGTGGACCCCAAACCGTGCAGATCCTCAAGGCACTCATCGTCATCATGGGCGTTCTGATCGTCGCCGGCTTCACCTTTTTGGGGGTGGAGCTCTACAAGCGGATGTCGGACCCCAACCGCGCCTCCCTGACCGCCATCGCCCCCGCTCCGGCCGAAACCACCGCCGAGGTGACGCTGGACGTCCCGGCCGGTTCCCGCATCGGCGAGGTCGTGGTGGTCGGCAACCGCGTCCTGTTCAAGGTGACCCTGCCGCAGGGGCCGGACCGTCTCTACCTGATGGACCCGCGCAACGGCGCCGTCACCGCCACCATCACCGCCGGCCCCGTCTCCGGCAAGGCCGCTCCTTGAAGAACAGGTATCGCGATCATGTATGACTTCCGCAGCGACAACGTCGCCGGTGCCGCCCCGCAGGTGATGACGGCGCTGGCAGCATCGTCCTCCGGCACCGCCGCCCCCTACGGCAACGATCCCTGGACCGCGCGGGTGACGGAGCGGCTGTGCGCGATCTTCGAGACCGAGGTCGCGGTCTTCCCGGTCGCCACCGGCACCGCGGCCAACTCGCTGGCGCTGTCGGCGCTGGTGCCGCCCTATGGCGCCGTGCTGTGCCATGACGAGGCCCACATCTCCATCGACGAATGCGGCGCGCCGGAGTTCTTCACCGGCGGCGCCAAGCTGGTCCCGCTGGCCGGCGAGCATGGCAAGCTGACGCCCGACGCGGTGTCGCGCCACATCGCCAGGGCCGGCGTCGGCGTCGTCCACCGCGTCCAGCCCGCCGCCCTCAGCCTGACCCAGGCGACGGAAGCCGGCACCGTCTATACGCCGGCGGAGGTCGAGGCGCTGGTCGAAACCGCCCATTCCAACGGCATGGCCGTGCATATGGACGGCGCCCGCTTCGCCAACGCCATCGCCCGGCTGGGCTGCGCCCCGGCCGACGTGACGTGGCGCGCCGGGGTCGACGTTCTGACGCTGGGCGGCACCAAGGGCGGCTGCCTCGCCGCCGAGGCGGTGGTGTTCTTCAACCCGGCGATGGCCGAGGATTTCGGCTTCGGCCGCAAGCGCGGCGGCCATCTGGTGTCGAAGATGCGCTTCCTGTCGGCGCAGTTGGACGCCTGGCTGGCCGACGGCCTGTGGCTGACCCTCGCCGCCCACGCCAACGCCATGGCCGACCGGCTGGCCGCCGGGCTGACGGCGCTTCCCGGTGTCGAACTGGCCCACCCGGTGGAGGCCAACGAGCTGTTCGTCCGTCTGCCGGCGGCTTACGCCGAGGCGCTGGAGGGGGCCGGCTACGGCTTCTACCGTTGGGACGACGGCACCGCGCGGTTCGTAACGGCGTTCGACACGCCGGCGGCGGCGGTGGACAGCTTGCTGGGTATTTTGCGCAGCCTGCAAGAAAAGGCTTGATCGGCGGGGCAGGCTTGGTTAGAAACCCGCCCACGCCGATGACGTCCCCTTCGTCTAGAGGCCTAGGACACCGCCCTCTCACGGCGGTAACAGGGGTTCGACTCCCCTAGGGGACGCCAACCTTCCAAGGTTGGGTCGAGCGGCCGGTGGCAGCCTCCACCGCCGCTTCATACATCGGGACCAGACGTCCCCTTCGTCTAGAGGCCTAGGACACCGCCCTCTCACGGCGGTAACAGGGGTTCGACTCCCCTAGGGGACGCCATCCACGCGCTGCCATCCAAGCAGTCGGATGCATTTTTTGAGCGCAAGTTGAAGGTATAACGTCCCCGTCGTCTAGAGGCCTAGGACACCGCCCTTTCACGGCGGCGACACGGGTTCGACTCCCGTCGGGGACGCCACTTTTTCCTGCTTCACGTCTGAACGTCGTTGCCTCGCAAGTTTGCGGGGCTTTTTGCGTCCAGTCGAACGATCACTTATCTCTTTGAAAGGCGCATCGGGGGAGCCATCGGCATGCCTCTCCCCTGCTTCTGCGGGTGTGTGGTCGCGAATAACCGGCGGCGCCTACCCCAACACCCCCGTCCGATACAGCGTCACCCTGATCCCCCGTTCGACACCGACACCCCGCCCTCCTTGAAGGGCAGTTCCGTCGCCTTCGCCAAGGTGGCTTCGTTGGTGATGATGCCCACCCGCCAGCCGGAGAAGCGCGTCTTCAGCGTCTGGCCCATGGCGTGGTAGAGCGGGATCAGGGACTTGCCCTCGCCGATGCGGGCGCCGTAGGGCGGGTTGACGATGACGAGGCCGGGGGGACCCTCCGGCGGGGTCAGGTCGCTGATGGCGTGGTGGGCGAAGTCGGTCCAGGCGGAGACGCCGGCGCGTTCGGCGTTGGCGCGGCTCATGGCGATGGCGCCGGCGTCGCGGTCGCTGCCGTAGAAGCGGACGGCGGGCGCGGTGGCCGTGGCGTCGCCGCGCAGGCTCCGCCAGACGGCGGGGTCGAAAGTGGCGAGCTGTTCGAAGGCGAAGGAACGGGAACGGCCGGGCTTCAGGCCGGCGGCAATCTCCGCGGCCTCGATGACGAAGGTGCCGGAGCCGCACATGGGATCCACAACGGGAACCGGCTCGCGCCCGTCAAAGCCGCACTGGCGCAGGAACAGGGCCGCCAGCGTTTCGCGCATCGGCGCCTTGTTGACCGCTTCCTTGTGGCCGCGCTTGTGCAGGGATTCGCCGGAGCTGTCGACGCTGATGGTGCAGAGGTCGTCGTCGATGCGCGCCTTGATCTGGACGGCGCGCGTGTCCTCCTCGGGCGCGTCCTTGTCGACGGACTTCCCGGTCTTCTTGGGGGCGGCCTTGACGATGGGGGCGCCGAGTTCCTCGGCGATGGCGCGTTCGATGCGCTGGGCGGCGGCACCGGCGTGGTAGATGCGCGAGCCCTTGCAGGAGGCCTCGACCCGCACCGGCACGTCGGCGCGCAGGATTTGCGCCCAGGGAACGCGGCGCGCCCGCTTGTCCAGCTGCGCCAGATGGAAGGCGCGGAAGGACGCGATGCGCGCCAGCACGCGGGTGGCGCCGCGCAGTTCCAGGTTTGCCCGCCAGACCTCCGGCCAGCCGCCGGTGACCGTCACGCCGCCCTTCACCGCGGTGGGGTTCGCGAAGCCGCGGTCGACGGCCTCCGCGCACAGCACGGATTCCAGGCCGGGGGCGGCCACCAGGAAAATCTCGAAATCTTGGCCGGCGTGATCTTGGCCGGTATGGTCTGGGTCGGTGTTCATCCCGCCTACATAGCCCGAAGGCCGGCCGTCTACGACAGGATTCTCGCGAAGCGGCGGGTGGGCGGGAGATGGTCCCGATCGCCGCGCGGCGCCGCCGCTCATGTCGGTCGGCGGACGTCCGCGGCAGGTTCGGGAAGGTCAGGTACGCGTTACCGGTAAAGGTTACCGGTAGGAGCTGTGCGAGGCGATGGCGTTGCCGCGGACGGCGTCGGTACGGATGGTGGAGTCACCCGAGGCGGAGAGGCCGACGACGCTGTCCTGGGCCGTGCTGCCGAGGCCGAGCTTGGCGCGGGCGAAGTTCAGGTAGGCGCTGGCGCCCTTGGTGTCGCCCTGGGCGGCGAGTGAGCGGGCGACCGACAGGGCAGTGCGGGCGGCGTCGCGCTCGGTGCGCTCGGCGGTCAGGGCATCGGCCTGGACGACGGCGGCGGAGGTGGAGGCCAGCAGGCTGTCGAAGCCGGCATCCTGCGCGGCATTGGCAGTACCGGCGGCGAAGGTCAGGGCCGACAGCGACAGGACGGCGGCAACGGCGGTGGTTGAGAACTTCTGCGTGAACATGACGATGTCCTTATTCGAAGACGGCCCTGCCGGGGGATGCGCCCGGCGACGGGGGATTCGTCACCGGGCGCGGGGCGGGGCTGGAGGTTGACGTCCGGTCGGCGCCGGGGAGCGTCGGCCGTGAACACAGAGTTAACCGTCTGCCCCCGCCGGATAAATCCAGCAGTTCCGACAACACTATTCGCGTGGAAACAACAATCGACCCCTTGTCGCCAGCCCTTGGATTGACCGGGGGAAGCGACGCCCCCTATGATCGGATTGGAACACGAACAATCAGGCGGCCTTTCGATTCCGAACATAGGACGGGGCGGCCTGCCATCAGGGGAGCACGCGTTCATGACCGCGACCGATTTTGCCGACTGGCCCGCCGACCTGCTGGCGCAGGAGTTCCGCGGCAAGCGGGTTCTGGTGACCGGCAGCAGCCGCGGCATCGGTGCCGCGGTGGCGGCGGCGTTCGCCCAGCTCGGCGCCCGCGTCGCCATCCACGGCCGCGACGCGACGGCGCTGGAGGCCGCGGCTGCGGGGATGGGGACGGGAGTGGTCCCGCTGGCCGGCGACTTCGCCGACAAGGCGGAGGTCCGCCGGGTGGTGGAAAGCGCGGTGGACCGGCTCGGCGGCCTGGATGTGCTGGTCAACAATGCCGGCACCATGCTGGGCCGGGTGGCGCTGGGCGACATCGACGACGAGTTCCTGCAGCGGCAGTTCGACCTGAACGCCGCCTCCGCCGTCATCGCCAGCCGGACGGCGCTGCCGGCGCTGGTCGCGTCGAAGGGGGTCATCGTCAACACCGGCTCCATCTCCGGCCGGACCGGGGGCAGCGCGGGGTCGTCGCTCTACAGCGCCGCCAAGGCGTTCCAGGCCAGCCTCGCCCGCTCGCTGGCGACGGAACTGGCGCCGCACGGCATCCGTGTCAATGCCGTATCCCCCGGCACCATCGACACCGATTTCCACCAACGTTACTCGACCCCTGACAAATTGACGCAGACCGCGGCGCGCATCCCGCTGAAGCGGCTGGGCACGGCGCAGGATTGCGTCGGCGCCTACCTGTTCCTCGCCTCCGGCCGGCTTGCCGGCTACATCACCGGGCAGGTTATCGAGGTGAATGGGGGACAGTTCTATAACTAATGGCTGGAGCTTCGCAGTTTCGGAGCGGTGAAATTGGCAAATTGCAAAGCATTATCAAGAGTTTTGGCAAATTGCGAAGGGTTGCCGGCGGGTTTGCAGGCAATCGGCGGCGTTTTCGTAGGGTAGAAAAGCGATCCTGCCGTTAATGGTCCCTTGGCATTGTTCTTGTAATGTGACCGACCAATCAGCGGCCTAACCAAAGTCCGCTCCATCGCCAGTGGAAGCCGGGGTCACCATCATGAACGCCACCAGCCGGAACCAGCCCGCCAGAGCCGGAACCTTCGCCAACCTGCGGACGGCAACCAAGATCTACACCGGCTTCGGCGTCACGCTGGCGCTTCTGGTCGGGCTGGGGGCGGTGTCCTGGACGGGCTTGCGGTCGAGCGACGATGCGCTTCGTCAGTATGCGGGGCAGTCGCACGTCGCCATGACGGTGGCGGAGGCGGACACCAACATGGCCGACGCCCTGGGCTCGGCGGAGGAGTTCGTGGCCAGCGGCTCCCCCGCGGTGGCCGACCGGTTCCGCGGCGATGTGGAGACGTTCCGCCAGAAGCTGGACGCCGCCACCGCGCGGATGACCCGTTCGTCCGACCTCCAGACGGCGCAGGAGATCGCCACGCTGCGCCAGACGCTGACCGGCGGTTTCGACCGTCTCGTCGCCGCGCGGACGGAGCGCGACCAGATCGTCGCGTCGGTGGTGAACACGCTGGGCGCCGGCATCCGCCGCACGCTGAGCGACACCGTCAAGGCGGAGAAGGACGGCGGCAACCTGGACCGCACCGTGCGCGCGGCCGAGGTCAGCGAACAGTTCCTGCTGGTCCGCGTGCTGGTCGCCCGCTTCGTGGCGGAAACCAAGGCGGAGGATCTCGAACGCATCCGCAAGGACCTGGCCGACGTCACCGCGAAGGCCGAGGCGCTGCGCGGCGGGATGGAGGAGGGGCCGGTCAAGGCCAAACTGGCCGAGGCCGTCGCCAAGCTGCCCGCCTACCGCACGGGGATCGAGCGCATCGCGGTGCTGAGCGGCGAACTGCAGTCGCTGAACAGCCAGACGCTGGGCAAGGCCGGCAAGGAGATCGGCGACAAGATCGGGCTGATCCGCTCCAATTCCGCCGAATTCCTGGCGCAGCTGGAACGCAGCGCCGCCGCCGAGGTCGCCGCGGCCGAATCGCGCGGCACGGCGGTCACCGCGGTCGCCCTGCTGGCAGGCCTGCTGCTGGCCTGGGCGATCTCGCGCGCCATCACCCGGCCGCTCGGCGCCATCACCGGGGCGATGGGGCGTCTGGCCCAAGGCGACCTCGGCGTGGCAGTCACCGACGACGAGCGCCGGGACGAGATCGGCGCACTCGCCCGCTCGCTCCAGGTCTTCAAGACCAATGCGCTGGAGATGGGGCGCATGCGCAAGGCGCAGGAGGAGAGCGAGCGCAAGGCCGCCGAGCATCGCCGCCAGACCATGATGCAGATGGCCGACACCTTCGAAAGCACGGTGAAGGGCATCGTCGACACCGTCGCCAACGCCGCCACCGGTATGCGCGACGCGGCCACCGCGCTGACCGCCACCGCGCAGGAGGCGAGCGAGCGCTCGCTGCTGGTCGCCAGCGCCTCGGAACAGGCCTCGGCCAACGTGCAGACCGTCGCCACCGCGACGGAGGAGCTGTCGGCCTCCATCGCCGAGATCGGCCAGCAGGTGGAGAACTCCACCCGCATCGCCACCCAGGCGGTGGCCGATGCCGACGGCGCCGACCGCACCATGCGCGAACTGGTGACCGCCGCCGAGCAGATCGGCGCGGTGGTGGAGCTGATCAGCGGCATTGCAGCGCAAACCAACCTGCTGGCGCTGAACGCCACCATCGAGGCGGCGCGGGCGGGCGAGGCCGGCAAGGGCTTCGCCGTCGTGGCGAGCGAGGTGAAGGCGCTGGCCACCCAGACCGCCAAGGCGACCGACGAGATCCAGGCCAAGGTGCAGGAAATCCAGCAGACGACCGGCGGCGCCCAGAAGGCGATCGGCGGCATCGGCCGGACCATCGGCCGCATGAGCGAGATCACCACCGCCATCGCCGCCGCCATAGAGGAACAGGCCGCCGCCACGCGGGAGATCGCCAGCAGCGTCACCCAGGCCGCCCAGGGCACCGAGGAGGTGTCGAGCAACATCGCCGGCGTCAGCACCGCCGTTCACGAGACCGGCGACGCCGCCGGCCGCGTCCGCGGCACCTCGCAGGAACTCGCCGCCGAGGCGGAGCGGCTGCGCCGGGAGGTCGGGACCTTCATCGCGACGGTGCGGGCGGCGTAAGGCGCCCGCCGCGGCTGGGCGCCTGGGCGAGCTTCGCTCAGGTGCTCTCCCGCGCGATGAAGGTCAGCCCCAGGTCGACGCGGCGGCGCGGCGGCTCCTTGCCGTCCATCAGGTCGAGCAGCATGGCGGCGGCATGACGGCCGATGGCGTAGCGGGGCGTGGCGATGGTGGTCAGGGTCGGGGTGGTCCAGGCCGACGCCGGCAGGTCGTTGAAGCCGGCGATGGCGAGCTGTTCCGGCACCCGGATGCCGCGGCGCTGGCATTGGAACAGCGCGCCCTGCGCCAGATCGTCGTTGCAGAAGAAGACGGCGTCGCAGTCGGTGTTCTCGGCCATCAGCCGGTCGATCATCGCCGCGCCCAGATGGATGGAGGACGGGTCGGGCAGGCGCCACACCCGCTTCTCGTCATACAGCCCGGCCTCCTCCAGCGCGTGGCGGTAGCCGTCCAGGCGGGAGAGCGTGCGCGGGTCGAGCTGCACGGCGACGAAGCCGATGCGGCGGTAGCCGCGCTCCAGCAGATGGGTGGTCATCAGCCGCCCGCCTTCCTCCTGCGAGCAGCCGACGCTGAGGCTGCCGGGTTCGTCCAGCAGTTCCATCATGTGGACGGTCGGGCTGCTCAGTGCCGACAGGTAGGTGCGGGTGACGTCGGTGTGGTCGGTGCCGGTCAGCAGGATGCCGTCGGGCTGGAACTGAAGGTAGGTGCGGATCAGCCGCTCCTCCTCCTCCGGGGAATAGTGGGTGACGCCGATCAGTGCGCGGTAGCCGCGCGGCAGCAGCATGTCGTGGATGCCGGCCAGCGTCTCGACGAAGACCATGTTGGTCATCGACGGGATCAGCACGGCCACCGTCATCGACCGCGCCGACGCCAGCGCGCTGGCCGCCTGGTTCGGCACGTAGCCCATCGACTGGGCGATGTCGAGGATGCGCTGGCGAAGCTCCGGCCCGACCAGCTCCGGCCGCTTGAAGGCGCGCGACACGGTGATGGCGCTGACGCCGACCCGCTCCGCCACGTCCGCCATCGTCGCCCGGCCGGTGCGCGAAGAGCGCGGCTTGCGCGTCTTGACCGTCGGGGATGCAGGCCGATCATCGCCACGTGTCGTCACAGGGCTCCATCCTTCCAATCGTCTCTATGAAGAGGCCGGCGCGACGAAGCGCCACGCTGGATCGCTGATTACCGTTGTGTAGCATGGCCGGCAAGCGGCACCTGCAACCCGCGGCTCCCGCCAACCGGTTCGTCCGCAACTCAAACAAAACTCTTTACGCCCGTCAAGGTTAGCGCTAACAGTATCGTCATCTCGTGTCGGCGTCATCCGTGCATTCGGGCCATAGGGCCACGGATGTGCCTTTGGTCCGCACATGATAGCGCTAACACGTTTTTGTAGTGCGTGGCCGCCGTGACCTGCGAGGGCGCGGATGCCGCCTTGCACCGGGAATTGGGAACACGAGCCTCATGAACGGTCCCTCCATCTCGCCGTCTCCCGCCGCCGGCACCCGCCCGCCGGACAGCCTGTCCGCGGCACCGCCGGTCGTCGTGGTGATGGGCGTCGCCGGCTGCGGCAAGTCCAGCGTCGGCCAGAGCCTTGCCGCGGCGCTGGGCCATGCCTTCATCGAAGGCGATGCGCACCATCCGCCCGCCAACATCGCGAAGATGTCGTCCGGCATCCCGCTGACCGACGACGACCGCGACGGCTGGCTGGCCACGCTGGCCGGCTTCATCGCCGATGCGCATCGTGAAGAGCGCGGGCTGGTGGTCGCCTGTTCGGCGCTGAAGCGGCGCTACCGCGACCGGTTGCGCGGCGATTGCGAGCGGGTCGTCTTCCTGCATCTGCACGGCGACAAGGCGCTGATCGCTTCTCGCATGGGGGGGCGGACCGCCCATTTCATGCCCACCGCCCTGGTCGACAGCCAGTTCGCCGACCTTGAGATGCCTGCCGCCGACGAGGCCGCGCTGTCCTATGAGGTGACGCTGCCGGCGGACGCCATCGTCGCCGACGCCTGCGCCCGCCTGACCGGCGGGGAGAATATTGGGAGGACCGCATGAAACGCGTGGCGGATCTGCTGGAGCGGATCACCGAATGGATCATGGCGCTGATGCTGGCGATCATGGTCGGTCTCGTCTTCGGCAACGTCGTCCTGCGCTACATCTTCAACAGCGGCATCGTCGCGGCGGAGGAGATCGCGCGGCTGATGTTCGTCTGGCTGGTGTTCCTGGGCGCCACCGTGGCGCTGCGGCACCAGCGGCACCTGGGCCTGGAGATCGTGCAGAGCCGCCTGCCGGCCAAGGTCCGCCGCGTCTGCGCGGTGATCGCCCACCTGATGATGCTCTATGCCCTGTGGCTGTTCGTGCAGGGCAGCTGGATCCAGCTGCTGATCGGCATGGAGACCTTCTCCACCGTCCTGCGCTTCCCCATGGCCTTCTACGCCGCGGCGGGCTTCTTCCCGGCCATCGCCATGGCGCTGATCGTGCTGGCGAACCTGCTGCGGATCGTCACCAACCAGCCCGGCGCCCGCATCCCCGGTGATCCCGACACCACCATGGACCATCCGGACTCGCACGGTCCCGCCGTGGCGCCCCCGGCCCCCGCCCCGCACGGCAGCGCCGCCGTCGCCAAGCACTGAGCCCAGACGACCACCTGCGGACGGAGTTTCCGCCATGACCCTCACCATTTTCCTGGGCTCGCTGTTCGGCCTGATGCTGCTCGGCATGCCCATCGCCTTCGCGCTGATGCTGACCGGCGTCGCGCTGATGGTTCACCTGGATTTCTTCGACGCCCAGCTGGTCGCCCAGAACATGCTGAGCGGCGCCGACAACTATCCGCTGATGGCGGTGCCCTTCTTCATCCTGGCCGGCGAACTGATGAACGCCGGCGGCATCTCCCAGCGCATCATCAACCTCGCGGTCAGCCTCGTCGGCCACATCAAGGGCGGGCTGGGGTACGTCACCATCGGCGCCTCGGTGATGCTGGCCAGCCTGTCGGGCTCGGCCATCGCCGACACCGCGGCGCTCGCCACGCTGCTGATCCCGATGATGCGCGACCATGGCTACCCGGTGCCGCGCTCGGCCGGCCTGATCGCGTCCGGCGGCATCATCGCCCCGATCATCCCGCCCAGCATGCCCTTCATCATCTTCGGCGTGACCACCAACACCTCGATCAGCTCGCTGTTCATGGCCGGCATCGTGCCCGGCCTGCTGATGGGCATCGGTCTGGTCTGCGCCTGGATGTTCGTCGTCCGCGACATGACGGTGAAGCTGCAGCCGAAGGCGAGCGGGCGGGAGCGGCTGAAGGCGCTGGGCGACGGCATCTGGGCGCTGGCCCTGCCGGTCATCATCATCGGCGGCCTGCGCGGCGGCATCTTCACGCCGACCGAGGCCGCGGTGGTCGCCGCCGTCTATTCGCTGTTCGTCGCGCTGTTCGTCTACCGGCAGGTCACGCTGGCGCAGCTGGTGCCGCTGCTGGTCCAGGCGGCGCGCACCACCAGCACCGTGATGTTCCTGTGCGCCGCGGCGCTGGTGTCGTCCTACATGGTGACGCTGGCCGACCTGCCGCAGCAGATGACGGAGCTGCTGGCCCCGCTGATGGACAATCCGAAGCTGCTGATGCTCGCGATCGCCTGCCTGCTTCTGGCCGTCGGCACGGTGATGGACCTGACGCCGACCATCCTGGTGCTGGGGCCGGTCCTGACCCCGCTGGCGATCAAGGCCGGCATCGACCCCGCCTATTTCGGCGTGATGTTCGTCCTGGTCGGCACGCTTGGCCTGATCCATCCGCCGGTCTGCACGGTGCTGAACGTGGTGTGCGGCGTCGCCCGCATCTCGCTGGAAAGCGCCACCAAGGGCATCTGGCCCTTCCTGCTGACCTACATCGTGCTGCTCGGGCTGCTGATCGCCGTGCCGGAGATCGTCACCGCACCGCTGCATTTCTTCCGCTGACGCCCAAACGCCAAACGCCCGAACGCCAACCACAACGAAACGCCCAAGGAAGGAAGACCGACACCATGTTCCGCAAACTGCTTCTCGCCACCGGCATCGCCGCCGCCCTGCTCGCTCCCGTAGCCGCCGCCACCAGCGCTTCCGCCCAGGAGGTGAAGACCCGCATCATCCGCTTCGGCTACGGCCTGTCGGAAAGCAGCAACCAGGGCCGCGCCGTCAAGTATTTCGCCGAGGAACTGTCCAAGCGCAGCGGCGGCAAGTTCAAGATGAAGGGCTTCGGCGACGCCAGCCTGGGCAACGACATCCAGATGCAGAACGCCCTGATCGGCGGCGCGCAGGAGATGATGGTGGGCTCCACCGCCACGCTCGTCGGCATCGTCAAGGATTTCGGCGTCTACGACCTGCCCTTCCTGTTCAACAACGAGAAGGAAGCCGACGCCGTCCTGGACGGCCCCTTCGGCGAGAAGCTGCTGAAGGCGCTGAACGACAAGGGGCTGATCGGGCTGGTCTATTGGGAGAACGGCTTCCGCAACCTGACCAACAGCAAGCGGCCGATCACCAAGCTCGAGGACATGGGCGGCATCAAGCTGCGCGTGATGCAGAACCCGGTCTACATCGACATGTTCAACCGCTTCGGCGCCAACGCGGTGCCGCTGGCCTTCTCCGAGCTGTTCACCGCGCTGGAGACCGGCACGGTCGACGGCCAGGAGAACCCGGTCACGACCATCCAGTCGTCCAAGTTCTACGAGGTGCAGAAGTACCTGACCATTTCCCGCCACGTCTACAGCCCGTGGATCGTGCTGGCCAGCAAGCGCTGGTACGACGGCCTGTCGGCGGACGAGAAGAAGATCGTTCACGAGGCCGCCGTCGCCTCGCGCGAGTTCGAGCGCAAGGACAGCCGCGAGGCCTCGGCACAGAGCGTGTCCTACCTGAAGGAAAAGGGCATGCAGATCAACGAGCTGAGCCCGGCCGAGCTGGACCGCATGCGCGAGATGGTCAAGCCCGCCTTCGACAAGTACGCCGCCGACGGCGGTGCGGAGGTCCTGAAGGAGATCCAGGCCGCCATCGTCGCCGCCCGGAAGTAACGCTGCACCGCGCACACGCCCTGTGACGGGGCGAAGGGGACGGATGGGGGTGGATCGGGGAAGCCGGTCCGCCCCCTTCGTCTTTCGGGATCAACCGGCGGAGAGTTCAGTGCACACAAGTTGTTCGTGTTCAAATAAGCTGTGGTATTGGTCCAAAAGTATGATCTGAAGATGCGAATTCGACTGACTTCGTTCTCAATTTGCGAACGGCTCTCAATGTATTTCAGGCCAACAAATATTTTAGACAGCAATTTACGCGAATTTAACCGAACCGCGGGACAGTCGGCGTGGGGTGTCGTGCCTTCATTCGGATGTGTCGCGGGGAATGTCGATGTTCAAGAAGTTGCCGTTGGTGACAAAGCTGGTGTTGGCGATCGGGTTGGTCCTGGCGATCGGGCTGGGGGGCGGTTCGGTCGTGATCTCCGTCAAGAGCGGGGCGGACACCGACGAGCTGTCCTTCCAGGTCGGGGAGGAGTTGGGCAAGTACCATGCGGCGACCGTCGAGCGCCGGCTGAACGACGCCATGGACGTCAGCCGCCTGATGGGCACGACGCTGCTCAGCCTGAAGCGGAGCGGCATCGTCGAACGCGACAAGCTGAACGACTGGCTGAAAAGCCTGCTGGAGGCCAACACGGGGCTGATCGGCGTCTGGATCGGCATGGAGCCCAACGCGCTGGACGGCAAGGACGCCGCCTTCGCCAACAAACCCGGCAGCGACGCCAGCGGCCGCTTCATCTCCTATTGGAACCGCGGCGGCGGCAAGGTCCAGCTGGAATCGCTGGTCGGCTATGACGATCCCGGACCGGACGGCATCTACTACCAGCAGGCCAAGCGCACCGGCAAGGAGGTGATCGTCGAGCCCTACAGCTACACGGTCGCCGGCAAGAACGTGCTGATGGTGTCGCTGGCGGTTCCGATCATGGACGGCGGCAAGTTCATCGGCGTCGCCGGCGTGGACATCGCCACCGACGACATCTGGAACGAGTTGAAGACGGCCAAGCCGTTCGAGACGGGATCGGTCTTCCTGATCTCCAACGGCGGGGCATGGGCGGCCTACAGCAACCCCGACCATCTGGGCAAGCCGATCCTGCAGACCAACGAGCGGCTGAAGGACGCCATGCCCGCCATCCGGGACGGCAAACCCTTCTCCCATTTCTCGGTGTCGGCCAGCCTGAAGACCGACGTCAAGCAGCTGTTCCGCCCGGTCGTCGTCGGCAGCACCGGCACGCCCTGGTCGATCCTGGTCAACCTGCCGATCAACAAGATCGAGGTGCCGAAGCAGGAACTGCGGGCCTTCATCGCCGTGGGCGCGGTGCTGCTGACCGCCGGGCTTCTGCTGGCGCTGTGGCTGACCAGCCGCATGGTCGTCGGCCAGCCGCTGCGCCGGATCATCGCCACCATTCAGGCGCTGACCGCCGGCCGGCGCGACGTGGAGGTCACCGACCGCGACCGCGCCGACGAGATCGGCGCCATCAACCAGGCGCTCCAGCTGTTCAAGGAGAATGCCGGCCGCGTCGCCGAGATGGAGGAGCAGCGCCACCTGGAGGAGCAGCGCGCCGCCGAACAGCGCAAGCAGGAACTGGCCCGGATGGCCGACCGGTTCGAGGGCACGGTCGGCGGCGTGGTCGCCAGCGTGACCGAGCAGGCCGAACTGATCCGCACCGACTCCGAAGGGCTGTCGGCCATCGCCGAGCAGACCAACGCCCAGGCCGCGGCCGTCGCCAGCGCCGCCGACGTCGCCAGCGGCAACGTGCAGACGGTGGCCGCCGCCGCGGAGGAACTGGCCCACTCCATCGAGGAGATCAACCAGCGCATCGCCGCCTCGTCCCGCATGGCGAACGATGCGGTGGGGGAGGTCGAGAAGACCAACGGCACCGTCGCCGGTCTGGCCCAGGCGGCGCAGAAGATCGGCGACGTGGTGAACCTCATCCAGTCCATCGCCGGCCAGACCAACCTGCTGGCGCTGAACGCCACCATCGAGGCTGCCCGCGCCGGGGAGGCCGGCAAGGGCTTCGCCGTCGTGGCGCAGGAGGTGAAGAACCTCGCCAGCCAGACCGCCAAGGCGACGGAGGAGATCGCCGCCCAGATCGCCGAGATCCAGGCGGTCAGCGGCAGCGCCGTCGGCGCCATCCAGGCCATCGGCCACACCATCCTCGGCATCAGCGAGACGGTCACCGCCGTCGCCGCGGCGGCGGAGGAGCAGGGGGCGGCCACCCGCGAGATCAGCCGCAACGTCCAGCAGGCCGCCGCCGGCACCCGCGAGGTGTCGACCAACATCGACGGCGTCACCCGCGCCGCCGGCGAGACCGGCAGCATGGCCGCCCAGGCCCGCGCGGCGGCCGACACGCTGTCGCACCAGTCGGCCCAGCTGCGCACCGAAGTGCAGCGCTTCGTGGCGACGATCCGCGAGGGGTGAGAGGTGTGTGTGGGTGTCGGCTGACGATGCCCCCTCCCTAGCCCTCCCCCGCTCTCAGCGGACCTACGGTCCGCCTGTCGCGTCAGCACAAAGCATAGCTTTGTGCGAGAGCTGGGCGGGGGAGGGGATAAGTGCTTGATTGGGAGGGCAGCGGCAGTCCCTCCCCCGCCCAGCGGGGGAGGTTAGGTGGGGGCATCGTCAGCCGACGGCTCCCCCCTCAACAATCGAAAAACACCGTCTCCCCCTCGCCCTGCAACCTGATATCGAAACGGTAGACCACCCCGCCCGGCACCTCGGCGCGGTGGGCGATCAGGGTGTCGCGGCGGTCGGCTGGGACGCTCGCCAGCACCGGATCCTCCGCGTTCGCCGCGGCTTCGTCGGAGAAATGCAGGCGGGTGAAGGCGTGGCTCAGCATGCCGCGGGCGAACACCGTCACCGCGATGTGCGGGGCGTGACCCTGGTCGCAAACGCCCGGCTTCACCGTGTCGAAGAAATAATGGCCTTCGTCGTCGGTGCCGCAGCGCCCGAAGCCGGCCGCACCGGGAGCGTGGCGGCCGTTGGCGCCGGCCTGCCAGATCTCCACCACGCAATCGCGGATCGGCGCACCTTCGCCGTCAGTGACCACGCCTTCGATGCGGATATGCTCGCCGGCCATGCCGCGGGACGCCAGCCGGTTGGTCGCCAGCGGGCGGCGGCCGTAGAGTTCCGGGGTCCAGGCATAGGCGAAATAGGGGCCGACGGTCTGGGACGGCGTCTGTTTCAGCATTTGGCTCATGGCGGTCAACCCTCCATCGGCGTGGCCTGGCGTCCGCGCAGGACGATGTCGAACTCATAGCCGAGCGCCCACAGCGGCTCAGTCACGTCGATGGAGAAGCGGGAGATCAGCAGCTCGCGCGCCCCCTCCGGCACCCCGTTGTAGATCGGGTCGAGCGGCAGCAGCGGATCGCCCGGGAAATACATCTGGGTGACCAGCCGGGTCAGGAAGGACGGCCCGAACAGCGAGAAATGGATGTGGGCCGGACGCCAGGCGTTGTGGTGGTTGCCCCAGGGATAGGCGCCGGGCTTGATCGTGGTGAAGCGATAGCGGCCTTCCTGGTCGGTGATGCAGCGGCCGGCTCCGAAGAAATTGGGGTCGAGCGGCGCGTCATGCCGGTCCCAGCGGTGGACGTAGCGGCCGCAGGCGTTGGCCTGCCAGATCTCCAGCAGCGTGCGCGGCACCGGCCGGCCGCTTTCGTCCAGCACGCGGCCGGTGACGATGATGCGCTCGCCGATCGGCTCGCCGTTGACGCGGCCGTTCTTCGTCAGGTCGTTGTCCAGCGGATCGACGCTGTCATGGCCGAAGACCGGGCCGGTGCGGACCGACAGGCATTGCTTCATCGGGATCAGCGGTTTGGACGGCGAGCGCAGAACCGTCGATCTGTAGAGCGGCGACAGGTAGGGCGGGTGTTGTGCCCAATCTCGGGGGCCAAAGTCGCCTTCCGCCTCGTGAACGGCTGTGTCCATCTCGGGTGTCCTCCTGGGGGGCGGTCAGTTCTGCTGACGCTGTTGCTGCCTGTGGAGTGCCAGAACGCGGTCGATGAAATGGGATGCCGCGCCGGTGTAGCGCAGCGGGTCGAACAGGCGGTCGAGGCCGTCCATGCCCAGCGCCTGCACCACCTCGGCATCCTCGGCCAGAACGTCGCGCAGGGGCCGGCCGGTGGAGGACGCGAGGCGGCTGGCGTCGGCCACGCGGGAATGGGCGGCCATGCGGCCCATGCGGTCGCCCAGCGCCATGGTGACCGCCTCGGCCAGGATCAGGCCGCGGGTCAGGTCCAGGTTGGCGCGCATGCGCTCCGCATCGACGGTCAGGCCGGCGACGGTCTCGCGGGCATGGCGGGCGGCACCGGCGACGAGGCGGCAGAGGTCGGGCAGCGCCTGCCACTCGGCATGCCAGCCGCCGAGCCCGCGTTCATGCTCCTGCACCTGCGCCGCCAGCAGCCCGCCGACCAGGGCGGGGGCGCGGATGGCGGTGGAGAGCAGGACGGCGCAGGACACCGGGTTGCGCTTGTGCGGCATGGTGGAGGAGCCGCCGCGGCCGGGGCCGGTGGGCTCGAAGGCTTCGGCGACCTCCATCTGCATCATCAGCGAGATGTCGCGGCCGAGCGTCCCCAACGTGCCGGCGAGGATGCCGAGGGTGGAGGCGAGTTCGGTGATGCGGTCGCGGCTGGCGTGCCAGGGCAGGGCGGGCAGGGGGAGGTCCAACTCCTTCGCCAGCGCCTCCGCCACCGCCGGGCCGGCGTCGCCCAGGGCGGCGAGCGTTCCGGCAGCGCCGCCGAATTGCAGGGCGAGGCGGTCTCTCGCCGCGGCGATGCGCTGACGGTCGCGGTCCAGCGCGTCGAGCCAGCCGGCGGCCTTCAGCCCGAAGGTCGTCGGCAGGGCGTGCTGCAGCCAGGTGCGGGCGACCATCGGCGTGGCGCGGTGGCGGCCGGCGAAATCGGCGAGGCCGTCTGCCAGATCCGCGAGATCGGCGTCGAGGCCGTCGAGGAAACGGCGCAGCTGCAGCATCAGGCCGCTGTCCATCGCGTCCTGGCTGGTGGTGCCCCAATGGACGTAGCGGGAGGACTCCTCGTCGGCGGCCTTCACGGCACGGGTCAGGTGCCTGACCATCGGGATGGCGGTGTTGCCGGCCAGCGCCGCCTCCGCCCCCAGCGCGTCGAGGTCGTAGAGATGGGCCTTGCATGCCGCTTCGATGGCCGGAACCGCGTGGGCCGGGATCACGCCCACCGCCGCCTCGGCCCGCGCCAGCGCCGCCTCGAACTCCAGCATGCCCTGCAGCCTTGCGGTGGGCGAGAAGGCGTCGGCTGCCGCCTCGCTGGTGAAGAGCGGATCGAGCAGCGGGTCGGCGTGGCGGAGGACGGTCATGGTGGTCAGCCTTTGCGTGTCAGCCTTGTTGGGCGTCCTCTTCATCCATCTCCGCGTACACAGCGCGGGCCAGCGCGATGGCGTGGTTTCCGGCGGGGACGCCGGCATAGACGGCGGCCTGCATCAGGATTTCCTTCACCTCGTCGCGGGTGACGCCGGTGTTGCGGGTGGCGCGGATGTGCAGCTTCAGTTCGCCATCGTTGCCCAGCGCCGCCAGCATGCCGATGGTCAGCATGCTGCGCGTCCGGATGTCCAGCCCCGGCCGGGTCCAGATCTGGCCCCAGGCGGTCTTGGTGATGAACTCCTGGAAATCGGCGTCGAAACCGGTGGCGCGCTCCAGCGAGCGGTCGACATGGGCGTCGCCGAGGACCGAGCGGCGCACCGCCATGCCGCGGTCGTACAGATCCCGGTCCTTCATGTCAGGGTCATCCATTATAGATCCCTCAGGAAGCCGTCGATCAGGGTGGCCAGTTCCGCCGGTTTCTCGACACCGGGGATATGGGCGGCGCCGGGCAGCAGTTCGAACCGCGCGCCGGGGATGCCGGCCGCCAGCTCGCGGGCGAGGTCGGGCGGGGTCGCCACGTCGTCCTCGCCGCAGATCACCAGGGTGGGGGCGGTAATGGCGGCATTGTCGGCACGCAGGTCGGCGTCGCGGATCGCCATGGCGCAGCCGACATAGCCGTCCTCGGTGGTGCGGGCGACCATGGCGGTGTAGCCGCGGATCTGGTCGGGCCGGCTGTCGCGGAAGGCTTGCGTGAACCAGCGCGCCATCACCCCGTCGGATATCGCGGCCATGCCGCGGGCACGGATGGCGGCGATGCGGTCGGTCCAGACCGATTGCGGACCGATCACCCCGGCGGTGTCGCACAGGATCAGGCCATGCACGCGGGCCGGCGCCTTGACGGCGAGGCGCTGGGCCATCATGCCGCCGATGGACAGGCCGCAGACATGGGCGCGCGCGATGCCGAGCGCGTCGAGCAGGCCGGCGGCGTCGTCGGCGAGCAGGTCCATGCCGTAGCCGGCGTCGTCGCTGACCGGCGTCACCTGGGTCAGTCCATGGCCGCGCATGTCGTAGCGCAGCACGCGGTAGCGCTGGGACAGGTGCGGCACCACGGCGTCCCAGATGTGGAAGCTGGTGCCGATGGAGTTGGCGAACAGCAGCACCGGCGCGTCGTCCGGGCCGGTCAGGTCGTAGTGCTGGGTGATGCCGGCGGCTTCGATGAAGGGCATGGGGGTCCGCCTGTGGTGGTTGCGATGGGTGGGTGTCGGCTGACGGTGCCCCCACCCTAACCCTCCCCCGCTCTCAGCGGACCTACGGTCCGCCTGTCGCGTCAGCACAAGGCATAGCTTTGTGCGAGAGCTGGGCGGGGGAGGGGATTGGCGCTTGTCCGGGAGAGGGGCGGCAGTCCCTCCCCCACCCAGTGGGGAGGATAGGTGGGGGTTTAACTTACCCGCTCGATCATCACGGCGATGCCCTGGCCGACGCCGATGCACATGGTGCAGAGCGCCGTCCGGCCGCCGGACTGTTCGAGTTGGTACACCGCGGTGGTCGCCAGCCGAGCGCCGCTCATGCCGAGTGGATGGCCCGCACGGCGCCGAGATCGTCGGCCCGCACCGACGACAGGGATCCTGCATAGCGGCCGATGGGGGTGCGGATGGCGTCGCAGATATAGGCGTCACGCATGATGTCATCCTTCTCCGCCTGTTTGACCATGGGCGGCGGCGGTGCGGGCCTGGAGGTCGCGCAGCGCGGCCAGCGCGCCGGCGTCCGGGATTTCGGTGGTCTTCAGCTCGGGCGAGATCGTCAGGTCCCAGCCGGTTGCCGCCTTCGCCTGCTCCACCGTCACGCCTGGGTGGATGCCGGTCAGGGTCAGTTCCTTGGTCACCGGGTCGGGGGTGAGGATGCCGAGGTCGGTGATGACCGCGGTCGGCCCGGCACCGGGGATGCCGGCCCTGGCCCGCGCGTCACCGCCGTCGAGATGGCCTGCCGAGGTGACGAAGGGCAGCTTGGCGACGAAGGCCTTGGGGCTCTGCTTCAGCACGATGAACACCTCCTTGGCCTGGGAGGCGATCTCCGGCGCGCCGCCGGCACCGGGCAGGCGCACCTTGGGCGCGTCGTAGGGGCCGATCACGGTTGTGTTGATGTTGGCGAAGCGGTCCACCTGCGCCGCGCCGAGGAAGCCGACGTCGATCCGCCCGCCCTGCAGCCAGTAGCGGAAGATCTCCGGCGTGCCGACCACGGTGTCGGCGGTCAGCGCGAGGTCGCCGTCGCCGATCGACAGCGGCAGCACAGTCGGCTTGGCCCCGATGGGACCGGATTCATAGATCAGCACCACGTCCGGCGCATGGGTCAGCCGGGCGAGGTTGGCGGCGGTGGAGGGCAGGCCGATGCCGACGAAGCAGACGGTGCCGTTCTTCAGCAGCCGGCTGGCCGCCACCGTCATGATCTCGGTCGCGGTGAAGTCGAGAGTTTCGGCAATGGTCTTAGGGGTGGCCATCATGCGACCTCCTTCATGCTTTCGGCCAGCACGCGGCGGAAGCCGGCGAAATCGTCGGTGTCCAGGACATGGCGCTGCATCCAGGCGCGGAACTCCTCGCGCGAGCGGGCGATGGCGTCCCAGGCCTTGTAGAAACGGTTGTCGCGCTCCGAATAGCCCTGCGCATAGGACGGAAAGGCGCCGCCGCGGACAGGACAGACGGCGGAGAGCGCCCAGCCCGGCAGCACGCAGGCGTTCGGCGGCGCGTCCAGATCGTCGACGACCTCCTCGACCGTGACGATGGAGCGTTTGGCGGCCAGAACGGCTTCCTTCTGGACGCCGAGGATGCCCCACAGCAGGACGTTGCCGCGGCGGTCGGCCTTCTGGGCGTGGATCACCGTCACGTCGGGACGGACGGAGGGGATGGCGGCCAGCGTCTCGCCGGTGAAGGGGCACTCGACGAAGCGGATGTTCGGGTTGACCTTCGGCAGGTCGGAGCCGGTGTAGCCGCGCAGCAGGGCGAAGGGCAGGTTGGAGGCGCCGGCGACATAGGCGTTCGCCATGCCGGCATGGCTGTGCTCCTCGATCTCCAGCCGGTGCGGCCAGCCCTGCTCGACCGCGTCTCGGAAGCGGTGGAGCGAGCCTACGCCGGGATTGCCGCCCCAGGAGAAGATCAGCTTCGCCGCACAGCCCATGCCGATCATCTGGTCGTAGATCAGGTCCGGGGTCATGCGCACCAGGGTCAGGCCGCGCCGGCCCTGGCGGATGATCTCATGCCCGGCGGCATGGGGAATCAGATGGGTGAACCCTTCCAGGGCGACCGTGTCGCCGTCGCGCACGAGGCTCGCCACCGCCTCGCGCAGGGGCGTGATCTTGGCCATATGACCTCCCGATTGTGCGATTGTCGCACCAGCGCTCGCCTTTACGCACAGATTGAGCGTGGGGTGTTTCAGCTGTCAAGGTCGAATATAAGCGTGCAAGTGCGATAAGCGCACATATTGCGGCGCAATACCAGCAGTTCGCGGTGGATAAATCCGCAAGTTTCGATTTTTTGCGCCCTAAACAATGATTTAAGCGGTAAGCGCGTTCTGGGCGTTTATCGCACTAAAAGTCAAATATCGCACTTGACGGTTCGGCTGCCCCTCAGTACGCTGAGCGGAACAGTCAACGATCGGGGTCGCGAGTTCCGGCGCCGGCATATGGTCACATGTGGGAGGGACGATGACGAGGACTCTGCGCACGCTGCTGGGTGCGGCGTTCGGTCTGGCGCTGACGGCCGGTTCGGCCGGGGCCGCTACCATCAAGGTCGGTGTCGTCGCGCCCTTCTCGGGACCCTACGGCGTTGTCGGCAAGACCTTCCGGGAGGCGATCGAGATCTATCAGGCCGAACATGGCAAGACCGTCGGCAACGACACGGTCGAGTTCATCTACAAGGACCTCGACCAGGCCAACCCGGCACAAAGCAAGGCGCTGTCGCAGGAACTGATCGTCAAGGAGAAGGTGTCCTTCCTCGCCGGCTATTTCTTCACGCCCGACGCGCTGGCCGTCGCCCCGCTGATCGACGAGGCGAACATTCCCTGCGTGATCTTCAACGCCGCGACCTCCGCCATCACGGAAAAGTCACCGCGCTATGTCCGCACCTCCTTCACCCTGTGGCAGAACACGGTGCCGCTGGCCGAATACATGGCCAAGCAGGGAATCAAGAAGGCGGTGTCGGCGGTCAGCGACTATGGCCCCGGCATCGACGGCGAGACCGCCTTCAAGACCACTTTCGAAAAGCATGGCGGCACGGTGGTGGACACCATCCGCATGCCGATGAAGTCCAACGACTTTGCCCCCTTCATGCAGCGCATCAAGGATTCCGGCGCGGAGGCGGTCTATGCCTTCCTGCCCGCCGGTCCGTCGACGCTCGCCTTCGCCAAGGCCTTCAACGACACCGGGCTGAAGGCGGCCGGCATCAAGTTCTTCGGTCCCGGCGACCTGACCCAGGAACCGGACCTGCCGGCCCTGGGCGACGCCGCGCTGGGCATCACCACCACCTTCAACTACAGCCGCGCCCATGATTCGGCGAAGAACAAGGCCTTCGTCGCCAAGCACAAGGAGATGTTCGGATCGACCGATACCGTCACCTTTCAGCTCGGTCGGCGCCTATGACGGCGTGCATGTCATCTACCAGATGATCAAGAACGGTGGCGGCGGCAGGATCGACGGCGCCAAGGCGGTGGACTCGGTGAAGGGCATGAGCTGGGAAAGCCCGCGCGGACCCCTGACCATCGACCCCAACAGCCGCCACGTCACCCAGACGATCTATCTGCGTACCGTCGAGAAGATCGACGGCAAATTGGAGAACGTCGAGAAGGAGGCGTTCCCGAACCAGCCGGACTATGGGTACAAGGTGGGGAAGTGAGGGGAGGGTATCCCTCTCCCGCCCCGGGAGAGGGAAGGGGCCCGCGAAGCGGGAAGGGTGAGGGGTGAGGCACGGAGCCATGCGCTTCTGGATTCTTGTCTCACCCCTCACCCTCCCCACGCCTTCGGCGCGGGTCCCCTCCCTCTCCCGGGGCGGGAGAGGGCAGACGGAGAGACACCATGGAAACCATGTTCGGGATCGCCGTCGACGGGGTCGCCTACGGCATGATCCTCTTCATCATCTCCGTCGGGCTGTCGGTGACGCTGGGGCTGATGCGGGTGGTCAATCTGGCGCATGGCGCCTTCGCCATGGTCGGCGGCTATGTCGCGTCCTATGCGGCGCAGAGCGTCGGGTTGCCCTATGGGGTGGCGCTGGTGGCGGCGGTGGCGCTGACGGTGCTGGCGACGCTGCCGCTGGAACGGCTGCTGTACCGCCGCATCTACGGATCGGCCAACGAGCTGGCGCAGGTGCTGCTGACCATCGGGCTGACCTTCGTCATCGTCGCCGGCATCAACTATCTGTTCGGCCCGACGCTGAAGCGCATCCCTCTGCCGGAGCTGCTGACCGGAACGGTGGAGCTGGGGCCGAAGGCGATCCCGACCCACCGCGCCTTCGTGATCGGCGCCGGGGCGGCGACGCTGCTGGGGCTGTGGTGGCTGCTGGAGCGCACCGACTTCGGCATCCGGCTGCGCGCGGCGGTGGATGATCCGGCCATGGCGGCGGCGCTGGGCATCCGGACGGAACGGCTCTATCTGGCGACCTTCGCGCTCGGCACCGGGCTGGCGGCGCTGGGCGGCGTGCTGGGGGCGGAGCTGCTGCCGCTGGAGCCCTATTACGCCATCCGCTACATCGTGCTGTTCCTGGCGGTGGTGGCGGTCGGCGGGGCGGGCAGCATCTTCGGCTCGGCCGCGGCGGCGTTGGCGCTGGGCATCGTCGACACCGCCGGCAAATACCTGATCCCGAATTTCGGCGAGTTCTTCTTCTACGCCGCCCTGATCCTGATCCTGTTCCGCTGGCCCCACGGCTTCTTCAAAGGGAGGACGGCATGACGAGCGTCGCCGAGCGCGACGGAAAGGCCGGCCGGATGACCAGACCCGCTCCGCTCGGCAAACGCCGCGACCTGGATTGGATCGGCATCCCGCTGATCGCGGCGGTGGGGCTGGCTGTCTATTGGCTGCTGCCGGACGATCTGGCGCTGCTGACCCGCATCGCCGCATCGGCGCTGTTCGTTCTGTCGCTCGACCTCGTGCTCGGCTATGGCGGGATCGCCACGCTGGGGCAGGCGGCGATGTTCGGCACCGGCGCCTATGCCGCCGGCATCCTCGCGGTCAACTGGATCAACGACCCCTTCGCGATGCTGGCGGTCGGCGGTCTGGCCGGCGGGCTGCTGGCGCTGGTCACCGGCGCCCTGATCCTGCATGCCCGCGGCCTGACCCTGCTGATGCTGACCATCGCGGTCGGGCAGATCGTGCAGGAGGTCGCCAACAAGGCGCGCGACTGGACCGGCGGCAGCGACGGCCTGTCGGGCATCGATCCGGCGCCGGTGCTGGGGATGTTCCGCTTCGACATGTTCGGCCACACCTCCTACCTGTTCGCGCTGGCGGTTCTGCTGGTCGGGCTGGTGGTGGCGCGGCGGATCGTGCGCTCGCCCTTCGGGCTGGCCTGCCGCGGGGTCAGCGAGGATCCGCTGCGGGTTTCCGCCATCGGCGGTTCGCCGAAATCCTATCTGGTGGTGCTCTATGCGGTGGCCGGCGTGTTCGCCGGGGTGGCCGGCGCCCTGACCGCGGTGACCAGCGGCATCGTCGGGCTGGACAGCACCGGCTTCTCCTGGTCGGCGGAGGCGCTGGTCATGCTGGTGCTGGGCGGCACGGGGCGGCTCTATGGCGCGGTGATCGGCACCGCCGCCTTCATGGGCGTCCACCACATCCTGGCCGCCAACGATCCCTATCACTGGATGGCCTTCATCGGCCTGTTCCTGATCGGCATCGTCCTGTTCCTGCCCGGCGGCATCGTGTCGGGGGTGGAGCGGCTGGGCGGGCTGCGGCGCGGAAAGGAGGGCGGCGCATGACGGTGCTGCTGGAGGTGGAAGGGCTGGCCAAGAATTTCGGCGGCCTCCAGGTGGCGTCCGACATCTCCATGACGCTGAAGGCGGGCGACCGCTGCGCCCTGATCGGGCCGAACGGTGCCGGCAAGACCACCTTCGTCAACCTCGTCACCGGGGTGATCCCGCCGAGCGCCGGCACCGTCCGGCTGGACGGCCGCGACGTGACCAGGCTGTCGGCGGCGGAGCGGGTGCGGCTGGGGCTGATCCGCAGCTTCCAGGTGGCGCGGCTGTTCAAGTCGATGACGGTGCGCGAGCATCTGGAGCTGGCCGTGCTGCAGCGCGACCGCCGCACCTTCCGCCTGTTCGCCGACGTCGCCAGGGTGGCCGGTCTGGCCGACGAGGTGGCGGAGCTGCTGGGCAGCATGGGACTGACCCCTGCGGCGCACACGGCGGTCGGCTCGCTCGCCTACGGGCAGCAGCGGCTGCTGGAGATCGCGCTGGCGCTCGCCATGAAGCCGAAGGTGCTGATTTTGGACGAGCCGGCGGCCGGCGTGCCCCATTCGGAAAGCCAGCGCATCCTCGACGCCATCGACCGGCTGCCGAAGGATCTGGCGGTGCTGATGATCGAGCACGACATGGACCTCGTCTTCCGCTTCGCCAGTTCGATCATCGTGTTGGCGCAGGGGCGGCTGCTGTGCAGCGGCACCGCCAAGCAGATCGCCGCCGACCCGCGCGTGCGCGAGGTCTATCTGGGGAGCCGGACCAATGCCCACTGAAGCGGCCGGAGCTTTGGAGGTCACGGATCTGCGCGCCGGTTACGGCAAGACGCTGATCCTCGACGGCATCTCCTTCAGCGTGCCGGCGGGCGGGCGGCTGGCCCTGCTCGGCCGCAACGGGGTGGGCAAGACGACGACGCTGGCGACGCTGGTCGGCCAGACCACCCGCCATGGCGGCGGCATCCGGCTGGATGGGGTGGAGCTGGGGACGATGAACAGTTCGGCGCGGGCGGCGGCGGGGCTCGGCTATGTCCCGCAGACGCGCGACATCTTCAGGTCGCTGACGGTGGAGGAGAACCTCGTCACCGGGCTGAAGGGCCGTCCGCGCTCGGCGCTGGAGGAGGCCTACACGCTGTTCCCGCGGCTGGGCGAACGGCGGCGCAACGGCGGCGGCGAGCTGTCGGGCGGCGAGCAGCAGATGCTGTCGGTCGCCCGCGCGCTTCTCGGCAAGCCGACGGTGCTCCTGCTGGACGAGCCGCTGGAGGGGCTGGCGCCGGTGATCTGCGACACGCTGATGGCGGCGCTGTCGAATCTCGACATGACCGTCGTTCTGGTGGAGCAGCAGGTCGACCGCGCGCTGGAGTTCGCCGACCGCGTCGTCTTCCTCGACCGCGGCCGGGTGGTGCATGCCGGACCGGCCGCGCAAGCGAAGGCGGATGCGGCGCTGCTGGAACGGCATCTGGGCGTGGCGCTGGCGGGGTAGGGGGATGGTGAAATCCCCCTCTCCCCCCCGGGGAGAGGGGATCTTGGGGGGGGGGTCGGGAGGTTTTTCACCTAAACGGCGGCGAATAGAGCAGCCCGCCCTGGGTCCAGGGCTTGTTCTGCCCGCGGTCCATGCCGTAGGGGATGCCGAGGTTGCGGTCGAAAATCTCGCCGTAGTTCCCGACCTGCGCCAGCACCTGCAGAGCCCAGTCGTCGGGCAGGCCCAGGTTGCGGGCGGCGGTGCCGGCATGGCCGAGCATGCGGTGCAGTTCGGGGTCGTCGGGGATGCGGCCGGCCTGCACGTCGGCGGCGGTGATTCCCTTGGCGTCGGCCAGCACGATGGCGTGGAGGACCCAGCGGGCGATGTCGTACCAGTTTGCGGTCGCCCCGCGCGACGTAGGGGGTCAGCGGCTCGCGCGAGATCACGTCGGGGTAGATGTGGATGGCCATC
Source organism: Azospirillum sp. INR13 (assembly GCF_015390205.1). NCBI lineage: Bacteria > Pseudomonadati > Pseudomonadota > Alphaproteobacteria > Rhodospirillales > Azospirillaceae > Azospirillum > Azospirillum sp. INR13. Next base: position 83,817 of record NZ_VUOI01000007.1, read on the forward strand.
CCCGCCTTGCGGTAGCCGGCGAGCGAGGTGACCAGGACCGTGCGGTCGGTGGTCAGCAGGTCGCATTCGTGGGCGAGAAAGGCCTGCAGCGCCTCGTCCAGGGTCTGGAATGTGCGGATCGACCAGGGCAGGTCGGATTTGCGGATATGGTCTTCCAGGTTGCGGACGGTCGTGGTCGCGGTCTTGACGCAGACCGTGCGCGCGCCCAGCCGGTCGAGCGGCGGGGCGGTGCCGTCGCTGTGGATGGCGAAGCCCTGGCCGTCATGCAGCAGCGGCATCAGGAATTCGATGTCGTGCGACAGGTCGCGGCTGAAGGTCCAGGTGGTGGTGGTCAGCGCGATATCGACCGTCGTGCTTCTCCACCGCCTGGAATTCCTGGGGCTTCTCCGGCAGCCGGACGACGCGGATCGCCTGGGCGTTGCCCAGCGTCGCCGCGGCGAAGACGCGGCAGACATCGACCAGGAAGCCGTCCAGATGCCCCTGCGGGTCGGAAAAGGAGATGCCGCTGACCCCGCTGCGCAGCCCGCAGACCAGGAAGCCGCGGCCGTGGATGCGCTCCAGCGTTTCGCCGTCGCCGGCGAGAGCCTGTGCCAGCGGTAGCAGCGCCGCCAACGCCAGCAACAACCCGGCAGCGAAGCGCCGGAGGGTCCCGACCAGCCCCATCGCGAAATCCATCTCCTCGAACGGCCCCGGCGCTGCCGCCGGCCGGGCCGTGGTCAGGCCGCCTGCTGCGCGCGCAGCGTGCCGAGCAGACTATGCAGCGACGCGGCTTCCTCGGCCAGCGTGTTCGCCGTCAGGGTCAGGGAGCCCGCGATGTCGCCGGTGCGCGCGGCCTGGGCGCTGACGCCGTCGATCAGCGTCGCCACCTCGCCGGTGTTGCCGGCGATCACGCCGACCCGGTTGCGGATGTCGGTGGAGGAGTCGGTCTGGCGCGCCACCGCCTCGCCGATGAGGTCCTGCACCTCGTTGATGCGCTCGACCGAGCCGGAGATGCGGGCGAAGGTGCCGACGGTGTTCTGGATGCTGCCGTTGATGGCGTTGACCGAGCCGGCGATCTGCACCGTGGCCTTGGCGGTCTCCTCCGCCAGCTTCTTCACCTCCGCCGCCACCACGGCGAAGCCGCGCCCCGCGGCGCCGGCCGCCGCCGCCTCGATGGTGGCGTTCAGCGCCAGCAGCTTGGTCTGGTGGGCGATGCCGGTGATGACGTCGACGATGCGGCGGATCTGCTCGGTGTTCTCGCCCAGCTGGCCGACCACGCCGCGGGCGGCGGTCAGCTCGCCCAGCGTGGCGCCGACCACCCCCGCCGCCTCGGTCGCGAGGCTGGAGACGCTGCCGATGGTGTCCATCAGCACTTCCGCGCTGTCGTTGCAGGTGGCGGCGTTGCGGTTGCTCTCGGCGACGAAGCTGCCGGCGCTGACCGTGCTGTCGATGGTGCCGGCCGACTCCCGGCGCAGCGCGTCGGCCAACTCGCGCAGCTGGCCCGACTGGGCGGCGACGCCCGACGCCACCTGATGCACGTCCTCCATCAACTGGCGGGCGAGGGCGGCGGAGCGCATCTGGTCAGTCACGTCGGTCCAGGACAACGTCTTGCCCAGCACATTGCCCTGGTCGTCGAACACGGTGTCGACATGGGCCTCCACCGTCGTCTCGCCCACGGTCAGGGTGCGGCGCGGGATCGGCGGGCGGGCGGGATCGGTGCAGTCCGCGGTGAAGCCCGGCCCCTGGGCCAGCAGGTCGGGACCGGTCGGGTCGATGCCATGCGCCTCGCAGAAGGCGCGGGCGGCCGGGTTGACGAACCCTACTTGACCGTCCGTTCGCAACAGGGCGGTGGGCACCGGGCTGCTGTCGACCATCCGCTTCATCAAAAGCACCTGTTCCACACTGCCGCGCAGGCCGCGCAAAGCCGTTCCCATCACCGCCAGCTCGTCGCGGCCGGTGCGGGGGACCTCGATGGACAGGTCGCCGGCGGCGATCTGCTCCATGGCGCGGGCGAACTTGCGCAGGTTGGCGAAGACGGCGACGCGCAGAAGCAGGGCGGCTGCGACGGCGACGGCCAGCGCGAAGGCGGCGACCATCTTGAGGGCGTCGTTGCGCAGTTCCTCCGTGGCGCCGACGAACTCGGCGACGTCGCGCGAGATCTCCGCCGTCGCCCAGGGCAGCCCGCCATCGCCGCCGAGCGCCACCGTGGTGCTGGAGATCTGCGCATGGTCGGACGGCGCGCTGCCCTTCGATTCGAACAGCACGGCGCCCTTGGCGTCGGTGAAGCGGATGTCGGCGTCCAGCACGGCGCCGAGGCTGGCGAGCGCGGGCAGCGGATCGGTCACCACCTCCAGAAAGCCGAGGACGCGGAAGCCGCCGATGGGGACGATCATGCTGTAGAGCGGCCGGCCCTGGCCGTCGCGCCACAGCAGGCTGGCCGGACGGCGCTTGTCGGCGAGGTCGCGGGACTTCAGCGCCTCGAACAGCGGGGCGACGGTGGCGACGCTGTCCTGCTCACCGCCGGTGGCGGCGATCCGCTTCATCTCGGGATCGAACACGGCGACCGAGACCAGCCGGACCTCGCGGTCGACCACGACCGGGCGGGCGTTGATGTTCTTCAACGCCAGCATCGTCTTGGCCGGGTCCTTCTGGTTGATGCTGTCGACCAGGAAGGAATCGCGGCTCCATTCATTGGCGTGGCCCTGGAGCCAGTCCGTGTAGTTCTTGCGGATGCGGTCGTTGGACAGCACCCGCAGGGTCGCCGCCGCGCTGGTATTGAAGGTTTCGAGCGCGAAGTCGGTGTAGCGTTGCGACACCCAGGCCTGGCTGGCGATCAGCGCCGCCACCAGCACGCCGACCACCGACACCATGGCGCGGCGCAGGGTCCAGAACCGATACCGGGCATCGGTGTCGTCCAGGGTGCCGCCCGCCGTCTTCGAGATTGCCGTCATGCCCAAACCCCCCGCCGCCACAAAAACGGTTTCACGGATTGCTACGCGCACATCGTCGCAGGGCCCTTTGAACGGTTTAGCGTCCAAATGTGAACAGTTCGTGTCTTTTCGTTTGGATTTGAGACAAGCGGAGCGGACGGGGGCAAAGGATGAGGCGGGTTCTATGCCGGTTCGACGGCCTATGACTTTCCGGAAAGAGAATGGGGCAAGACGAGACTCAACCGTCTGTGGTGCGTTGACTTCGGAATAGGCTGCCGGCCTCGGGAATTGCATAAAAATAAGGCCACGGGACCGTGCGAATTTTTTCGCATGTCCCGTGGCCAGGCTGCCGAGCGCGTGGCCGCCGCGAGACTGCTGCGACGGGGGAGTTTGCTCGGGGTAGGCAGACTGTCACCCTCTCCCGGCCTCACTCCCTCTCCCCCCCCCGGGGAGAGGGGCGGGGTGAGGGGGATGCATGGGGTGGATTCCGTGGCGAGCGGGCGGTGCACGGTTCTTGAGGAGCCTTGCCGCGCTACCCCCTCACCCTAACCCTCTCCCGGGGGGGAGAGGGGATTCTGGCCGGGGCGCGCGCGTTTCCTCACCCGTCCTGCGTCACGTCGCCGGCGAACAGGTAGCCGGTGCCGTGGACGGTCACGATCAGCCGCGGGTCGGCGGGATCGGTCTCGATCAGGCGGCGCAGGCGGCGGACCAGGCTGTCGATGGTGCGGTCGGTCGCGTCCGTCTTCCGCCGGGTCGTCGCCGTCAGCAGATAGTCGCGGTTCATCACCCGGCCGGGGTTGCAGACGAAGGTCGACAGCAGCTCGAACTCCGCACCCGTCAGCCGCACCGGCTGGCCCTGCGGGTCGGTCAGGCGCATGCGGTCCAGCCACAGCGTCCAGCCGGAGAAGCGGCGCCGGCGGTCGTCGCGCTGGTCGCCCGGCGCCTTCAGCCGGCGCAGCAGGTTCCGCACCCGGGCCAGGATCTCGCGCGGCTCGAACGGCTTCGCGATGTAGTCGTCGGCCCCCATCTCCAGCCCGATGATGCGGTCCAGCTTCTCCGCCCGGCTGCTGACCAGGATGATGCCGATCTCCGACGACGCGCGAAGCTCGCGGGTCAGGGTCAGCCCGTCCTGGCGCGGCAGCCGGATGTCGAGCAGCACGAGGTCCACCGCGGCGGTCACCAGCAGGTCCTTCAGCTCTTCCGCGCTTCGGGCCAGCAGGACGTCGAAGCCCTCGTCCGTCAGGTAGGACTTCAGCGTCTCGCGCGTCACCGCGTCGTCGTCGGTGATGGCAATGGTCGCCGGCATGGCCCTCTCGTCCGCTTTCCAGCGTCCCTATCGCCTCAATGTTCCAGGATCTGGCCCAGGAACTGGCGGGTGCGCTCGCTTTTCGGGTTCTCGAAGAATTCGGCCGGCGACCCGCTCTCGATGATCGAGCCCTCGGCCATGAAGACAATAGAGTCCGCGACCTGCCGGGCGAAGCCCATTTCGTGGGTGACGCAGACCATGGTCATGCCCTCGCCCGCCAGCTCGGTCATGACGTCCAGCACCTCCTTGACCATCTCGGGGTCGAGGGCGGAGGTCGGCTCGTCGAACAGCATGATCTCGGGCCGCATGCACAGCGCGCGGGCGATGGCGACGCGCTGCTGCTGGCCGCCGGACAGCTGGCCGGGGAACTTGTGCGCCTGATCGGGGATGCGCACCCGCTTCAGGTACATCATGGCGATTTCCTCGATCTCGGACTTCGCCATGCCGCGGACCCAGATCGGGGCCAGCGTCAGGTTCTGCAGCACGGTCAGGTGCGGGAACAGGTTGAAGTTCTGGAACACCATGCCGACCTTGCGGCGGATCTTCTCCACCGCCTTCACGTCGTCGGTCAGCTCGATGCCGTCGACGACGATGTGGCCGGTCTGGTGCGCCTCGAGCCGGTTGATGCAGCGGATCATCGTCGACTTGCCCGAGCCCGAGGGCCGCAGACGACGACCTTCTCGCCCTTGCCGATGCTGAGGCTGACGTCGCGCAGCGCGTGGTAGCTGTTGTACCACTTGCCGACCTTGCGGAGTTCGATGATGGCGTTCTCGGTCATTTCACGGTCTCCAGAAGGCCGGTCAGCGGCGGGTGTAGCGGTTGGCCAGACGCTCCAGCCACTGGCTGTAGCGGGACATGCTGAAGCAGAAGAGCCAGAAGATCATGCCGGCGAAGACATAGACCTCGGCGAAGTAGGGGCGCCATTCGGGGTCGGTCGTCGCCACGGTGGCGGCGGTCAGCAGGTCGTACAGGCCGACGATGGTGACCAGCGAGGTGTCCTTGAAGCAGCTGATGAACTGGTTGACGATCGGCGGGATGACGATGCGCAGCGCCTGCGGCAGGACGATCAGCCGGGTCTTCTGCCAGTAGGACAGGCCGAGCGCGTCGGCGGCCTCGTACTGGCCCTTGGGGATCGCCTGCAGGCCGCCGCGTACGGCTTCCGCCAGATAGGCCGCGGTGAACAGGGTCAGGCCGGCAAGTGCGCGCAGCAGCTTGTCCACCGTCACGCCTTCCGGCAGGAACAGCGGGAACATGACCGACGCCATGAACAGCACGCTGACCAGCGGCACGCCGCGCATCAGCTCGATGAAGCCGATGCAGAAGGTGCGGATGGCCGGCAGCGAGGACTGGCGGCCGAGAGCCAGCAGGATCGACAGCGGGAAGGCGAGAGCGATGGCGAAGACCGACAGCATCAGCGTGATCGGCAGCCCGCCCCAGCGGTCGTTGGCGACATAGGTCAGGCCGAGGACGCCGCCCCACATCAGCACGCCCATGCCGACCAGAACCAGCGCCCAGGCAACGGCCAATGCGGGCCGCCAGAAGGCGCGCACGCCGCTGACGCCCAGCATCGCCACGAACAGGCCGCAGGCCAGGAACGGGCGCCACTGCTCCTCGTAGGGGTAGGTGCCGAAGAAGATCAGCCGGTGCTTGACCGCGATGATCGACCAGCAGGCGCCGGCCGCCTCGCGGCAGGCCTCCGACGAGCCGCTCCACACCGCGTTCAGCAGCAGCCAGTTCACCATCGGCGGCACGGAGAACCACAGGATGGCAAGGCAGAGGACGGTCAGGCCCGTGTTCAGCGGCGTGTCGAACAGGTTGGCCTTGGCCCAGTTGACCGGTGCCCAGCCCAGCGGCTTCAGCGCGGTGACGCCATTGGGTTGCGGCGGGACGGAAGCCTGCGACGGCTCCTCCTCATAGGAGGCGGCCCAGGCGGTGGTGTTGGTCGGGACTTCCTTGCTCATCGCGTCACCAGGGCCACTCGGCGGTTGTACCAGTTCATGAAGCCGGCGATGCACAGGCTGATGACGAGATAGACCGCCATCATCATCGCCACCGCCTCCACCACCTGGCCGGTCTGGTTGGCCGAGGTGTTGGTGACGCTGACCAGATCGGGATAGCCGATGGCGACGGCCAGCGAGCTGTTCTTGGTCAGGTTCAGGTATTGGCTGGTCAGCGGCGGCACGATCACCCGCAGCGCCTGCGGCAGGATGACGAGCCGCAGGATCTGCACCGGCGACAGGCCCAGCGCCAGACCGGCCTCGGTCTGTCCATGCGGCACGGCGAGGATGCCGGAGCGCACGATCTCGGCGATGAAGCCGGCGGTGTAGACCGACAGGCCGATCAGCAGGGCGGTGAATTCCGGGGTGATCGACCCGCCGCCCTCGAAGTTGAAGCCGGCCAGCGCCGGCACGTCGAAGGCCAGCGGCGCGCCGGTGGCGACGAACACCGCGACCGGCGGCAGCACCACCGCGGCGACGGCCGCCGGCAGGGTGGGGAAGGGCTTGCCGGTCGCCTCGCGGTGGCGGCGGGCGTAGCGGACGATGGCGACCGCGGCGGCGATGCCCGCCAGCAGCGCCAGGAAGGTCCAGCCATGGCCGGGATGATCGACCAGCACCGGGAACTTCATGCCGCGGTTGCTGAGGAAGACGTGGGGGACCACCTCCAGCGCCTCGCGCGGGCTCGGCAGCCGGTTCATGATGGTGTACCAGACCACCAGCTGCAGCAGCAGCGGCACGTTGCGCACCGTCTCGACGAAGACGGCGGCGAAGCGGCCGACCATCCAGTTCGACGACAGCCGCGCCACGCCGACGGCGACGCCCAGCACGGTCGCCAGCACGACGGCGGCGGCCGACACCGACAGGGTGTTCAGCAGGCCGACGACCAGCGCGCGCAGATAGGTGTCCGACGCGGCGTAGTTCATCAGGCTTTCGCCGATCTCGAACCCGGCTTCGCGTTCGAGGAAGCCGAAGCCGGTGGCGACGCCGCGGTTGGCGAGGTTGGTCAGGGTGTTGGAGACGAGATACCCGGCGACGGCGAGGGCGCCGGCCAGGAAGATCCCCTGGTACAGCCACCCCCGCACGCGCGCGGAGTTCAGCGCCTGGATCAGGTTGGTCATGGTGATGCTCCGTGCGGGGGAGTGAAGTCGAGCGAACACTTGCCCCCACCCCGACCCTCCCCCGCTCTCGGCGGACCTACGGTCCGCCTGCCGCGTCAGCACAAAGCGAAGCTTTGTGCGTGAGCTTCGCAGGGGAGGGAGTCTGTCGCGGGGCGGCGGAGTTCCCTCTCCCGCCCAGCGGGGGAGGGTTAGGGTGGGGGCAATGCGCGGCCTTACTTCATCGGCGGGGCGTACATCATGCCGCCGTCGGTGTAGAGCGCGTTCTGGCGCGCGGCATCTTCAGCTTGGAGCCGGCGCCGACATTGCGCTCGTAGCTCTGGGCGTAGTTGCCGACCTGCTTGATGATGTTGAAGGCCCAGTTCTCTTCCACGCCCAGAGCCTTGCCGTTGCCGGCGGTGACGCCCAGCAGGCGCTTCACGTCCGGATCGGGGGAGGTCATGGCGGCGTCGACGGTTTCCGACGTGATGCCCTTCTCCTCGGCCTGGACCATGGCGTAGAAGGCCCAGGTCACCAGGTTCGCCCATTCCTCGTCGCCCTGGCGGATGGCCGGGGACAGCGGCTCCTTGGAGATCAGTTCCGGCAGGATGACGTAGTCGGCGGGGTTCGGCGTCTCGGCGGCGCGGATGGCGGCCAGCTGCGAGGCGTCGGAGGTCAGGGCGTCGCAGCGGCCGCTGAAGAAGGCCTTGTGCAGCTCCTCGTTCTTCTCGATGACGACCGGCTTGAAGGTCATCTTGTTGGCGCGGAAGAAGTCGGCGACGTTCTGCTCGGTCGTGGTGCCGGGCAGGACGCAGACGGTGGCGCCGTTCAGCTGCTTGGCGCTCTTCAGCCCCAGCTTGGCCGACACCATGAAGCCCTGGCCGTCATAGTAGTTGGTCGGCGCGAAGTTCAGGCCGTTGGCGGTGTCGCGGGTCAGGGTGCGGGTGGTGTTGCGGGCGAGGATGTCGATCTCGCCGGACTGCAGGGCCGGCAGGCGCTGCTGCGCCGACAGCGGGGTGTACTTCACCTTTTCGGCGTCGCCGAACATGGCGGCGGCGACGGCGCGGCAGACGTCGACGTCCAGGCCCGACCACTTGCCCTTGTCGTCCGGCGACGAGAAGCCGTAGAGGCCCAGATTGACGCCGCACTGGACGTAGCCCTTCTGCTTCACGCCGTCGAAGGTGGCGCCGGCCTGGGCGGTGCCGGACAGGGCGAGAGCGGAGACGGACAGGGTGGCCGCGATGGCGAGCGCGTTCAGACGGGTCTTCACGGGGCGTGGCTCCTTCAGCCTTGTTCATTCTAGGGGCGCCGGGGCGAGGCATGGTCCCGGCCGCCGCGCAAGGCCGACAATCGCTCAGCGGATTGAACAAAGTGCCCCGCGTCCTTGAACGGATGTGGCGGAGATGTGAACAGCTTTGGACAAACCCCCTCTCCCGCAGCGAAACCGACGGTTGCGCTTCGCCCGATACTGGTCACGGGGCTGCCCCGAGAATTTCCGTGCGTCATCGGCGGACGGACCCTACAAGCGCTGAGTGCTGGTGATATGCTAGCGTCGGGGATTGCGGGAACGGGATGTCGATGGGGTCGGTTCGGACGGTCTGGCAGCGTGTGGCGCGCTTTTCGCTGCTGCGGCGCGGTCCAGCATTGCGCTATGGCGCGGGGCTGACGACCTTTGTCGTCGCCCTGCTGCTGCGCTGGGCCGTCGACGGCATCCTTCCGTCCGGCTTCCCCTATCTCACCTTCTTCCCGGCGGTGATCCTGACCACCTTCATCGTCGGGCTGGGGCCGGGGGTGATGACGGCGGTGCTCTCCGGGCTGGCCGCCTGGTACTTCTTCATTCCGCCCTACGAAACCTTCACGCTGAATGCCTCCAGCGGGTTGGCGCTGACCTTCTATGCGGTGATCGTCACGGTGGACATCGCGCTGATCTACGGCATGCAGGTGACGCTGGCCCGCCTTCAGGAGGAGCGTGCCCGCACCGCGTCCCTGCTGGCGGCGCAGACCACCATGTTCCACGAGCTTCAGCACCGCGTCGCCAACAACATGCAGTTCGTCTCGTCGGTCCTCGACCTGCAGAGGCGGTCGGTCGGCCGGTCGCCGGAAGGGGCGATGGCGGCGCTGGAGGAGGCGGGGCGGCGGCTGGACACCATGGCGCGGGTGCACCGGCGCCTGCACGATCCCCGGTCCGGCGACGATTTCGGCCGCCACATCGAAGGGCTGTGCCGGGATATGCTGGAGGCGGCCGGCAAGCCCGACGTCACCTGCCGCGTCTCGGTCGGGGCGGCGCCGCAGTCGCCCGAACGGCTGCTGGCCCTGGCCCTGCTGATCGTGGAGGCGTTGACCAACGCCCTGAAGCACGCCTTCGTCGGCCGCGACGGCGGGATCGTCGCCATCGAACTGCATGCCGTGCCGGACCAACCCGGCCATCTGCACCTGCGGGTGACCGACGACGGCGTCGGCCTGCCGGAAGGCGTCGACGTCCTGCGCCTGCCGAGTCTGGGCTGGAAAATCATCCAGAGCCTTGCCGGCCAGCTGTCCGGCCAGTTGAGCTATGGCCCCGCCGACGGCGCCGGTACGCGGATCGACTTGAGCTTTCCCGCCTGAGCCAGCGCTTGTCCCGCCCACGCTTGTCTCGATGTCCATTGCGGCTTTTCCGTCGCCATGGGACGAACTATCTGTGATCCTGCCGGTTGCAGCGGGGACCGGCCGGCGACAGGGGCCGGTGACAGGGGGAGGGAAGCTTATGGCGACGCTGAAGGAATTCGAGGACGCGCTGAAGGCGGCGGGCAACACGGCGGCGCTGGAGATCCTGGAATCCCTGAGGGCGCGCGACCGCAGCCAGCGCTCCATCCGCCCGGCGCGGCGCCTGACCGGACGCAAGATGACGCCCGAACTGGCCGCCGAGATCCTGCATCTGCACGAAACCACCAACATGACCCAGCAGGAGATCGCCTTCCAGCTGGGCGTCAACCAGGGCCGCGTGAACGAGGTCATCAAGCGCCGCAAATGGCTGACCGAGGATCCCGCCGCGCCGGAAGCCCAGGCGCGCGACATGGGCAAGCAGCGCGCCAAGGAAGGCGTCGGCGTCGCGCCGCGCCGGCCGTCCAGGAAGAAGGCCGCGAAGCCGGAGGCGGAGGCTGCGCCGGAAGTTGCGTCCGAAGCCGCCCCGGAAGTGGCGCCGGTGGCCGCGCCGCCTGTGGAATCGATGGTGGAGGCGGCGCCGGAGATTGCCGCCGCGCCGGAGCCCGTGCCCGCTCAGCCGCAGGAGGCGCCGGAGCCCGCCGCCGAACTGCCGATGCCGATGGCGGCACCGGAACTGCCGGTGGAGCAGCCCGCCAGCGCGGAGGACAAGCCGAAACGGAAGTCCGCCCCGCGCAAACAGGGCAAGACTCCGAAAGCGCCGGAAATGCCGCTGTTCAAGGATCTGCTGTAGGCATGAATGCCCTCTCCCGCCCCGGGAGAGGGAGGGGACCCACGAAGTGGGGAGGGTGAGGGGCAAGGCAAGAGTCCCGAACCGCATGGCTTCGTGCCTGACCCCTCACCCTTCCCACCGCTTCGCGGCGGGCCCCTTCCCTCTCCCGGGGCGGGAGAGGGAGTTGTTTCCCCGAGCCATGCCCGCCGCTCATCTCGCATCTGCGAAATTGGCGGCCTGCGGCGGATTGCCTCAGCGGGGGTGCGGCAAATATCCTGACCCTCTCCCGGTCGTTTTCCGTCCCCTGACCGCCGGGTTCCAGAATTCCTTCATCGAGCGGCGACAGCGGAGAAACGACCATGGCTTCTGCCGGCCATCACGGCGACATGCGTGCCGGGGCACAGGCGGCCCCGGCCCGTTCCGGGCTGGTGCTTCTGGCGCTCGCCATGGGCGGTTTCGCCATCGGCACGACCGAATTCGCGACGATGAGCCTGCTGCCCTATTTCGCCCGGGGCCTCGGCATCGACGAGCCGACCGCCGGTCACGTCATCAGCGCCTATGCGCTGGGCGTGGTGGTGGGCGCGCCGGTGATCGCGGTGCTGGCGGCGCGGCTGTCGCGGCGGACCCTGCTGATCGGGCTGATGGCGGTCTTCGCCGCCGCCAATGTGGCCAGCGCCTTTTCGCCCTCCTACGGCTGGATGCTGGTCTTCCGCTTCATGAGCGGCCTGCCGCACGGCGCCTATTTCGGCGTGGCCGCCCTGGTCGCGGCGTCGCTGGTGCCGCCGCAGCGCCGGGCGCAGGCGGTGTCGCGGACCATGCTGGGCCTGACGGTGGCGACCATCGTCGGCGTGCCGATGGCAAACTGGATCGGGCAGGCGCTGGGCTGGCGCTGGGGCTTCGGCGTGGTCGGGCTGCTGGCCCTGCTGACCGTGCTTCTGGTCTGGATCTTCGCACCGAAGGACCGCCCGCATCCGAACGCCAGCCCGCTGCGCGAACTGGGCGCGCTGAAGCGGCGGCAGGTCTGGCTGACGCTGGGCATCGGCGCCATCGGCTTCGGCGGCATGTTCGCCGTCTATACCTACGTCGCCTCGACCCTGATGGAGGTGACGCAGGTTTCGCCGTCGGCGGTGCCGGTGGTGCTGGCGGTGTTCGGCGCCGGCATGACCGTCGGCACGCTGGTCAGCGCCTGGGCCGCCGACCGGGCCCTGATGCCGACCGTCGCATTCCTCCTGCTGTGGAGCGCCGGCTCGCTGGCGCTCTATCCCTTCGCCGCCGGCAATGTCTGGCTCGTGTCGGTCGTGGTGTTCATGATCGGCTGCGGCGGCGGGCTCGGCACCCCGCTGCAGGCCCGGCTGATGGATGTGGCGGAGGATGCGCAGACGCTGGCCGCCGCGCTGAACCACAGCGCCTTCAACGCCGCCAACGCGCTCGGCCCCTGGCTGGGCGGCATGGCGATCGCTGCCGGCTGGGGCTGGACCTCCACCGGCTGGGTCGGCTCGGCGCTGGCGCTGGGCGGTCTGGCCGTGTGGGCGTTGGCGATGCTGGACGACCGCGCCGCCAGCCGTGCCGCCGACGCCCGGCTGGCCGAGGCCTGCGCCGGCGATTGATCCCCTAACGTCCCGACACGTCCCAGGCGATCCGCGCCGGATGTTCGCCGAGGTCGAGGGAGCCGATGACGATCTCCCCCCGGCCGGACAGCGGCACCACGTCGCCCAGCTTCAGCAGCCGCTGTTCGCCGTTCTGCCGCACCAGGCGGGTGCCGTTGCGGCTGAGATCCTCCAGCGTGAAGGCGCCGTCGCGCAGCCGCACCACCGCATGGCGGCGCGAGGCGGAGGCATGGTCCAGCACGATGCCGCATTCGGCGGCGCGGCCGATCACGATGTCGCCGCCGGCGTCGGGCAGGGCGACCGACCGGCCCTGGAAGCTCAGCGTCAGGCGCGGCGCGGGCGGCGCCTGCAGGTCGACCGTCACCCCCGCCACCAGAGGCGCGAGGCGCGATCCCGCCAGGACGCCGCTGCCGGTCACCGACATCCGCTGCTCGTCGGGGATGGCGGCGATCTTGGCGATCAGCCCGTCGGCCAGGACGCGCGGGATGCCGGCGGCACGCAGGCGGCGGCCCAGCCCCTCCCGCACCTCCTGGAGCGAGGCGCCGGGGGCGGCAAGCTCGGCGGCCGATTTCACCCGGCCGAACTCGTCGGCGACATGCTGGATGACCGTGCTGATCTTGCGGTGGCCGTAGGCGCTGGTGCCGAGGTCCAGCAGGTAGCCCAGCCGCCCGGCCGCGGTGTTGAAGCGTCCAGCCAGCCGCATCATCGTTTCCTCGAAGGGCAGGTCGCTGCCGCCGGCCGCCCACACGGTCTTGCCGCGGCGGGTCAGCGACTCCGCCATGGCCGGACCGCCCATGAAGCCGTCGAAGGCGATCATCCCGTCGACGATGGAGCCGAAGGCGCGGGCGTCGCTGGACAATCCGGTGCGGGTCAGCGGCGTCAGCCCGTCCAGCCCGCCGCGGATGCGGTTGAGCAGAGCCTCCCGCGTCCGCGGAAAGCCGGTTGTCGTTCCATCGGACCCAAGCACATTCGACAGCGCCAGCAGCGGTTCGGTGTGGGGCAGGCGGTCGTCCAGGTCGCCGCGCAGGGTGGCCAGCAGCGCCAGGATGGCGGAGCCCAGGTCGGGCGCGTAGCCGATCAGTGCGCGGATCGGCTCCCGCCCGTCGACGATCTCCGCCGTGAATTCGTCCACCAGCCGGCTGTTCTCGCCGTCGCCTTCCCGGTGCAGGCGCAGGACGGCCGCCAGCTTGGCCCCCCACTCGCGCTGCGGCTCCAGCAGCGTGCCGAAGGCGTGGGTGACGATGCGGTCGCGCTCCTCCGCCGGGCGGTCGACGGCGGCCAGCAGCAGGCCGGAAATCCCGCCGCGCATCAGCGCCTGATCGAAGGGGGCCAGCGTGTCGGACGCCTGGGCGAGTTCCTTCAGCCCGGCGAACAGGCGGATGATCTGGTCGTAGCGTTCATGCGGCTTCAGCCCCAGCATCGGCGCCTGGATGGCGGCGAGCCGGCTGACCGCCGGGTTGAACAGCAATGCCTCCCGCTCGAAGTAGCGCAACGGATAGTAGCGGTGAAGCTGCTCGGACGGAATGACGCCCTGGTCGTCCCAATAACCGCGCAGCAGCCGCAGCAGGGTCATCCGGCTGTCGAAGGAAAAGACCTGCAGAACGCTCGTGCAGAGGCTGGCCTCTTCGATCGGAGAGATGGTGGTCAGCTTGGCGCCGCCGGAGGAGGATTTCTGGAAGATCGTCTCTTCCCGGCCGGTGCCGGTGACCTTCACCACCCGCACCACCGGGAACTTGGCAAGGCGCAGCAGGAAGTTCGCGCGCTCCGTCGCCGACTTCTCGTCATCGAAGACGCCGTCGATGTTGGGTTTGCCGCCCTGTTCGACCACCACCTCGAAGCGCGCCTCGCGCCGCTTGGACATCGCCATGCCATCCCCCTTCGGCCTGCCCCTGTCGGACTGCTGCCGGCTACGTCCCTGTTCGCGATTTCCAGCGATTTTTTCCCAAAATACTTTATGAAATCCTGCATCAGAAGCGGAAAGACCCGACCCTTGACAGTCCTTCCCGATTCCAACCGCCCCGATTCGAAGCACCGCCCGGCCGCCATGCCGCTGGGCCGCCGTCCGTTCCTCGGCCTGCTCGGCTGCCTCGCACTGCCCGCGGTGGCGCGGCCTTCCTATGCCGCAACCATTGATTTCGAGGGTCGGGGACCCGAAGGCACCGCGGTCGGCTATATCCTGTTCGACCCCGACAGCGGCCGGGCGGTGGAGGCGCGGTCGGCCGACACCCCCTTCATTCCGGCCTCTGTGGCGAAACTGCCGACCGCCTCGGCTGCGCTGGCCCTGCTGGGACCGGACCACCGCTTCGCCACCCGGCTGTTCGGCAGCGGATTGACCGGCGGTGGCCCGTCTTCCGACGGGGTGCTGCGCGGCGACCTGATCCTGCAGGGCGGCGGCGACCCGGCCCTGGCAACGGAAGGGCTGCTGCAACTGCTCGACCGGGCGCGTGCCGCCGGGCTTCGCCGGGTGGAAGGGCGCTTCCTCTACGACGCCACGCTGCTGCCCGAACTGGCGGAGATCGATTCCGGCCAGCCCTGGGCCGCGCCCTACAACACGGGCGCCGGGGCGCTGTCGCTGAACTACAACCGCGCCCTGCTGAGCTGGGGGCGCGGCGGCCGGGGCGGGCCGGAGGCGCTGACCGTCGCCGATGCCGGACGGCTGCCGCTGGACAGCGTCACCGTCCTGCCGATGGCGGCGGGCGGCCGCTTTCCGCTGCTGCCGGACGGGGCGGACCGCTGGCGCATGACGCCGCCTTCGGCGGGGGAGGCCGGGGCAGCCTGGGTGCCGGTGGCCCGGCCGGGACTGGCCGCCGCCACGCTGTTCCGCCGGTTGGCCGCCGAGGCCGGCATCGCCCTGCCGCCGCCCCTGCCGGGCCGGGCGCCGGCCGCCGCGATGCCGGTCGCCACCCTGGACAGCCTGCCGGTGGCGGAACTGGTCCGCGGGCTTCTGCGCCATTCCAACAACCTGTCGGCGGAGGTGATCGGGCTGGCCGCCGCGCGCCGGCTGGATCCGGCCGTCGCGACGCTCGGGCGTTCCGCGGCGCTGCTGCAGGGCCTGCTGGCACGGCAACCGCTGGACGGGGCCGGGTGGGGCGGGTTGCGGCTGGCCAACCATTCGGGGCTGTGCACCGGGTCGCGCGCCACGCCACGGCAGATGGCGGCGCTGCTGCGGGCCGGCGGACCCGCGCTGTGGGACCTGCTGCCGGGGGAGGAGGACGGCAAGGCGCTGCCGCCCGGCGTCCGGGCCAAATCCGGGACCCTGGCCTATGTCAAGGGCTTGGCCGGGCTGTTGACGGCAACCAGCGGCCGGCGGCTGGGCTTCGTTCTGTTCATCGCCGATGCCCGGCGCCGGGCGGCGATGGACGCCGCGCTGGACCGCCGGGTGACCGCCATCCCGTCCGACGCGCGCGTCTGGGCCGCGGACGCCCGCATGTTGCAGAGCGGGCTGTTGGAGCGGTGGGTTTTGACCTATTGACTGACATAGGTCATACGTTCGACTATGACGTGTCGGTTAAAATGCAAGGCAAAGGGGATTCGATACGAATTGGTCCGCAGTCGGATTGAATGCCCGGCCATCCGATCCATATCCGTCCCCACTCGGCAGCGGGAGTGCCAGACCCGATGATGACAGCCATTTCCAGCACCTCGACCGCGCGCAGCGCCCTGCGCCGCAGGCTGGAACGGCAGGACGTCGCCGCCAACCGCTATCACGACCGGCGGCTGGGGGCGGAGGTCGTCAACATCGTCGTCGGCGGCTGCGTCGTCACCGACGACCCGAATGTCGTCATCACCACCACGCTGGGCTCCTGCGTCGCCGCCTGCCTGTACGATCCGGTGGCGGCGATCGGCGGCATGAACCATTTCCTGCTGCCCGATGCCGGCACCGACGCGCTGTCGCTGTCGTCCCGCTACGGCGCCACGGCGATGGAACAACTGATCAACCGTCTGCTGGCGGTCACCGGCCGGCGCGACCGGCTGCGCGCCAAGGTGTTCGGCGGCGCCAACGTGAACCTGACCACGCTGCGCACCGCCAACATCGGCCGGCGCAACGTCGAATTCGTGATGGAGTATCTGGCGACGGAAGGCATTCCCACCGTCAGCTGGGACGTCGGCGGCGCCAGCCCCCGCGGCGTGCGCTTCTTCCCCACCAGCGGGCGCAGCCAGCGCCGGCTGATCGGCGACGAGACCCTGCACGACATCGCCCGCAACGAGTCGTCCTACATGGAACATCTGGGCCGGACGCGGATCGAAGGCGACATCGAGCTGTTCTGATAAGCTCGACCGGCGGCGTACATTCCACAGCCGCGCCGCCGATACCCGCCGTTCCTCCGCGGAGCCCTTCATGGCCGACACGCTGTTCCGGATCGCCACCTTCAACCTGGAAAACCTGGACGACGATGCCGACGAGCCGCCCTTCGAGGCGCGGATCGCCACCCTGCGCCCGCAGCTGGAGCGGCTGGAGGCCGACATCCTCTGCCTGCAGGAGGTCGACGCCCAGCACCCGGTGAAGAGCGAGCCGCGGACCTTGCGCGCGCTGACCCGCCTGCTGGAAGGCACGCGCTATGCCGATTATCACGTCACCGCAGGTGATGCCCCGTCGCCGGCCGACCGCCACAACCCGGTGATCGTCAGCCGATGGCCGATCAGGGCTGCGCGGCTGCTGCGCCACCATCTGGTGCCGCCGGCCCGCGTGCGCCTCGCCACCGCCGATCCGGTATCCGACACGGAAACCGAGGTCGGCTGGGACCGGCCGGTGCTGCATGCCGAGGTGGAGATGCCGGACGGTCGCATTCTGCATGTCTTCGACCTGCATCTGCGCGCCCCGATCGCCGCCCCGGTGCCGGGGCAGAAGGCCGATGCCCAGACCTGGAAGACGGCGTCCGGCTGGGCGGAGGGCTTCTATCTCGCCTCGATCAAGCGGACGGGGCAGGCGCTGGAAACGCGCATGGCGGTCGATCAACTGTTCGACGCCGATCCCGACGCGCTGATCGTGGTGGCTGGCGACTGCAACGCCGAGCTGGAGCAGACCGCCGTCCGCATCATCCGCGCCGCCCCCGACTTCACCGGCAACCCGGAGCTGGCGAACCGCGTGCTGGAGCCGCTGGAGCAGGCGATCCCCGACGAGCGGCGCTACACCGTCCTGCATGCCGGCACGCCGGTGCTTCTGGACCATCTGATGACCTCGCCGCGGCTGACCGAACGGCTGCAGGAGGTCGCCATCCACAACGAGGATCTGACCGACGAGGTCGATCACGCCGACGAGCCCTCGCCGGTCAGCTACCATGCGCCGGTGGTGGCGAGTTTCGCGTTGTAGGGCTGGATTTGCCGGGGCAACTGGTGGAAAACAGCGTCTTCACGATTTTTGCGGCGCTCCGGCCCGGTTGAAAGGGCGAGTGCCATTTGAGGAGACAGCATGTTCACTGCCGCCAGCTTCCGCGTCGGCGACCGCGTGACGATCCGCAGCGGCCAGTCCATTCCGCAATCCACCGCAACGGTGGAGCGCTATACCGAAGGCGGGCGCTGCATGGTGCTGTCCGACGGCAGCGAATGGCGTGCCGACGGGCGCCGCCAGTGGGGCTTCCGCGGCGGCTATTACAAGGGTCCGGTGGTCGAGCCGTTCGAGCCGGGTGACGACGACTTCATCGCCCGGCGCCGCGCCATCGGCGCGCTGCGCAAGTTCGGGGATGGGCTGACGATGGAGTCGCCGCTGAGCACCGAGGCGCTGCAGCGGATTTTGGACGTGGTGGATCGGGAGAAGGCGGCGGTGAAGAAGGGGTGAGGGGTGCTGGAGTCTTGCGACGTTATAGACCCCCACCCTGACCCTCCCCCGCTCTCAGCGGACCTACGGTCCGCCTGCCGCGTCAGCACAAAGCATAGCTTTGTGCGAGAGCTGGGCGGGGGAGGGGATTGAGCGCTTGTTCGGGAGGGGGCGGCAGTCCCTCCCCCGCCCAGCGGGGAGGTTAGGTGGGGGCAATCGAAGCCTGCGCTTCGCAATAACCCCGCTCACTCCGCCGCGACGGTCTCGCGCGCGGCTTCCTCGGCCGGCACCGTGCGGATCAGGTGGTCGAAGGCGGCCAGCGCGGCCTTGGCACCCTCGCCCATGGCGATGACGATCTGCTTGAACGGCACCGTCGTCGCGTCGCCGGCGGCGAACACGCCGGGCAGTGAGGTCTGGCCGCGGTTGTCCACCTCGATCTCGCCGCGCGGGGTCAGCGCCAGCGTGCCCTTCAGCCATTCGGTGTTCGGCACCAGGCCGATCTGCACGAAGATGCCTTCCAGATCCACCCGCTTCAGCTCGCCGCCGGTGCGGTCCTTGTAGGACAGACCGACGACCTTGCTGCCGTCGCCATGCACCTCGGTGGTCTGGGCCGAGACGATGACGGTGACGTTGGGCAGGCTGTGCAGCTTGCGCTGCAGGACCGCGTCGGCGCGCAGCTGGCTGTCGAACTCGATCAGCGTGACGTGCGAGACGATGCCGGCGAGGTCGATGGCCGCTTCCACGCCGGAGTTGCCGCCGCCGATCACCGCCACGCGCTTGCCCTTGAACAGCGGACCGTCGCAGTGCGGGCAGTAGGCCACACCCTTGTTGCGGTATTCCGCCTCGCCCGGAACGTTCATCGAGCGCCAGCGGGCGCCGGTCGACAGCACCACCGTGCGGGACTTCAGCGAGGCGCCGCTCGCCAGCTTCACCTCGATCAGGCCGCCTTCCTGGGATGCCGGCACCAGGGCGGTGGCGGTCTGGAGGTTCATCACGTCGACCTCATAGTCCTTGACGTGCTGTTCCAGCGCCGCGGCCAGCTTCGGCCCCTCGGTGTGGGAGACCGAGATGAAGTTCTCGATCGCCATGGTGTCGAGCACCTGACCGCCGAACCGTTCGGCCGCGACGCCGGTGCGGATGCCCTTGCGGGCGGCGTAGATGGCGGCTGCGGCACCGGCGGGGCCGCCGCCGATCACCAGCACCTCGAAGGGTGCCTTGGCCTTGATCTTCTCGGCGGCGCGGGCGATGGCACCGGTGTCGAGCTTGGCGACGATCTGCGCCACGTCCATGCGGCCCTGGGCAAAGGGCTCGCCGTTCAGGAAGACGGTGGGGACGGCCATCACCTGCCGTTGCTCGACCTCCTGCTGGAACAGCGCGCCGTCGATGGCGACATGCTTGATCCGCGGGTTCAGCGCGCTCATCAGGTTCAGGGCCTGGACCACGTCCGGGCAGTTCTGGCAGGACAGCGAGAAATAGGTCTCGAAGCGGAAATCGCCGTCCAGGTTGCGGATCTGCTCCAGCAGCTCCTCGGATTCCTTGGACGGGTGGCCGCCGACCTGCAGCAGGGCCAGCACCAGCGAGTTGAACTCGTGCCCCATCGGCAGGCCGGCGAAGGTGACGCCGATGTCGCTGCCGTCGCGGTTGATCGCGAAGGAGGGGCGGCGGGCGTCGGCGCCGTTGCGGTCCAGCGTGATCTTGTCGGACAGCGAGGCGATGTCTTCCAGCAGGCCCAGCATCTCCTGCGACTTCGCCCCGTCGTCCAGCGACGCGACCAGCGTGATCGGGTGGGTGATGCGCTCCAGGTAAGCCTTCAACTGCGTCTTCAGATTGGCGTCCAGCATGGCTCTCTTTCCCAACGTCTCGTGTCCGGGGCGGATCGCCTGCCTGAAATGGCGGCGGTCCGGGCGGAGAAAATGGTGGCCCGAGTCGGAAGAGCCGGTCGGGCAGGCGGTCCGGTTTTGAAACAGTGAAGAGTTCGAAACGTCATCGTCCTCCCCGCGCAGGCGGGGATCCAGACTTTGAAAGGACTGCGACAAAAAGCGCGGCGTCTGGGTGCCCGCCTTCGCGGGGATGGGGAAACCGACGACGAAACCCGTCACGGGGGGCTTTGAAACCAGCCCGTGGAAACCGCCCTGCGGCCGTTCCGGCCGGCAAGGGTACTGCGATGAACACCCGCCGGAAGGCGGAGGGTGGGGCCGGCCGGAACCGGCCCCCGATCCTTTGGGTTCCCGAAGGACCCTTAGATCTTGCCGACCAAGTCGAGCGACGGGGCGAGGGTCTTCTCGCCTTCCTGCCACTTGGCCGGGCAGACTTCGCCCGGGTGGGCGGCGACGTACTGGGCGGCCTTGACCTTGCGCAGCAGTTCCTTGGCGTCGCGACCGACGCCGCCGGCGGTGATCTCGACGATCTGGATCTTGCCGTCCGGGTCGACGACGAAGGTGCCGCGGTCGGCCAGGCCGACTTCCTCGATCAGGACCTCGAAGTTGCGGCTGATGGCCAGCGTCGGGTCACCGATCATGGTGTAGCCGATCTTGCCGATGGCCGGCGAGGTGTCGTGCCAGGCCTTGTGGCAGAAGTGGGTGTCGGTCGAGACGCTGAAGATCTCGACGCCCAGCTTCTGGAATTCGGCGTAGTTGTCGGCCAGGTCTTCCAGTTCCGTCGGGCAGACGAAGGTGAAGTCGGCCGGATAGAAGAACACGACCGACCACTTGCCCTTCAGGTCGGCGTCGGTCACGTCGATGAACTTGCCGTTCTTGTACGCGGTCGCCTTGAAGGGCTTAATCTCGCTGTTGATCAAGGACATTAGTGTTCTCCGATGGGGTGCGATGAATGGTTGTCGCCTCAATCCCCGGCCGGTGGCCGTGACATGCCCGACTTAGTGCGGCGCACCGGGTCGAACAAGGGGGGCTGTATCAGGTGGCTGGGGTGAGGCGTCGTTCCGTTGTCCCGTTGACCCGAGGAGGAATACGGGAAATCTGTGATCAAGAGAAGTAGAAAATACCAATTGAACTGATCGATAAATCCGATTACATATCCCGGCATGAAGCCGCTCCCCACCTTGCGCCAACTCCGCTATCTCGTCGCCGTCGTCGACCGCTGCCATTTCGGGCAGGCGGCGGAGGCCTGTCTCGTCAGCCAATCCACACTCAGCGCCGGCCTGCAGGAATTGGAAGACCTGCTGGGCGCAACGCTGGTGGAGCGCACGCGCCGTTCGGTGCTGCCGACCCCGCTCGGCCGCGAAATCGCGGAACGGGCACGCCAGCTGCTGAAGGGAGCGGAGGAGCTGGTGGAGATCACCCGCTCCGCCGCCGACCCGATGTCGGGCGCCCTGCATCTGGGGGTGATCCCGACCATCGGTCCCTTCCTGATCCCCCGCGTGATGCCGGCCCTGCGCGAGGCCTTCCCGCGCCTGCGCCTGTATCTGCGCGAGGACCAGACGGCCCGCCTGCTCGGCCAGCTGAACGCCGGCAAGCTCGACGCGGCCCTGCTGGCCTTGCCCTATCCGATGGGCGACCTGGAGACGGAGGACATCGCGGAGGACCGTTTCTCCTTCGTCTGCCCCACCGGCCACCGGCTGAGCGGCGGCGACCCGACTCAACCGGTGGCGGTTCCGTCGGAGGATTTGCTGCTGCTGGAGGACGGGCATTGCCTGCGCGACCACGCCATGGCCGCCTGTGCGCTGGACGCCACGCCGCACAACACCGCTTTCCAGGGCACCAGCCTGCACACGCTGGTGCAGATGGTGGCGAACGGGCTGGGGGTGACGCTGCTGCCGCAGATGGCGGTCGATTCGGGCATCCTGCGCGGGCTGGATCTGGCGGTGCATCCGCTGGCCGGCAACCGCCCCGGCCGCCGCATCGCGCTGGCATGGCGCCGCACCTCCGGCCGGAAGGAGACCTTCCAGCGGCTGGCCGAGGCGCTCAGGGCGGAGATGACGCGCAACGACGGCTGAGGGGCGGTGCCGGAAAGAATCGCTTGGTCCGGCGGGTGCGAGGTGGTTTAAACGGGACGGTTTTTCCCTTGCCTACACTGCCGTTCAACCCGCTTTCGGGACACCCTGCGTCATGGTCACCACCGACACCGACACCGCTTCCGTCCCTGGCCCTCTGTTCGACCGCGTCGCCATCGTCGGCATCGGTCTGATCGGCTCCTCCCTGGCGCGGGCGCTGGCGGAATATGGGATCGCGCGGCAGGTCGTCTGCGCCGACCGCAACCCGGAAGCCTGCGCCAAGGCGCTGGAATTGGGCATCGTGGCGGAGGCCACCACCGATCTGGCGGCGGCGTTGGCCGGTGCGGAGCTGGTGGTGCTGGCGACCCCGGTCGGCAGCTTCGCCGCGGTCGGCGAGGCCATCGGGCCGTTGCTGAAGCGCGGGACCATCGTCACCGACGTCGGTTCGGTCAAGCAGGCGACGCTGCGCGACATCGGGCCGCATCTGCCGGACGGCGTCCACCTGATCCCCGGCCATCCGGTGGCGGGCACCGAGCATTCCGGTCCGGAGGCCGGCTTCGCCACCCTGTTCCAGGGCCGCTGGTGCATCCTGACCCCGGCGACCGGCGCCGACCGCCATGCGCTGGCGCGGGTGACGGAGATGTGGCGCCGCGTCGGCTCCACCGTGGAGATCATGGAGGCCAACCACCACGATCGGGTGCTGGCCATCACCTCGCACCTGCCGCACCTGATCGCCTACACCATCGTCGGCACCGCGTCGGACCTGGAGGAGGACACCAAGTCCGAGGTCATCAAGTTCTCCGCCGGCGGCTTCCGCGACTTCACCCGCATCGCCGCCAGCGACCCCGTGATGTGGCGCGACATCTTCCTGAACAACCGCGAAGCGGTGCTGGAGATCCTGCAGCGGTTTACGGAAGATCTGACGGCGCTGCAGCGCTCCATCCGCTGGGGCGAGGGCGAGCAGCTGCAGGACCACTTCACCAAGACGCGGGCGGTGCGTCGGGGATCATCGACGCGAAGCAGGCTTAAAGCCCTCTCTCCCCCGGGGAGAGGGAAATCCTCGGCGGATTCGTTCCTGCCAGTTACGACGCCCGCAGCGCCCCCAGGAACCCGTCCACCTCCTGCCGCATCCGTCCGGCATCGCCGGTGACCGTGTCCACCGAGCGCACCATCACGCCGCTCGCCTCTTCGGCGGAGGCCGCGGCGGCGGTGACGGCGGCGATGTTGTCGGAGACGGTGCGGGTGCCGTCGGCGGCATCCTGGATGTTGGCGGCGATCTCGCCCACGGCGGCGGACTGCTGCTCCACCGCGGTGGCGACCTCGGCGGCGATCTCGTTGATGCGGGCGATGGTGCGGGTGACGGCGCCGATGGTGTCGACCGCGGTGCCCGACGCGGTCTGGATCTCGACGATGCGGGCCTGGATCTCGGCGGTCGCCTTGGCGGTCTGGCCGGCGAGCTGCTTGACCTCGCTGGCGACGACGGCGAAGCCCTTGCCGGCCTCCCCGGCGCGGGCCGCTTCGATGGTCGCGTTCAGCGCCAGCAGATTGGTCTGGCCGGCGATGCCGGAAATCATGTCCACCACCTTGCCGATCTCCTCCGCCGCTTCGGCGAGGCTGCCCATCACTGCGGTGCTGCGTTCGGCGTCGCGGGTGGCGTCGGCGGCGATGCCGGCGGAATCGGCGACCAGACTGGCGATGCCGGCGAAACTGGCCGACAGCTCGGCGGTGGCGGCGGCGACGCTGTCGACATTGGCCGAGGCGCGGCCGGCGGCGGACGACACGGCGTCGGAATGGCGCGCCGTCTCGGCCGCACCCTCCGCCATCGCGCTGGAGGCGGCGGCCATCTCGGCGGTGGAGGCCGACAGCGCTTCGACCAGCCGCTTCACCGTCGCCTCGAAGCCATCGGCGAGAGTGCGCAACTCGCGGCGGCGTTCCTCGGCGGCGGCGGTCTTCAGCCGCTCCTGCTCCTGCTGCAGGCGTTCGGTGTCGAGCATGGTGTCGCGGAACACGCGGGCGGCGGTCGCCATGCGGCCGATCTCGTCCCGGCGGCATTCCTCGAAACTGGCGGAGAAGTCGCGGGCGGCCAGCCGCTCCAGGGCGCTCGCCACGTCGAGGATCGGGCGGGAGATGCCGCGCACCAGCACGACGCCGAAGCCCAGCGCCAGCAGGGTGCAAAGCGTCACCCCGCCCAGCACCATGCCGTGGGCGCTGTTGTAGACCTCCGCTCCCTGGTCGGCGACGGCACCGGCATCGGCCATCGTGCCGTCGACCAGTGTGTCCAATGCCTCCTGCACGCGGGCGAAGGCGACGGCGCTGGGGCGCTTGAAGACGCTGACGGCGGACTGGGCATTGCCGTCGCGGGCCTGGGCGCGCACCCGGTCGGCCGCGGCGGCATAGGCGGTCCAGGCTTCGTCGAACGCCGCCAGCCGCGCCGCCCCTTCCCCGGCGGTGAAGCGGGTGCCGGCGTCCTGCCGGCGGGCCGTGACCTCGGCCACCGCGTCGGCCCAGCCCTTTTCCGCCTGGTTCACCTGCATCTCGTTGGTTGCGAGCGCATAGGCGGCTTCGGCGATGCGATGACTCTGCGCGGCGGAGGTCAGTTGACCGGCCAGCTGGGTCGCCGGCAGCGAACGGCTGCGCATGGTTTCCGCAGCATTGTTTAGGATTTCGAGCCGGCTGAGCGTGAACAGGCCGAAGGCGCCGGCCATCACCACGGTGCCCAGCACGGCGACGATGATCTTGGCGCGGATGGTGAGGCGCCCGAACGCACGAATTTTAGCCATTTTGCCTGCATCCCCGCCAAGCCTTCGGCAAGGAATCATCCCGCCCGAAGGTATTGTTCGACCCTCAACCTTACTAATCCGAACGTTTAAAATTATCAACGCGGAAGGCGAGTGAATTCGTCGGAAATCGGAGGGGACGGGCAATGGTCACAGTGCGGGAAAGAACCGGCCCGAAAACGAAACGGCCGCCGCACCCGGTTGGTGCGGCGGCCGTTTCGGGACCGGCTGAGGATGGAGGTCAGGCGGCCTTGCGAACGGACCCCAGCTCGGTGAACAGCTTCACCACGGCTTCGACGAACTCGTTCAGCTGGTCCTGGCCCAGCGCCGAGACCGTGATGTCGTCGACGACCAGAGCCTCGTCGCTGATCCGGCCGCCGGCGGCGGTCAGATCGGCACGGTAGGCCTCCGGGGCGGCCAGCAGGCGGCCGCGCAGCTTGCCGGGAATGGCGAGCAGCTGGATGCCCTGGTCGATGGCGGCGATCGGCTTGCCGGCATCCAGGAAATGGCCGACGATGCGGCGGGTGTGGGCCGACTGCTGCAGCTTCGCCACGCTGCGCTCACCGCCCGGCAGCAGCAGCATGTCGAAGTCGGCGCCCAGCGCCTCGCTCAGATGCTTGTCCACCGGGAAGTAATGGCCCCAGGACTTGCCGTGCCAGCCGTTGACCAGACCCGTCTCGGTGGAGATGGTACGCAGCGTGGCGCCGGTCTTGATCAGGGCGCGTTGCGGCTCGGTCATCTCCGCTTCTTCGAAGCCGTTGGAGACGAGGATGGCGATGGACTTTCCTGCGAGCGATTGATCCATACTGTCTTGTCCTTTCATCGTTTCACCAAAGAACGCCGGATCATCTCCGATAGCGTGTTCGCCAGGGGAGAACCCGCCGGGGGCCTGCCGGAGCAGGGGGCGGCCGGGAAACGGTCATCGCCGCGCAGGGGGATGCGCGGCGGCCAGTTCCGCCCGCCGGTGGCCCGAGATCGGGGTGCCGGCGTGTGGGACCTTTACGTCCCGGATCGGTTTGTTTTCAGCATGCGAACTTAATTGGTCCCGATGCGGTGCCAAGTCAACAACGGATTCCGCGCCGCACCCAAGGCCGGCGGCCTGCGGATTCCCTGTCCGGCAGGGAATTCGGCGCTATTTTCCAGCCCCGTTCAAGACTTTCGGCCCAGCCGGGCCGTACCACCGGTTGATGCGGCGCAGGTCTGCCATACCATAGGGGCGTGGCTTCACCGACGGTTTATTTCGAATGAACGGCTTCAAATCCGTTCGGAGACAAAAAAGCGGCCGGGGGGAAGGCCCCCGGCCGTCGGCAAGTCAAAGCATCAGCCGTTCGAAAAGATCCGGCTCGCACACCGGATCACGGACCAATCCCGATGATCGGAACCTGCGATCAATGGAACTGGTCAGCCTCGGTGGAGTCCTTGTACGCGGTGGTCGAGGAGGTGCCGCCGGAGATCGCCGTGGCGACCGCGTCGAAGTAGCCGGTGCCGACTTCGCGCTGGTGCTTGGTGGCGGTGTAACCGTCCTTCTCGGCCGCGAACTCGGCCTGCTGCAGTTCGGAGTAGGCGGCCATGCCGCGCTCGGCGTAACCCTTGGCGAGCGTGAAGGCCGAGTAGTTCAGGCTGTGGAAGCCGGCCAGCGTGACGAACTGGAACTTGTAGCCCATGGCGCCCAGCTCGCGCTGGTACTTGGCGATGGTGGCGTCGTCCAGGTTGGCCTTCCAGTTGAAGGACGGCGAGCAGTTGTAGGCCAGCATCTTGCCCGGGAACTGCTTGTGCACGGCCTCGGCGAAGCGGCGCGCCTCGTCCAGGTTCGGCTTGGAGGTCTCCCACCACATCAGGTCCGAATACGGCGCGTAGGACAGGCCGCGGGCGATGCAGTGATCGACGCCCATGCCCTTCTTCAGGCGGAAGAAGCCCTCGGTGGTGCGGCCGGAGTCGAAATCGATGAAGGGATGGTCACGCTCGTCGATGTCCGAGGTGATGAGCTGCGCCGACTCCGCGTCGGTGCGGGCGATCACCAGGGTCGAGGTGCCGCAGACGTCGGCGGCCAGACGGGCGGCGTTCAGCGTGCGGATGTGCTGCTGCGTCGGGATCAGAACCTTGCCGCCGAGGTGGCCGCACTTCTTTTCCGAAGCCAGCTGGTCTTCCCAGTGCACGCCGGCGGCGCCGGCCTTGATCATCGACTTCATCAGTTCGAAGGCGTTCAGCGGGCCGCCGAAGCCGGCCTCGGCGTCCGCGATGATCGGCGCGAACCAGTAGGTGTCGCCCTTGCCCTCGGAGGTCTGGATCTCGTCGGCGCGCTTGAAGGCGTTGTTGATGCGCTCGACCACCGCCGGGACCGAGTTGACCGGATACAGGCTCTGGTCCGGGTACATCTGGCCGGCCGTGTTGGCGTCGCCGGCGACCTGCCAGCCGGACAGGTAGATGGCCTTCAGGCCGGCCTTGACCGCCTGCATCGCCTGGTTGCCGGTCAGCGCGCCCAGCGTGTTGATGTAGGGCTCGGTGTTCAGCAGTTCCCACATGCGGCGCGCGCCCAGTTCGGCCAGCGTGTACTCGATCTTGACCGAGCCGCTCAGACGCTTGACGTCGTCCATGGTGTAGTCGCGGCGGATGCCCTCGTAACGGGCGGCGTGGATGGCGGCCTTGGTCTTTTCATCGAGCGACATGGGTCAGGTTCCTTATGTCCGGTACGCCCGGTTGATCGGGGCGGAACTTGGGTCTCGGGGCGGGCCTTTTGTCGGTCCCTGCGGCTGATGTGCAGCGGCGTTTCCTCCCGCCGTAATCAACCGCACTTTGCCGTCTTGGTGGCCGCTTGCGCTTTACAGCGCGGCCGTGGATCAAGAGTTAAACCTGCCTCGGGTGCGTTGCAATAAGCCCTTGTTTGTAAAAAGGTCCGTTTGTAAACTGCCGTTTTCACAATCCTGTAAATCCGTAAATCTTGTAAAGCTGAAGGGCATGCCGTGGCGACCATGGAAAAGAAGGCGATGCTGGGTCCGAAGGTCCGCCGCCTGCGCCGCGACCACGGCCTGACCCAGGCCCAGATGGCGGAGCAGCTGGGCATCTCCCCCAGCTATCTGAATCTCATCGAGCACAACCAGCGCCCCGTCACGGTGCCTCTGCTGTTGAAATTGGGTCACCAGTTCGGCGTCGATCTCCAGGCCTTCGCCGAGGACGAGGAAAGCCGGCTGGTGGCCGGCCTGCGCGAGGTGTTCGCCGACCCGCTGTTCGACGGCTCCGACATCAAGAACCAGGATTTCCGCGAGTTGGCGGCGGTGGCGCCGACGCTGGGGCAGGCGGTGGTCGCGCTCTATCGCGGCTTCCGCGGCGCGCGCGACGACCTGCAGGCGCTGGCGGAGCGGGTGGCCGACCGCGAGAAGCTGCATCTGGTGCCAGAGCGCCGGCTTTCCGCAGGACGAGGTGCGCGACCTGTTCCAGACCCATTCCAACCATTTTCCCGATCTGGAGGCGGCGGCCGAAAGCCTGTGGCAGGACGGCAAGCTGGAGCGCGGCGACCTCTATCGCGGGCTGGTGGACTGGCTGAACACCCAGCACAGCGTCCGCGTCCGCCTGCTGCCGTCGGAGGTGATGGGCTATGCCGTGCGCCGTTTCGACCGCCACAGCCGGCGCATCCTGCTGTCGGAAATGCTGGCGCCATCGGGACGCACCTTCCAGCTGGCCTGCCAGATCGCGCTGCTGCGCCACCGCGACCTGCTGAACGGCATCGTCGACGCCGCCAACCTGTCGGGCGACGAGGCGCGGCGGCTGGCCCGTATCGGGCTGGCCAACTATTTCGCCGCGGCGGTGCTGATGCCCTACGCCCGCTTCCACGAGGCGGCGACCCAGCTGCGCTACGACATCGAGATCCTGCGTCGGCGCTTCGATGCGTCCTTCGAGCAGGTCTGCCACCGGCTGACCACCCTGCACCGGTCGGGGGCCAAGGGCGTGCCCTTCTTCTTCATGCGGGGTGGACAGTGCCGGCAACGTGTCCAAGCGCTTTTCCGGCGCCGGCTTCCATTTCGCCCGCTTCGGCGGCGGCTGCCCGCGCTGGATCGTCTACGACGCCTTCCGCACGCCGGGCAAGATCCACAGCCAGATGGCGGAGATGCCGGACGGCACCGCCTATTTCTCCATCGCGCGCACGGTGGTGAAGGCCGGCGGCGGCCACCGCAGCCCGCCGCAGCAGTTCGCCATCGCGCTCGGCTGCGACGTCCAGCATGCGGCTCAGGTCACCTATGCGGACGGGTTCGACCTGTCCAACACCGACGCGGCGACGCCGATCGGCGTGAATTGCCGGCTCTGCCCGCGGCTGGACTGCTCGCAGCGGGCGTTCCCGCCGCTGAATCATCGGCTTATCGTCGACGAGAACCTGCGCGGCCTGTCGCCCTACCTGTTCGCGCCGCCCAGCGCGGAATGAAGCGGCGATTGACCGGGATCAATGTTGTACGGCGGAGTTTGTGTTGTTTGCCGGAAAGCCCGTCATTTGACTGGTATAAATCCGTGGCCTTCGACCGGGTTTGTTGATAGGTTTCGGCCGTTGCGTCGCGGCAGCTCCGCTTGCGTGTCTGCGCACCGGCCACCTGATGCAGCGTCCCGGACAATGGCTAGAACAGTGCCAACGGAGTTGGCCTCGACAGGTTTTGGAACGCCCCCATGAGCAACTTGATCAAAGAGCGCGTGCTGACCGTTCACCACTGGACCGACACGCTGTTCAGCTTCACCACCACGCGCGATCCGTCCTTCCGCTTCCTGCCGGGGCAGTTCACCATGATCGGGCTGGAGGTCGACGGCCGGCCCCTGCTGCGCGCCTACAGCCTGGTCAGCGCGCATTACGAGGAGACGCTGGAGTTCTTCAGCATCAAGGTGCAGGACGGCCCGCTGACCTCGCGGCTCCAGCACCTGAAGGAAGGCGACACGCTGCTGGTGAACCGCAAGGCGACCGGCACGCTGATCACCGACAACCTGCTTCCCGGGCGGAACCTGTATCTGCTGAGCACCGGCACCGGCCTGGCGCCGTTCCTCAGCATCATCAAGGACCCGGAGATGTACGAGAAGTTCGACCGGGTGATCCTGACCCACGGCACCCGCACCGTGGCGGAGCTGGCCTATGACGACCTGATCCACCACAGCCTGCCGGAGAACGAGTTCTTCGGCGAGCAGGTGAAGGAAAAGCTGCTGTATTACCCCACCGTGACGCGCGAGCCCTTCCGCAACCAGGGCCGCCTGACCACGCTGATGGAGACCGGCAAGCTGTACAGCGACCTGGGCCTGCCGGAACTGGACGCCGAGAAGGACCGCGTGATGATCTGCGGCAGCCCGGCGATGCTGGCCGAGACCACCGCGATGATGGAAAAGCGCGGCTTCGTCATGGGCACCAACGGCGAGCCGGGCGGGTTCGTGATCGAGAAGGCGTTCGTGGAGCGGTGAGATTTGGTGTTTTTTTGGCCGCGTTCGACCCCCACCCTAACCCTCCCTCGCTGGGCGGGGGAGGGGATAAGTGCTTGTGCGGGAGAGTGGCGGCAGTCCCTCCCCCGCCCAGCGGGGGAGGATAGGTGGGGGTCTGACGTCCCCACAAAGTCACACCCTCCCGGCGGAATAATCTCTCCCTCCCGCACGTTTACCGTTCTGTGACGAAGGCACGTCACTCAATCCTTGACCGACTGGGCGCGCCTCCTTTTGGGGGGCGCGCCCATTTTCTGTCCGCATCCGTGAATAAAATCACCCTCCGGCCTGTTGGTGCGACGGTCACCGTTCAAACCGTCAAGCCTTTGGTGTAGACATCCCGCCCATGCGCCTGATCCTCATCCTCGCCGCGATCCTCGTCGCCGGCCTCGCGAATCTCGCCGTCTGGTCCCTGCCGAACCGCCCGGTGCCGCTCGATCCGCCGCCGGGGGGCAAGCTGCGCAGCGTGTCCTTCGCCCCCTTCCGCGACGGCCAGAGCCCGCTGACCCAGGTCTTCCCGACCGATGCACAGATCGAGGAGGACCTCGCGGCATTGGCGCCGCAGGTGGCGGGCATCCGCACCTACACCTCGCTGGAAGGGCTCCAGGTGGTGCCGGAGATGGCGCGCAGGCACGGCATCCAGGTCACCATGGGGGCGTGGCTGTCCTCCAAGGCCGAGAAGAACGAGGCGGAGATCGCCTCGCTGATCGACCTCGCCAACCGCTATCCCGACGTCATCACCCGCGTCATCGTCGGCAACGAGGTGCTGCTGCGGCGCGAACTGACGCCGGAACAGGTGACCGGCTACATCGACCGGGTCAAGGCGGCGGTGAAGCAGCCGGTGTCCTACGCCGATGTCTGGGAATGGTGGCTGAAATACCCGCAGATCGCGGATCATGTCGATTACCTGACGATCCATCTGCTGCCCTACTGGGAGGACGTGCCGGCCGGCGTCGAGGGCGCCACCGAGCGCATCCGCCACAGCTACCGCACCATCGCCCAGCGTTTTCCGGGCAAGCCGATCCTGGTCGGCGAGACCGGCTGGCCGACGCAAGGCCGCTCGCGCGGGGCCGCCGTGCCGGGGCTGGTCAACAAGGCGAAATTCGTCAACGCCTTCGTCCGCATGGCCGAGCAGGAGGGCTTCGACTACAACGTGATCGAGGCCTTCGACCAGGAATGGAAGGCGAAGCTGGAGGGAACCGTCGGCGGCCATTGGGGGCTCTACAACGCCGACCGCACGCCGAAATTCTCGCTGGCCGGGCCGGTCGTCGGCAATGTCGCCTGGCCCTGGCTGTTCGCGGCGTCCAGCGGGATCGCGCTGGTTCTGGTGGGCGGGCTGGCCGGGCTCCGCCGCCATCTGCCGGGCACCGGCTGGGTGGTGCTGATCCTGCTGGCGCAGGCGTTGTCGACCCTCTATGTCCGCGCCGGCTTCGTGGCGGCGCACGGCAAGCATTACTGGCAGGACACCACGCTGGCCGTGGGCATGCTGGCGCTGACCGCCGCGCTTGTGCTGGCGGTGCTGCTGACCGCCCACCGCGCGCTGGCGAGCGGCGGTTTGGCGCGCGAGCCGCTGGTCGGCCTGCGCCACGCCCGCCCCGCCCTGACCCGCACCGAGCGGGTGGGGCGGTGGAGCGCGGTGGCGCTGGGCGCCGCGGCGCTGGTCTGGTCGCTGCTCATCATCTACGACGGCCGGTATCGCGATTTTCCCAACCCCTACCTGCTGATCCCGGCGGTGGCGCTGCCGGCGCTGGGGCTGATCCGCGCCGCCCGCCGGCCGGTGGGGACGGAAACGCGCAACGTGCTTGGCATCGCCAGCCTGTTCCGCCCGGCGGTCCCGGTGGACGATGGGGAGCCACGCGGGCTGTGCGGCGCCGTCCGCCGCATGCCGGTGGAGTCGCTGCTGGGCTTCGGGCTGCTGTTGGGCGCGCTGCTGACCGTGGTGGCGGAGGGCTTCGTCCCGCTCGAATCGCTGATCTACGGCCAGCTTCCCTTCATGGAGGCACTGCACGAGGTCGATTGGACCTTGCCCAACTGGGAGGCGCTGGGCTGGGCCGGCCTGCAGGTCCTGCTGGCGCTGCCCTTCCTGGCCGGGGTGTGGAGCGCGAAAAAGTAGTGATCGGTCAACAGTTTTGCCTTTACCAATCAAATGGAATGCTCATCAATTTGTGGAAACGGCGTCATGGTGTGGTAAAAAAAAAGCGTTTTTTCAGCTAACGTGCGCGCAGAAGGTGCAGATGAGCAATCATAATACCTCTAAGCCTCCGCATCGGGGACGGCTCCAGGCTCAGGGTGCCCATGTCCAAGAATCGGAAAAATGGGCTCAGTCGCTGCCCTTAACGGGGGTGGACGGGCACGCCAAACTCAATGCTCTGCACAACAAGCTTAGTCCCTCAGAGCAGGCTTATCGGGGAGTCGCCTTTCAAGCGGTCCGGGACTATATTGATCGTGCGGTTACTGCGGGGGGAGTGAACGCTACCATCATCCGTTCCTTTGCGGTGCCGAACGACACGAAGGGACGCCGTGTGGATGTCGAGGTTCGTGCAGGAAAGGCTTTCGTGCCATGAGTGTGCAAGCTCAGTCAGACCCGCTTTATCCGTTCAGCCGCTTTCGTGACGATGAGCGTCAATATTCCTTGTCGCGTAAATTTTGGTTGGAAGCCTTTGAAGAGGCGCTAGGGACCAAGAGGGTGGACTGGCAACCTTGGGCAAGCGATCCGCTGCATGAGGGAACCCCCATTTTCAGCATATATTCAGGACAGAATAATAAAGGCATTGTAATTCAGCAATGCCTTCCGTCGGACGATTCCGTTTGGTTCAAGTGCTGGGTAAGCGTTTTCGGAGATGGTGAAGACGAGGACGAAGAAATTCCTTACCTCTTTATCGAGGCGCCAGTCCATATGGAGTCCCGGAGACGCGCAATATACCTGATGAAGAAGTGGCTTGTTGAGGATATAAACAAGAGTCGGATGTCGGATCTTTCTGAAAAGGTCATGGAAAACAGTGTTGACGAGCGACCTGCCGGAATCTGATGTGGCGGTTGCAGTATGCTTTGCGAATGAAGGGTAGAGCGTTCCGTTGCAAAATTCTTCCATGATTTACAGCTTCGTGCGTCTAATATGAAACGCACGAAGCTGTAACCCTTTGTTTGACGATCGGATTCACGCTTCAAATCGGGTCCGATTTTACGCGATCCGATCCAACGTTCATGACATTGCGAAGGTGATTGATGTCCCCCGACCTTTGGCTTGCCTTCGCCGCCGCCTCCGCCGTCATGCTGATGATCCCGGGGCCGACGGTGCTGATCGTCGTGTCCTATGCGCTGGGCCATGGACGGAAGTCGGCCATGGCGACGGTGGCGGGGGTGGCGCTCGGCGATTTCACCGCGATGACCGCCTCGATGCTGGGGCTGGGGGTGCTGCTGTCGACCTCGGCGGCGCTGTTCACCCTGCTGAAATGGGCCGGTGCGGCCTATCTGGTCTATCTCGGGATCAAGCTGTGGCGGGCGCCGGTCCGGGAGGCCGAGACGGTGGCCGACGAGTCGGCGGTCCGGCCCTGGCGCATGATGCTGCACACCTATGCCGTCACCGCGCTGAACCCCAAGAGCATCGTCTTCTTCGTCGCCTTCCTGCCGCAGTTCCTCGACCCCGCCCGGCCGCTGGCCGAACAGATGGTGGTGATGGAGGCGACCTTCCTGGTGCTGGCGACGCTGAACGCCGCCGCTTACGCCCTGCTGGCTTCGGCGGCGCGGCGCGCGGTGCGGACGCCGTCGGTGCAGCGCGCGGTCAACCGGACCGGCGGGTCGCTGCTGATGGGAGCCGGGCTGCTGACCGTCGCCTGGAAGCGAACCGCCTGACGCGCTCGCGTCCCAAGGGTAGGCGACGCACGACGCACGCACGCACCCGGCGATTTGTTGACAAAGCAAGATAGCTTCTCTGAAAATTGCCGACGAAATGGGTGATGCACGCGTCGGTAACGTTCATGGAGCCGGCGGAAGCGAATCGATCCGCGGGGGCGGTGATGGCCGATGGCTGCAACAGGGGCGAAATGGCGGAAGAGGCCCGGCGGGAGCCCGCCGGGGATGTGTTGGAGTTCGCCGCCGAGACCGTCGATGCGGCCGGTGGCCGGCAAAATCCGCCCTGGCAGATCCTGATCGTCGACGACGACCACGAGGTCCACGCCATCACCCGCGTCGTGCTGGGCGAAATGACGTTCGAGGAGCGGCCGGTCCGCTTCCTGTCCGCCTATACCGCAAGGCAGGCGCGGTCGCTGCTGGCCGAGAATCCGGGGATCGCCGCCATCCTGCTGGACGTGGTGATGGAGACCGACGATGCCGGGCTGAAGCTGGTCCGCCACATCCGCGAGGAGATGGGCAACCGGCAGATCCGCATCATCCTGCGCACCGGCCAGCCGGGGCAGGCGCCGGAGCGGCAGGTGATCGCCGCCTACGACATCAACGACTACAAGGCCAAGAGCGAACTGACGGCGCAGAAGCTCTACACCGCGACCGTCGCGGCCCTGCGCTCCTACCAGCACATCGCCACCATCGAACGCGGCCGGCAGGGGTTGGAGCGGGTGATGGAGGCCGCCGTCCATCTGGCCGGACTGCGGTCGCGCTCCCAATTCCTGGCAGGTCTGGTGGGGCGGGCGTC
This sequence comes from Azospirillum sp. INR13, assembly GCF_015390205.1. Classification (NCBI taxonomy): domain Bacteria; kingdom Pseudomonadati; phylum Pseudomonadota; class Alphaproteobacteria; order Rhodospirillales; family Azospirillaceae; genus Azospirillum; species Azospirillum sp. INR13. The sequence continues at coordinate 118,710 of NZ_VUOI01000007.1, forward strand.
GGCCCTGCTGACCAACGCCGCCACCGCCCTGCTGTGCGGAGCCGGGGAGGACGGAGGCGTCGCCATCCTCGCCGAAGCCGGGCTGCCGGCCGATCCGCCGACGGAGGCCGCCGAGGACATCGCCGCCGCATTGTACGACGGGCAGGCGCGATGGGGCACGCAGCACGGCGTGGCCGTCCTGCGCGGCCGCGATTCGGCGCCGCTGGCGCTCTGCCTGCTCGGCGGTCCGTTTGCGGAGGGCGACCGGCCGCTGCTGGAACTGCTCTGCACCAAGGCGGCGGTCGGGCTGGACAATCTGCGGCTCTACGAGCGGCTGAACGAGGCGCAGGTCGCCACCGTCCATGCGCTCGGCAAGCTGGCGGAGTACAAGGACGAGGTCACCGGCGACCATGTGAAGCGGCTCGGCCGCTGGGCGACGGCGATCGCGCGCGAACTGCACGCCCGCGGCGACTTTCCGGACGAGTTGGACGACTGGTTCTGCGACACCATCGGGCTGGCCAGCGTGCTGCACGACGTGGGCAAGGTCGGCATCCCCGACGCCATCCTGCGCAAGCCCGGCCGGCTGGACGAGGCGGAGATGGCGGTCATGCGCGACCACGCGTCCATCGGCGGCAGCATCCTGCGCGACGCCTGCGGCGGCGACCGGCGCGGCTACCTGTCGATGGGGGCGGAGATCGCCGAGAGCCATCACGAGAAGTTCGACGGCAGCGGCTATCCGCGTGGGTTGGTGGGCGACGCCATTCCGCTGGCCGGCCGCATCGTCGCCGTCGCCGACGTCTTCGATGCGCTGCTGCACCGCCGCCCCTACAAGAAGGCGTGGGACATCGCCGAGGTGCTGGACCTGCTGCGTGCCGAATCGGGCCGCCATTTCGACCCGCGCGTCGTCGACGCTTTCCTGGCCGTGCTGACGCGGGAAGGGGCGGGGGTGTAGGACCGCCGCCCCTTCACAAAGGGAGGAGGGTCAGAGGCCCAGCACGTCCCGCATGCTGTAGAGGCCCGGCGTCTTGTCCTGCGCCCACAGGGCGGCGCGGACGGCGCCCTTGGCGTAGATCTGGCGGCCGGAGGCCTTGTGGGTCAATTCGATCCGCTCGCCCTCGCTGGCGAAGATCACGGTGTGGTCGCCGATGACGTCGCCGCCGCGCAGGGTGGCGAAGCCGATCTCGCCCCGCGGACGGGCGCCGGTGTGGCCGTCGCGGACCTTCTGCCAGACATCCTCCAGCCTGACCCCGCGCCCGGCCGCCGCGGCATGGCCGAGGCCCAGCGCGGTGCCGGACGGCGCGTCCACCTTGCGGCGGTGGTGCATCTCCAGGATGTCGATGTCGAAGTCGTCGTCCAGCGTGTGGGCGACCTGCTCCACCAGCGCCAGCAGCAGGTTGACGCCCAGCGACATGTTCGGCGACTGGATGATGGCGGTGTGGGTGGCCGCGGTGGCGATGGCCGCCTGCTGCGCCGGGTTCAGGCCGGTGGTGCCGACGACCAGCACGGTTTCCGACTGGGCGGCCAGGGCGGCGTGACGCTCCGTCGACTCCGGGCTGGTGAAGTCGATCACCGCGTCGGCCTCGGCGAACAGGGCGACCGCATCGTCGATGGCGGTCACGCCCAGCGGGTCCAGCCCGGCCAGCACGCCCAGATCCTTGCCCAGCGCCGGGCCGCCCACCCGCTCGGTCCCGCCGGCCAGCGTGCAGCCCGCGGTCGCCGCGATCTCGCGCACCAGCATCTGCCCCATGCGCCCCGCGCACCCGACGACACCGATCTTCATGACGCCAATCCCCTGTTCAGCTCTTCCGGCCGGGCTTCCCCGCCTTCAGCGGTTTAGCACAGGCCCGGCCGGGGCTTAAGCGCCAAGGCAGCCGCGCAGCGATGCGGCGAGGTTGCGCAGCAGGGTGGGGTAGAGCGCCTCGCCTTCCGGCAACTCGGTGCCCTCGGGGTCGAGCACGCCGGTCCTGGCCTTGGTGCCCTCCACCACCGTCTGGACCAGCGCCGGTTCGAACTGTGGTTCGGCGAAGACGCAGGCCGCACCCAGCCCGCCGATCTTGGCGCGGATCGCCGACAGCCGCTTGGCGGACGGGCGGCGGTCCGGGCTGACGGTGATGGAACCGACCGCCGACAGGTCGTAGCGCGCCTCGAAATACTGGTAGGCGTCGTGGAAGACGACGAAGGGCTTGTCCTTTACCGGCGCCAGCGCGGCCTTCAACTCCGCGTCCAGGGCGTCGAGCTGCTGCAGCGTGCGGTCGGCGTTGGTCCGGTAGGCCTCCGCATCGGCCGGATCCTTGGCGGCAAGCGCCTCCGCCGCCGCCTTGACGATGGCGCGGGCGTTGGCGGGATCGAGCCAGATGTGGCTGTTCAGTTCCTCATGCTCTTCGGCATGGTCGTGGCCTTTATGATCGTGACCTTTATGATCATGGCCCCCCTTCCGACCATGATCATGTGCCTCCCAGGCGCCGCCCTCGCGGGTTTCCAGCAGGGTCAGGCCCTTCAGGTCCATCAGCGTCAGCAGCGTCGCCTTGGGCGCATTGGCCTTCAGCGGCTTTTCCAAGAAGCTCTCCAGTTCCGGCCCGACCCAGACCACCAGATCGGCGGCCGACAGCGCCTTCGCGTCCGACGGCTTCATCGTGTAGCTGTGCGGCGATGCGCCGCCGCGCACCAGCAGAGCCGGTTCGCCCACCCCATGCATGACCGACGCGACCAGGGAGTGGATCGGTTTGATCGACACCACCACCTTCGGCACCTCGGCATGGGCCGGCAACGCGGCGGCTGCGGCAAGGGCTGTGGTCAGGGTGGCGGACAGCGCGAATCGGCGCATGGGAGGGATCCTCTCGACTTGCTGGACAGGCTGCTGGTTTCAGCGCATAGGGAAGCCACGTTCACTTTGGTGTCACGTTATAACGTAACATGTCAATACCTCACCCAAACCGGGATACCTCCGCGCTCTTCGCCGGCCCGCTCGCCTGGACCGAGGATCTGACCGTCCGTTTCGGCCGCCGCACCGTGCTGGACCGCGTCAACGTCGCCGTCCAGCCGGGGGAGGTGGTGACGCTGATCGGCCCGAATGGTGCCGGCAAGACGACACTGGTGCGCGCCGTGCTGGGACTGGTGGCGCCCGATGGCGGACGGGTGCTGCGGCGCCCGAACCTGCGCATCGGCTACATGCCGCAGAAGCTGTCGGTGGATCAGACGCTGCCGCTGACCGTGCGGCGTTTCCTGGCGCTGTGGCGGCCGGTGACCGCCGACCGGGTGGAGGCGGCGCTGGAGGAGGCCGGGGTGGCGAGGCTGGCCGACTCGGCGGTGCAAACCATTTCCGGCGGCGAGATGCAGCGGGTGCTGCTGGCCCGCGCCCTGCTGGGCGACCCCGACCTGCTGGTTCTGGACGAGCCGGATCAGGCGGTGGACGTCCATGGGCAGGCGGAGCTGTTCCACCGCATCGCCCAGGTGCGGCAGCGGCGCGGCTGCGGCGTGCTGCTGGTCAGCCACGACCTGCACACGGTGATGGCGCGCACCGACCGGGTGGTGTGCCTGAACGGCCATGTCTGCTGTTCCGGCCGGCCGGAGGATGTCAGCCGGCATCCGGAATATCATGCGCTGTTCGGCGGCCATGCCGGCGACCTCGCCGTCTATGTCCATCACCACGACCACGCCCATGCCGAGGACGGCAAGGTCGTGCCCGACCATGACGGGGGCTGCTGCCATGGATGATTTCCTGATCCGCGCGTTGATCGCCGGCGGCGGCATCGCCCTGCTGGCCGGGCCGCTGGGATCCTTCGTGGTGTGGCGGCGCATGGCCTATTTCGGCGACACGCTGGCCCACTCGGCCTTGCTGGGCGTGACGCTGGGCTTTCTGCTGGGCGTCAACCCGATGGTCGGCGTGATGGCGGTCTGCGTGGCGCTGGCGCTTGCCCTGGTGGCGCTGCAGCGGCGGCGGACGCTGGCGGCGGACACGCTGCTCGGCATCCTGTCGCATGGCTCGCTGTCGCTCGGGCTGGTGGCCCTGGCCTTTCTGGAGACGCTGCGCGTCGATCTGATGGCCTATCTGTTCGGCGACATCCTGTCGGTGACCGATGGCGACCTGATGGCGATCTATGGCGGCGGCGCGGTGGCGCTGACGGGGCTGGCGCTGCTGTGGCGCCGGCTGCTGGCGGTGACGGTGGACGAGGATCTGGCGCGGGTGGAGGGCATGCCGGTCGACGCCCTGCGGCTGGCCTTCATGCTGCTGATCGCGCTGGTGATCGCCATCGCCATGAAGATCGTCGGCATCCTGCTGATCACCTCGCTGCTGATCATCCCGGCCGCCGCCGCCCGCCGCTTCGCCCGCACGCCGGAAGGGATGGCGGCGCTGGCCTCGGTGCTGGGGGTGGTGGCGGTGATCGCCGGGCTGCTGGCGTCGCTGAACTGGGATCTGCCGGGCGGCCCGAGCGTGGTGGTGGCCGCCGCCGCGCTGTTCCTGCTGGGATCGCTGGTGCCCTTGCGGCGCTGATTGCAATCAGGAAAAGAACACGGTTGCGTGTATTTCCCGTTTGCGGACGTGTCCGCCTGCGCCATAGTCCGCAGGCGGACGCGATGGCGGAAGGGCCGCCATCGCCGCCGCACGAACGGAGGGCTTGAGGATGGAACGCTTCCTCACTCTCCTGATCCTGGTGCTGGAGATCGTCAAGCGGCTGCTTGACCTTCTGATGCACTAAGATCGGGCGGGCGGATCGGGGAGTAGGATTCCTCGATCCGCCTACCCCCGATATTGGTGTTGCACCCGCCCGCTGTCAACGGGGTGCCCGAAAACACTCATTCGTCGATGTTGCGCGCCAGGACTTCGCGTTTTCCGGAGTGGTTCGGCTTGCCGACCACCCCTTCGGTCTCCATCCGCTCGATCAGGCGGGCGGCGGAGTTGTAGCCGATGCGCAGCTGGCGCTGGATGAAGCTGGTCGAGGCCTTGCGCTCGCGGCAGACCACCGCCACCGCCTTGTCGTAGAGATCGTCGCCCGATCCGCCGCCGGTGCCGGGCAGGCTGCCGTCGTCGAAGGACTCCTCGCCCTCCTCGTCCTCCAGGATGGCGTCGACATAGTTCGGTTCGCCCTGCGCCTTGAGGAACCTGACGATCTGCTCGACCTCGTGGTCGGAAACGAAGGGGCCGTGGACGCGGGTGATGCGGCCGCCGCCGGCCATATAGAGCATGTCGCCCTGGCCCAGCAGCTGTTCGGCGCCCTGTTCGCCGAGGATGGTGCGGCTGTCGATCTTGCTGGTGACCTGGAAGCTGATGCGGGTCGGGAAGTTGGCCTTGATGGTGCCGGTGATGACGTCCACCGACGGGCGTTGCGTCGCCATGATCAGGTGGATGCCGGCGGCGCGCGCCATCTGGGCCAGCCGCTGGATCGCCGCCTCGATGTCCTTGCCGGCGACCAGCATCAGGTCGGCCATCTCGTCGACGATGACCACGATGTAGGGCAGTTCGGTGAGGTCGAGCGGCTGTTCCTCGAACAGCGGCTTGCCGGTGTCGGGGTCGAAGCCGGTCTGGACGCGGCGGGTCAGCGACTCGCCGCCCTCGCGCGCCTCGCGCAGGCGGGCGTTGTAGCCCTCGATGTTGCGGACGCCCAGCTTGGACATGTTGCGGTAGCGGTCCTCCATCTCCCGCACCGTCCATTTCAGCGCGACCACCGCCTTCTTGGGGTCGGTGACGACCGGCGTCAGCAGGTGGGGGATGCCCTCGTAGACCGACAGTTCCAGCATCTTGGGGTCGATCATGATGAAGCGGCAGCGCTCCGGCGGCAGCCGGTAGAGCAGCGACAGGATCATGGTGTTGATCGCCACCGACTTGCCCGAGCCGGTGGTGCCGGCGACCAGAAGGTGGGGGAAGCGGGCGAGGTCGGCGACCACCGGCTGGCCGCCGATGTCCTTGCCGAGCGCCAGCGCCAGCTTGCCGCCATGCTTGTCGAAGCCTTCCGCCGCCATCAGCTCGCGCAGCAGCACGGTCTCGCGCCTGGCGTTGGGCAGCTCGACGCCGATGACGTTGCGGCCCGGCACCACGGCGACGCGGACCGACACCGCGCTCATCGAGCGGGCAATGTCGTCGGCAAGGCCGATGACGCGGGAGGATTTGGTGCCGGGGGCCGGTTCCAGTTCGTACAGGGTGACGACCGGGCCGGGATGGACCTTCTGGATCTCGCCGCGCACGCCGAAATCTCCCAGCACGCCTTCCAACTGGCCGGCATTGCGTTGCAGCGCCGCCTCGTCCAGCTGTTCGCCGCGGATGCCGGTGGGCGGCACCTGCAGCAGGTCGAGCGGCGGCAACTCGTAACCCGGCGGACCGTCCTCCTCGCCCAGGGGCAGGCGGGGTCTGGCGCGGGTCGGCCTTGGCGGCTTCGCGTTCCGACGCGGCGGATTTGGGCGGAGTGACGATGGGGACCGGGCGCAGCGGCTTGTCGGCGGCGGACGGCGTGGCCGACAGCGGCACCGGGCCGGCGTCCAGCCCGGCGGGGGGAAGCGGATCGACGCGCACGGCATCGTCGAAGCTGGGACCTTTGCGCCTGGGAGACCCGTCGCCGCGCAGCGCGTCGTCGACGGCGATGGAGGCGGTCTGCACAGCGGCCTGCGCCGCGTTGCGGCCATGGCGGCGCAGCGCGTCGACGCCGCTACCGGCACCGTGGCGGATCAGATGGACGCCGTTCACGGTACCGCGGCCGAGCGCGCGGAAGCTGGCGATCCATTCGCCGATCGTCAGACCGGCCGCCAGGAACAGCACCAGCCCACCGCCGACCGCGGCGACGGTCGCCACCATCGGCTCGGCCCCGAACAGGTTGCCGACGCCGCGCAGCAGGATCTGGCCGAAGCTGCCGCCGGGCAGCGGGGCGAGCGGATCGCTGGAGGGGTCGGTCAGGCCGGCCAGCGCCATCGACACCAGGATCACCCCCCACAGTGCCAGAACGGTGCGGAACAGCGGATTCCCCAGCTTGCGCTGGGCACCGAGCCGCCAGCCCCAGAACATCGGCACCAGCGCGATGACGAAGGCGGCCCAGCCCAGCGACTGGATCAGCAGGTCGGCGACATAGGCACCGGGGGGGCCGAACAGGTTGTGGGTGTCCCCCGCCGTGGCGGGAACCGAGTTCAGCGAGGCGTCGCGCGGATCGTAGCTGCCCAGCAGCACCATCAGCAGCAGGCCGAACAGCCCCAGCACGAAGCCCATCGCCTCCCGCGCGCGGGCGACGACGAAGGCGCGCATGGCCGGGGAGAAGAAGGGCGGCTTTTCCTGCCGGCTGCGGCCGGCGCGCAGGCGGTCCTTCCCCGGATCCTTGGCTCCCAGATCCTTGGCGCTATCGCGGGGCGACCCCTTGCGCGGGCTGGGGGCGGTCCGTCCCAGGCTGGGCCGGGGGGCGCGCGGAGGTGGGGCCGGCGGGTCGGGCCATGGGGCGGAAACCTCGTGCTGTAGAAACCGAAGAGACTGGCTGGTCGGAGCCGGGACGGGCCGGAACCGGTCAGCCGAGAATGCGGACGATGGCGGCGCAGGCCTGGGCGACGGTTTCGGCGTCCTGCACCAGGGCGACGCGGATGAAGGCGTCGCCGGGGTTCGGCTCGCCGGGGTTGCTGCGCGACAGGTAGGCGCCGGGCAGCACGCGGACGGCGCCCTCCGCCCACAGCCGCTTGGCCGCCTCCTCGCCGTTGCCGACCTCCAGCCACAGGAAGAAGCCGCCGGCCGGCCGGTAATAGCCGTAGCGCCCGCCCAGTTCCGCCTCCGCCGCCGCGAACTTGGCGCGGTAGGCGGCGCGGTTCTCCTCCACATGCGCCTCGTCGCGCCACAGCGCGGTGCTGGCGGCCAGGATCGGCAGAGGCATGCCGGCACAGCCGTAGCTGCGCAGGCGGGAGAAGCGGCCGATCAGCGCCGGGTCGCCGGCGACGAAGCCGGACCGCAGGCCGGCGGCACTCGACCGCTTGGACAGCGAATGGAAGACCAGCAGGTTGGCCCAGGGATTCCCATCCTCGTGCGGCAGGGCGGTTGCGACCTGGAGCGCGCCGACCGGCGGGGCGTCAAGCCAGATCTCGGCATAGCATTCGTCGACCGCCAGCACGAAGCCGTATTGCCGCGCCAGCCCGATGGCCTTGGCGAGATAGGCCGGCGTGGCGGCGGCGCCCTGCGGGTTGGCGGGGGTGCAGAGATAGAAGAGCGCCGTGCGCTCCAGCAGGTCCGGTGTCAGGGCATCGAGATCGGGCAGGAAGCCGGTCTCGCGGGTGGCCGACAGGAACACCGGCTCCGCCCCCGCCATCACCGCGGCCCCCTCATAGGGCGCATAGAAGGGGTTGGGCATCAGAACCGCGGGCTGGCGCCCGGCCTTGCGCGTCGGCACCGCCAGCAGGGCCAGCATGAACAGGGCCTCGCGCGTGCCGGACAGCGGCAGGATGGAACTGTCGGCATGCAGCAGCCCGGCCGGCAGGTCGTAGCGGCGGGTCAGCCAGTCGCCGGCCGCGGCGCGGAACTCCGGCGTGCCGCCGACCGGCGGATACTTGTTCCAGCCGGCGCCGTTGGCGCGCAGGGTCTCTTCGATGATGGCGGGCGGGGTGTGCTGCGGCTCGCCCACCGTCAGCAGGATGGGGGCGACGTTGGCGCGCGGGGTGATCGGCGCCAGCAGGTTGGACAGCCGGGTGAAGGGATAATCGGTCAGCAGGTCGAGCCGATCGTTGCCGATCGCCTCGGTGAAGACGGCACCGCTGTTGACGCTGAAATCGGCAGAGACCATGACGACCGCAACCCTCTTCCCATCCCTGGTGCCGCACCCCGGCTAGGGGAGACGGCCACGCCTTGCGAGCGACCGATCCTATCGGCGGGGCACGGGGGGCACAAGCGTGCAAAGCCCTTGATTGCGGCTGGGCGCGGCAGGTGGCCGAACGGTCACAGGGGGGAAGTGGGAGGCGTGTACTTCCGGGTGAGACCGTGAATTAGGCCGCGCGAAGCCACCCGGTTCCGGTGTCGCGATAGGACAAGCGCACCGCTTCGGTATCCTCACGCTCCCACTCGTCCAGCAGTTCTGTGGTGACCGGGCATCCTCTGGATTTCCCGACCCAGAGGGCGCGCACCAGCGCCTCAACCGCCAGCGGGATCGGGTCGCCGTTCTCCCACCGTGTGACCGTTCCGCGTTGGTAGCCGGTGTGCTCGGCGAGTTTTTTGCTGCGACAGGCGCAGCACCGACCGGAGGAAGCGAAGCTCGCGTCCGGTCAGCCGCCCTTTCTTGTCGGCAATGTCGTTTGCGATGGCGCGGTGAAGGCCGTCGAGATCCTCGATCGAGACGACCGGCCCGTCTTCGGTGTCTTTCTGGACGTATCCGTTCTCCAGATACACATTGTCGAGACCGCACATCGTGTAGTGATGCATCACCAGTCCTCCCATTCGACCGTGAGAATGCGAAGCGCCCCACTGTCTGTCAGAATGATGGTCACGACACCCGCATCCCGGTTGCCCAGGATGTTCTTGACGACCTTGCATTTCCAGCCATTCCGGGCCTTTTCCGGTGCCGCGAGGACGAACCCCGTCCTGAGGATGTCGAGCGCGTCTTCAGTATTGAGCGCTTCCTGCTCTTCGCGCTCTTCCATCCTGTCGAAGGCATGAAGCCGGAATTCGACGTTCTTGGTGTCCGCCGCGCGTTGCCGGATGACCCGCTCGGCCTCGTCAGTCCGCAACAAGTCGCGGCCGAGGTCGACAGGGCGCTGAAAAATCTTCGGATCAACCATATATGTATCATAATCATACATTGCAAGCTGGTCAAACAGGGATATTTAGCCCGGATAATATTGACCTCGGCATTTCACCCGGATAAAATCCATTCCGCACAACCGGAGTTCCGCCCATGTCCGTCACCGCCGAGACTCTCTGCACCGCCTTTCGTGGCGAGCGCCGCCTTGCCGCCGGAGATGCGCTGAGCGTTGCGCGGGCGTTGCGGGCGGCACTGGACGCCGAGCCCGATGGACCGCCGGTGCTGGTGTTCGACGACGCCACCGGAAAGCCGGTCGACCTCGATCTGCGGGGAAGCGATGCGGAGGTCGCGTGGCGTCTCGCGCCGCCGCCGCGGGGGCCGGGCCGGCCGAAGCTGGGGGTGGTGGCGCGGGAGGTGACGCTGCTGCCGCGTCATTGGGACTGGCTGAACGCCCAGCCGGGCGGGGCGTCGGTGGCGCTGCGCAAGCTGGTGGACGAGGCGCGCAAGGGCAACGAGGCGAAGGACCGCGTGCGCCATGCGCAGGAGGCCGCCTATCGCGTCATGTTGGAACTGGCCGGCGACCGGCCGGGCTATGAGGAGGCGGTTCGGGCGCTCTATGCCGCGGACTGCGCGCGGTTCGACGCGCTGACGGCGGACTGGCCGGCCGACCTGCGCGACTATGCGCGTGCGCTGGCGGCGGATGCGTTCGCCGGCTGAGAAAGCGGACAGGCGCGCAGACGCGCGCCCGTCATTGCCGGCAGCTTTGGGGCCGACAGCCTGGGGGCCGGCAGCCTTACAGCGCTTCGGAGTTGGTCTCGCCGGTGCGGATGCGCACGGCCTGGGCGATCTCCAGCACGAAGATCTTGCCGTCGCCGATGCGGCCAGTGTTGGCGGCCTTCTGGATCGCCTCGACCACCTGCTCGTACTGGTCGTCGGACACCGCGACCTCGACCTTCACCTTGGGCAGGAAGCTCACGGAATATTCGGCGCCGCGGTAAATTTCCGTCTGGCCCTTCTGGCGGCCGAAGCCCTTGACCTCGCTGACGGTCAGGCCCTGAATCCCGAGCGACGTCAGCGCCTCGCGCACTTCGTCGAGCTTGAACGGCTTGATGATGGCCATAACCAGTTTCATGTGGCTTCCCCTTAAAGCGTTGTTCCGGTCGCGGATAAAGGCTGTGGCCGCCTTGTTGCGGTTCCGGTCCGGCCCGACAGCCCTTCCGTCCTCCCGCCGATGGCCCAAGCCTGTTCGCGTCGACCGCAAAAAGCAACGATTACAAGAATCGTGCCGGTTGAAATGCGCTGCAACGATGGGAATATGCCTGTTGATTGAGCGCTCAAAAGGGCGGCATATGCCTAAAAATTGCTCAGCGGCAATCTGTCCGGTGCATGGCGGCCGCCGGCCGGGGACAGGAGACTGGACAGGACGCCCCCGTGCGACAATTGTTTCACCGCGCGCGGCACCGGCAAGGCTTACGTCCGGCGGGTCCACCGCAGCGCAGGCGCAAGAAGGCGAGAGGGCAGCGAGCATCATGGCCGTACCGGGCACCGAATCGGGCAACGCGACCGTCCCCCCCCAGGGAGGCGTCGGCGGCGACATCACCACCGAGGTCGTGGTGCTGGGCGGCGGTCTGGCCGGACTGACCATGGCGGCGGCGCTGGCCAGCGCCGGCGTGCCGGTGGTCTGCATCGACCGGGACAGCCCGGAACGCATGGGCGGCCAGGGCTTCGACATCCGCACCACCGCCATCTCCTACGCCTCGAAGATGGTGCTGGAGTCGGCGGGCGTGTGGCGCCACATGGCCGATCAGGCCGGCCCGATGCTGGACATCCGCATCGCCGACCAGTTTTCGCCCCTGTTCATCCATTACGACCACACCGAACTGGCGATGGAGGGCAGGCACCAGCCCTTCGGCTGGATCCTGGACAACAAGGACATCCGCCGCGCCCTGTTCACCCGTGCGGCCGAACTGCCGGGGCTGGTGCATCTGGCGCCGGCCCAGGCGACCGCGGTGGAGCTCACGCGGTCCGGCGTGTCGGTGCGGCTTGCCGACGGGCGCACGGTGCGCGGCCGGCTGCTGGTCGGCGCCGACGGGCGGCGGTCGCTGGCGCGCGACAGCGCCGGGATCAGGGTGCGGCGCTGGTCCTACGATCAGAGCGCCATCATCTGCACCATCCGCCACACCGAGCCGAACAAGGGCGTCGCGGTCGAGCATTTCCTGCCCAACGGCCCCTTCGCCGTCCTGCCGATGACCGACAACCGCTGTTCCATCGTGTGGAGCGAGAAGACGTCGCTGGTCGACACCTATCTCAACCTCCCCGACGACCAGTTCATCGACGAGCTGCAGCGGCGCTCCGGCGGCTATCTGGGCGAGATCACGCTGCTGACCAAGCGCGAGGCGTGGCCGCTGTCGGTGCTGCTGGCCGACCGCTTCGTCGCCGACCGGCTGGCGCTGGTGGGGGAGGCGGCGCACGCCATCCACCCGATCGCCGGGCAGGGGCTGAACCTGGGCATGCGCGATGTCGCGGCATTGGCCGAGGTCGTGGTCGACGCCTATCGTCTCGGCCTCGACGTCGGCGGGCCGGAGGTGCTGGCCCGCTTCCAGCGCTGGCGCCGCTTCGACACCGTGCTGCTGGCGGCGGTGTGCGACGGGCTGGTCCACCTGTTCTCCAACAGCATTCCGCCGCTGAAGCTGGCGCGCAACCTGGGCATGGCGGCGATCAACCGCCTGCCGCCGGTCAAGCGCTTCTTCATGAAGCACGCCATGGGAGTGGTCGGCGACCTGCCCCGGATGATCCGGGGCCAGCCACTTTGACATCGGAGCCCATCATGAGCTTGTTTTGGCCGTCATTCCCGCGAAGGCGCATAGGCGCTGACTTACCGGTCGAATTGCTGTCGAAGCCAAGCCCATCCCTTATCGACCGTCATCCCCGCGAAAGCGGGGATCCAGGGTTTTCCAAGCAGAACCAATGGGCAAGCCTGGATCCCCGCCTTCGCGGGGATGACGCTGAAAGAAGTGCCTACTCCTTGGGAAACGGGCAAAGTCCTCAAAGTTAGCGCCTATGCGCCTTCGCGGGGATGACGCAAAGCTCCTTTGGTTCCAGATGCTTAATGTCGCTCCAAGATCTGTGCTCCCATAGCGCCTCCGCGGGGATGACGGCCGGGAGAAGCCCCTGAAATCTCGCGGCCCGCCTCACCTGATTTCCGTGGTCCCGCCTTTGGTGCTCCTTGGCAGCCGAGCGCAGGCGCCTTATGTCCGCCACACTGCCCGGCCAAGCAATGCGGGCACTTACGACCAAGGATGAAGACCGTGCTTCGCCGCCTCTCCCGCTCTCTGTTTCCTGGCGCCCTGCTGTGCGCCGCCCTCCTGGCTCCGCTGCCGGTCGTGCTCGCCCCGTCCGCCGTCGCCGCGCCGGCCGCGCCCGTGTCGCTGTCGGCGCAGGACCAAGCCGTCGTCGCTAAGGTGGAGGAGTATCTGAACGGCATCACCACCCTGCAGTCGAAGTTCCTGCAGGTGGCGCCGAACGGGCGGCAGGCGACCGGGACTTTCTATCTGTGGCGGCCCGGGCGGATGCGGCTGGAGTATGACCGGCCGCTGAAGGACTTCATCGTCGCCGACGGCAGCTTCGTCTTCTATTGGGACGGCGAGATGCGCCAGCAGTCGAGCGCTCCCATCGGGTCGACGCTGGCCGACTTCATCCTGCGCAAGAACATCCGCCTGTCGGGCGACGTGACCGTCACCGAGGTGTTCCAGGCCCCCGGCGTGATCGAGGTCAGCCTGTTGGAGACCAAGGACCCCGGCAAGGGCACCCTGACCCTGGTGTTCGAGGACCGTCCCTTCCAGCTGCGCAAGTGGCGGGTGCTGGACGCCCAGGGCATGACCACCGAGGTCGCCCTGCTGAACCCGCGCACCGACGTCACCTTCGACCGCGAGATGTTCTATTTCAAGGAGCCGGCGCGCGGATCGGACTTCGGCCGCGGCAACTGAGCGGTCCTGCATCCTCAATACCGGGCCGGCAACAAAACCCTTCGCCTCCTGTTGTCATTTCGCAAGACGGGCAGCGGGAGGCGTTTCATGTCCTACGATCCGGCACAGCGGGCGCCGCTTGAGCCTGCAGGCCGCCTGCACAGCGTGAACATGCTGCTGGCGCGCAACTGGTGGGCGCTGGCGCTGCGCGGGGCGGCGGCCATCCTGCTGGGGATCCTGGCGTTGATGATGCCCGGCGTGACGGTGGCCACGCTGGCGCTGACCTTCTCCGCCTATCTGCTGCTGGACGGCGTCTTCGCCATCCTGGCCGGAATCCGCGCCTCGCGACACCATGAACGCTCGCTGCCCTTCATCCTGGAGGGCGTCGTCAGCCTGATCGCCGGCATCGTCGCTGCGCTGTGGCCGGCCGCCAGCCTGTTCGCCCTGGTCTTCCTGATCGCCGCCTGGTCGGTCATCACCGGCTTCGCCGAGGTGATGGGCGCCTGGCGCATGGACCGCACCCACGGCAAATGGGCCTGGGGCGTGGCCGGTGTGCTGTCGATCCTGTTCGGCCTCAGCATGTGGGTGCTGCCGGCGCTGGGCCTGCTGGCGCTTGCCTGGGGGGTGGCGGCCTATCTGATCGCGTTCGGCATGCTGGCGCTGGTGACCGCCTTCCGGCTGCGGCGCTGCCATCAGGAAACAGCGGCTCCGGCGGCGGGATGGCGAAGGCGGCGTGAGGGGGGCGGGAACCGTCTGCCGCAGCCGGCCGTTTTCCCGATGCGGGTCATATCGACCGGTGGGGGAGGACGGAACGGAATGGATGGCGGATTGACGGACTGGCTGGTGCATACCATGCACCACCTCCACTATATCGGGATCTTCCTGCTGGTGGCGCTCGCGCGGATCTTTCCGCCGCTGCCGGCCGAGTCGGTGATTCCGCTGGCCGGGATCGGGGCGGCGACCGGCGAGTTCACGCTGGTCGGGGTCGCCATCGCCGGCGGACTCGGCTCTCTGGCCGGGCAGCTGGTGTGGTTCCTGCCCAGCCGGATGATGGGCCGCGACCGGCTGGAGGCCTTTCTGAAGAAATACGGACCCTGGCTGACCATCAATCCGAAGAAGGTGCGGCAGAGCACCGACTGGTTCGCCAGGCATGGCGGCATCGCCGTGCTGTTCTCGCAGCCGGTGCCGGGGGTGCGCACCCTGATCTCGATCCCGGCCGGGGCATGCAGGATGTCGATCCTGAACTACACGCTGGCCTCGGGCATCGGCTCGATCCTGTGGACGGCGCTGCTGGCCTGGACCGGCTACATGCTGTCCACCTGGCCTTTCGCCCACCGGCTGATCGGCTATTTCACCGTCGGGCTGCTGGTGGTGCTGGTCGGGCTCTATCTGTGGCGGCTGACCAAGCACCTGCATCTGCTGCGCAAGGGTGGCGGGGCCGACGAGGCGCCCACCGTCACGCCGCAAGCCGGTTGCTGATGGCCGGCTGCTGACGGAGTCAGGCCATGCCGACGATGCCGGTCGCGGCCATGCCCAGCGCCCACAGCCCGAAAACGCCGAGCGCCACGCCGGTGCAGTGGTTGAGCATGGTCAGCCCGCGGTCGGAGATGCGGTGGCGGACGGCGGCGACGCCCATCGACAGCGTCATCCACCACAGCGACGATCCGATGAAGACGCCCAGCACCAGGGTCGAGGCCTCCAGCCGGCCCAGCGTGCCGCCCAGCCCGAACCCGGCGAAGATGGCGATGAAAGCCATGATGGTCGCCGGGTTGGTCAGGGTCAGCGACAGGCCGGTCATGAAGCCGGTGAACCAGGATTTGGTGTCGGGGGCGGCGGCCGCCTCCCGCTCTTCCGCGTCGGGCTGCTGGCGGAAGGTGCGGATCGCCACCACCAGCAGGAAGATGCCGCCGATCAGCTGGAAGGCCGTTTCGTGCCCGCGCAGGAAACTGAGCGCCGCCGACACGCCGAAGGCGGCGATGGCGCCATAGATGGTGTCGGCCACCGCGGCGCCGAATCCGGTGAAGAAGCCCATCAGGGGGCCGTGCTGCAAGGTGCGGCGGATGCACAGAAGACCGATCGGCCCCACGGGTGCGGCGATGGCGAATCCGAGAACGATTCCCTGCAAAAGCACCCAGACTTCATCCACCGAGCGTCGCCCCCCGAATGCCTGTCGCCAATTCCCGTGGCCGTTCCCGTGACCGGCTTGCCGCGGCAAGCCGCCACCGGTTCGACGCAACGACCATCGGCGGGGGTGATAAACGCCCCCGTTCCCGTCGTCAACCGGGGGCGCCGCGATTCGCTGCACCCCATCCTCCGCTTTGTCGTCCGCTTTCCCTGTTGTGCGGAATGATGGCGCGGTTATCCTTTGGGTCAAGTTTCGGCTTTCCGGAGTGGGTGGGACATGAAGACGCGTATCCTTGCCGCCATGCTGGCGATGACGGCGATCACCGCGGTCGGCCCCCAGGCGCGGGCGCAGGACTTCTCGCCGGCCGTGGTGTTCGACCAGGGCGGCAAGTTCGACAAGTCCTTCAACGAGGCCGCCTACAACGGCGCCGAGCGCTTCAAGAAGGAGACCGGCACCGCCTATCGCGAGTTCGAGGTCACCAACGAGGGGCAGCGCGAGCAGGCCTTGCGCACGCTGGTCCGCCGCGGCGCCTCGGTGATCGTCGCCGTCGGCTTCTCGCAGACCGCGGCGGTGGAGAAGGTGGCGAAGGAGTCGCCCAACACCAAGTTCTGCCTGATCGACGACAAGCTGGAGGCGCCCAACGTCCAGTCCGTGACCTTCAAGGAGGAGGAGGGCTCCTTCCTGGTCGGCATGGCGGCGGCCCTGGCGTCGAAGACCGGCAAGGTCGGCTTCATCGGCGGCATGGACATCCCGCTGATCCGCAACTTCCTGACCGGCTACGAGCAGGGCGTGAAGCATGTCACGCCGGGCGCGGAGGTGTTCGTCAACATGACCGGCACCACCCCGGCCGCCTGGAACGATCCCGGCCGCGGTGCCGAGCTGGCCAAGAGCCAGTTCGCGCGCGGTGCCGACGTGGTCTTCGCCGCGGCGGGCGCCACCGGGCTGGGTGTGATGCAGGCGGCGTCCGATGCCGGCAAGCTCGCCATCGGCGTCGACAGCAACCAGAACCACGTCCATCCCGGCAAGGTGCTGACCTCCATGGTCAAGCGGGTCGACGTCGTCGTCCATGACTGCATGAAGTCGGCGAAGGACGGCAGCTGGAAGGCCGGCCACCGCGTCGTCGGCCTGAAGGAGGACGGCGTCGGCTATGCGCTGGACGAGCATAACCGCAAGCTGATCACGCCGGAGATGGAAGCCAAGCTGGAGGAGGCCGAGACGCAGATCATCGCCGGCTCGCTGGCGGTGAAGCCGTACAAGCCCTGATACACTCTTTGGGGCTGGTCCCGCCGATGACCCAGGAAATCCCGCCGCCCGCCCGCTCCGGCATCGCCCTGGAAACGGTGGCGATCAACAAGTGGTTCGGCACCAACCATGCCAACCGCGACGTGTCCGCTGTCCGTGCCGGCCGGAACCATCCATGGAGTGATCGGCGAGAACGGCGCCGGCAAGTCGACGATCATGAGCATCGTCTACGGCTATCTGCGCGCCGATGGCGGGGAGATCCGGGTGAACGGCAATCCTGCCGCCATCCGGACGCCGCGCGACGCGCTGGCCGCCGGCATCGGCATGGTCCATCAGCACTTCATGCTGGTCGACCCCTTCAGCGTGCTGGAGAATGTCCTGCTGGGGGCGGAAGGCGGGGTGACCCTGTCGGGCGGCCTCGCCCGCGCGCGGGCCGAGCTGACCCGGCTGGCCCGCGACTATGGGCTGGAGGTCGATCTCGACAGCCCGGTCGGCGACCTGCCGGTCGGCGCCCAGCAGCGGGGTGGAGATCCTCAAGGCACTCTATCGCGGCGCCGACATCCTGATCCTGGACGAGCCGACCGGCGTGCTGACCCCGCAGGAG
This sequence comes from Azospirillum sp. INR13, assembly GCF_015390205.1. NCBI lineage: Bacteria > Pseudomonadati > Pseudomonadota > Alphaproteobacteria > Rhodospirillales > Azospirillaceae > Azospirillum > Azospirillum sp. INR13. The sequence goes on from NZ_VUOI01000007.1 coordinate 136,311, forward strand.
GCCGACCATCTGTTCCGCATCCTGCGGGCGCTGCGCCAGCAGGGCAAGACGGTCATCATCATCACCCACAAGCTCCGGGAAATCATGGAGCTGACCGACAACGTCACGGTGATGCGCCGCGGGCAGGTGGTCGCCAACGTCGCCACCCGCGACACCAGCCGGGAACAGTTGGCCGAACTGATGGTTGGCCGCAAGGTTCTGCTGCGCGTCGACAAGACGCCGGCCAATCCGGGGGCCGAGGTGCTGCGGGTCGAGGGCCTGCGGGTGCGCGATCCGTCGGGCGTGGAACGGGTGAAGGGCGTCGGCCTGTCGGTGCGGGCGGGCGAGATCGTCGGCATTGCCGGGGTGTCCGGCAACGGCCAGTCCGAACTGCTGGAGGCACTGGCCGGCATGCGGCCGATTGCCGGCGGCTCCGTCCTGCTGCGGGGGGAGGAACTGGTGGGGCATCCCGGCCGCTTCAACGCCCGCGCACTGCGCGGGCTCGGCGTCGGCCATGTGCCGGAAGACCGGCAGAAGGTCGGGCTCGTCACCGGCTTCTCGGCGGAGGAATGCTCGATCCTGGGGTTCCAGGACGATCCGGCCTGGAACGGGCGGGTGTTGCTGGACCGCGGGGCGATTGCCGCCAACTGCGCTCGCCAGATGGAGGATTACGACACGCGGCCGCGCGACGGCTCGCTGGCGGCGGCCAATTTCTCCGGCGGCAACCAGCAGAAGATCGTGCTGGCGCGCGAGATCGAACGGAATCCCGACCTGCTTCTGGTCGGCAGCCAACCCGCGGCGTCGACATCGGCGCCATCGAGTTCATCCACCGCCGGCTGGCGGCCCTGCGCGACCAGGGCAAGGCCATCCTGCTGGTCTCGGTGGAACTGGACGAGATCCGCGCCCTGGCCGACCGCATCGTCGTGATGTTCGACGGCCACATCGTCGGCGAGGTGCTGCCCGACGAGGCGGACGAGAAGACGCTGGGACTGATGATGGCCGGCTGCAACTGACCGGCCGTCAGCTCCCAGGTCGTTACTCCACCATTCCCAGCGCTTCCTTGTACAGCTCCAGGATGGCTTCCTGCTCCTGGCGGTCGGCCTTGTCCATCTTCCGCAGGCGGATGATCTGACGGATGATCTTGGTGTCGAAACCGGTGCCCTTCGCCTCGGCGTAGACTTCCTTGATGTCTTCCTGCAGGCCGCGCTTTTCCTCTTCGAGACGCTCGATGCGCTCGACGAAGGACTTCAGGCGATCAGCCGCGATGCCGCCGACGTCGGACATGGCAAAACCTCAAACGATGGGGGTGTCTGGAACAGGGGCGGGACAATATCGGCGGGCGGGGGGATTGGCAAGCCGACGATGCGGCCCGGCCGGACGGGGCGGGGCTGCGCCTGCGTCATCACGTCGCGGCAGTTCCTTCGTACACCCTGCGCCGCCGCGCGGATTTGAACAGCCCGTGGCTGGTTTGTCTTATTATCTGAAACAATCGTACGATAGGCTCACGCAGCCATTCCCTTTGTTGCGATGCACTGTATAGGCTGGTATTACCATCGAAGGGGTCCGGCTTCACAAAGTCACACCGATGCGGCATGTATGCCCGTCGTCTAGGCCGATGACCCATGGGGGATGCCGGGATCGGCGTATCTGAGCAGGGGAGTCTTATCTAATGAAAGTCGCCATTCCAAAGGAGCGACGTGCGGGCGAACTTCGCGTGGCCGCCTCACCGGAGACGGTGAAGAAACTGAAGGGTTTGGGACTGGACGTGGTGGTGGAGAGCGGGCCGGCCTCGGTTCCAGCCTTCCCGACGCGGCCTATGAGGCGGCGGGGGCCGCCATCGCCGCCGATGCGGCCTCTGCGCTGGCCGACGCTGACATCGTGCTGAAGGTGCAGCGTCCGCTGATCGCCGCGGAAGGCGATGTCGATGAGTTGGCGCTGCTCCGCAAGGGCGCGCTGCTGTTCGCCATCCTCAACCCCTACAACAGCCGCGACCATGTGAAGGCCTACGCCGATGCCGGCGTGAACGCCTTCGCCATGGAGTTCATGCCGCGCATCACCCGCGCCCAGGTCATGGACGTGCTGTCCTCGCAGGCCAACCTCGCCGGCTACAAGGCCGTGGTGGATGCCGCCAGCGAGTACGGCCGCGCCTTCCCGATGATGATGACCGCCGCCGGCACCGTGCCGCCCGCGCGCGCCTTCATCATGGGTGTGGGCGTCGCCGGCCTGCAGGCGATCGCCACCGCCAAGCGCCTCGGCGCCATCGTCTCGGCCACCGACGTGCGCCCGGCGGTGAAGGAGCAGGTGCAGTCCTTGGGCGGCAGCTTCGTCGCGGTCGAGAACGACGAGTTCAAGCAGGCCGAGACCGCCGGCGGCTACGCCAAGGAGATGTCCGACGACTACAAGCGCCAGCAGGCCGCGCTGGTCGCCGAGCACATCAAGAAGCAGGACATCGTCATCACCACGGCGCTGATCCCCGGCCGCAAGGCGCCGATCCTGGTGACGGCGGAGCATGTGGCGTCGATGAAGCCGGGCTCGGTGATCGTCGATCTGGCGGTGGAGCAGGGCGGCAACGTCGAGGGCGCCAAGCTGGGCGAGGTGGTGACCACGGCCAACGGCGTGAAGATCGTCGGCCACGCCAACTACGCCAGCCGCATCGCCGAGTCCGCGTCGCTGCTCTACGCCAAGAACCTGCTGGCGCTGCTGACGTCGCTGCACGGCAAGGACACCGGCGTGGCCGTCAACTGGGACGACGAGATCGTCAAGGCCATCGCGCTGACCCGCGACGGCGCCATCGTGCATCCTGCCTTCGCCGGCTGACCGGGCGCCAGAGGAGACTTACCGCAATGGACCAGACCCAACTGTCCGCCCGTATTGCCGAGCTCAAGGCGAATCTGGCGGCGCTGAGCCAGCAGGCCGACCAGCTGGCCGCCCAGGTTGCCCACACGGCGCAGCCCGTCACCGAGGCCGCCGGCCCACGGCGACTTCTTCGTCACCGGCCTGACGGTGCTCGTGCTGGCCTGCTTCGTCGGCTACTACGTCGTCTGGCGCGTCACCCCGGCCCTGCACTCGCCGCTGATGGCCGTCACCAACGCCGTGTCCTCGGTCATCATCGTCGGCGCGCTGATCGCCGCCGGTCCTGCAGGCTTCGGTTTTTCGAAGGTCCTGGGCTTCCTCGCCGTCATCCTGGCAAGCGTCAACATCTTCGGCGGCTTCCTCGTGACCCAGCGCATGCTCTCCATGTTCAAGAAGAAGGGCAAGTAAGACCATGGAAACCTTGTCGGCCCTTCTCTATCTCGTCGCCTCCATCTGCTTCGTCATGGCGCTGCGCGGGCTGTCCAGCCCGGAGACCTCGCGCCAGGGCAACATCTACGGCATGGTCGGCATGACCATCGCCATCCTGACCACACTGGCCTCCCCCATCGTCCAGTCCTATTGGATGATCGTGCTCGGCATCGCCATCGGCGGCGCCATCGGCTATGTGGTGGCCAAGAAGATCGAGATGACGGCGCTGCCGCAGCTGGTCGCCGCCTTCCACTCGCTGGTCGGCCTCGCCGCCGTCTTCGTGGCGCTCGCCGCCTTCTACTCGCCGGAGGCCTACGGCATCGGCGTGGCCGGCGCCATCGCCAAGGGCTCGCTGGTCGAGATGGCGCTCGGCACCGCCATCGGCGCCATCACCTTCACCGGCTCGCTGGTCGCCTTCGCCAAGCTGCAGGGTCTCGTCACCGGCAAGCCGCTGGTCTTCCCGATGCAGCACCCGCTGAACGCGGCGCTGGGCGTGCTGACCGTCATCCTGATCATCTGGCTGGTTCAGTCGAACTCGTCGGCGGCGATGTGGCTGATCGTGCTGGTGGCGCTGGCGCTGGGCTTCCTGCTGATCCTGCCGATCGGCGGTGCCGACATGCCGGTGGTCATCTCGATGCTGAACAGCTATTCGGGCTGGGCGGCCTGCGGCATCGGCTTCACCCTGCAGAACAACCTGCTGATCATCACCGGCGCGCTGGTCGGCTCCTCGGGCGCGATCCTGTCCTACATCATGTGCAAGGGCATGAACCGCTCGATCTTCAACGTCATCCTCGGCGGCTTCGGCGGCGAGGCGGCCGGGGCTGCCGGGCGGGGCCGGGGCCGGTCCGCAAGGCTCGGTCAAAGCCGGTTCGGCCGAGGACGCCGCCTACATCATGAAGAACGCCCAGTCGGTGATCGTGGTGCCCGGCTACGGCATGGCGGTGGCGCAGGCGCAGCATGCCCTGCGCGAAATGTCCGACGCGCTGAAGCATGAGGGCGTGGACGTGAAGTACGCCATCCACCCGGTGGCGGGCCGCATGCCCGGGCCACATGAACGTGCTGCTGGCCGAAGCCAACGTGCCCTACGACGAAGTGTTCGAGTTGGAGGACATCAACCGCGACTTCGGCACGGCGGATGTGGCCTTCGTCATCGGCGCCAACGACGTGACCAACCCGGCGGCCAAGACCGATCCGACGAGCGCCATCTACGGCATGCCGATCCTGGACGTGGAAAAGGCCAAGACGGTGTTCTTCATCAAGCGCGGCATGGCGGCGGGGTACGCCGGCGTCGAGAACGAGCTGTTCTTCCGCCCCAACACCATGATGCTGTTCGGCGACGCCAAGAAGGTCACCGAAGAGGTGGTGAAGGCGATGGAAGCCTGATCGGCATCCATCTGCGGTTGACCGGAACCGATTGACCGGAAAGGGCGCGGGGGCGAAGCTTCCCGCGCCCTTTTCTTTGGGCCGAAAAAAGACGAGAGAGGATCCGGAAGCCATGGCCGCCTACATCATCGCCGACGTGCGCGTGACCGACCCGGTCGCCTATGAGGTCTACAAGTCGCTGACCCCCGATGCGATCGCCGGGAATGGCGGACGTTTCCTCAGCCGCGGCGGCGAGACGGCGGTGCTGGAAGGCGATTGGCAGCCCAAACCGCATCGTCATCCTGGAATTCCCGGACATGGCGACGGCCAAGGCCTTCTACCACAGTCCGGAATACCGCAAGGCGCGCGAGGCCCGGCGCAATGCCGCCGACTTCAAGATGATCGTGGTGGAGGGGCTGTAACGCGCCGGAGGACCGGCGGAATCCGTTCGGAGCGGCAGCGCGGAGGCGATTCCCTGAAAGGCTTCCACGCTTTCCCGCTGGTCACGCACCATGTATGACACAAAAAACATGTGCTATCGCAAATTCCCGTGCGACGATGTGTGAAAATCACTCTTCCTCTAACGCGCAATCGTGCTAAATAGCGTCGGAACCCCAGTCGAGGATGATCCGATGCTCCGCCTGACCCGTCGCTCCACCCTTGCCGCCCTCGTTGCCCTCGCGTCGGCTGCCGCGTCGGCCGTCGCCGTCATGCCCGGCACCGCGCGCGCCGCCGATCCGGTGAAGCTGGAAATCGGCTACATCCCGATCCTGGCCGCGTCGCCGCTGTTCATCGTCGACGGGCAGGGCTGGGCCAAGGAGGCGGGAATCCAGCTGAAGCTGACCCGTTTCGAATCCGGCCCGCACGCCATCCAGGCGATGGCCGCCGGGCAGATCGACCTGCTCTATGCCGGTGTCGCCCCGGTGCTGGTCGCCCGAACCAAGGGCGCCGACATCTCGGTCATCGCCAACTCGGCGGTGGAGGAGATGGTGGTGGCCGCCCGCGGTCCCTTTGCCAAGGCGATGGGCGCCAACCCGACCGCCGAATCCTTCAAGAAATTCGCCGCCGACTCCGGCCGCAAGCCGAAGATCGGCACCCAGCCGCCGGGCTCCGTCCCCGACACCGTGCTGAAGCACTGGCTGTTCAAGGTGGTGAAGGTCGATCCGGCCGATGTCGAACTGGTGCCGATGGGCATCGAGAAGACGCAGCAGGCCCTGCTGGCCGGCGCGCTCGACGCCGCCACCATCGCGAGCCGACGGTGACCGTCACCCAGCAGATGGACCCGAACGTCGCCCTGCTCGCCACCGGCGCCCAGATGTTCCCGGACCAGCCCGGCACCGTGGTCGCCGCCCGCGCCGAGGTGCTGAAGAAGAACCCCGATGCCATCAAGGCGCTGGTCAAGGCCCATGTCCGCGCCGTCGACATGATCGCCAAGGATCCGGCCGCCTCGGCGAAGCTGGTGAACAACTATCTCGGCAAGGGCCTGATGGAGCCGGCGACGCTGGAAGCGGCCTTCAAGGGTCCGGGTTCCAAGTTCGTCGCCGATCCGCACAAGGTCGTGCCGGCGGTGGAGAAGATGATGGCCTACACCAAGGAGATCGGCTCGGCCAGCGAGACCGTTCCGGTGGCCGAGGCCTTCGATTTCAGCTTCTACGACGCCGTCGCCAAGTAACCGCGGCGCGCCTGGGGATATCGGAAAGCCGATGAAGACCACCAACAAGATCGCCCTGTCGGCGCTGGGCGTCGTCGTCTTCCTGCTGGCGTGGGAAGCGGTGGCGCGCAGCGGCGTCGTGCCGGCCCGGCTGCTGCCGTCGCCGAGCGCCGTGCCCGCCGCCTTCCTGACCGAATTCAAGAGCGGCACCTGGCAGGAAATGGTTATGGCCAGCCTGTCGCATTATCTGGTCGGGCTGTCGCTGGGCACCTTCCTCGGCGTGTCCTTCGGCACGGCGGCGGCGTTGTGGGGCAAGTGGGACGCCTTCCAGGCCTGGGTCGTGCGCATGCTGCGCCCGATTCCCGCCATCGCCTGGATCCCTTTCGCCATCATCTGGTTCGGCGTCAGCGAGGCCGCGGCGTCCTTCCTGATCGCGCTGACGGTGTTCTGGATCAATTACTACGCCAGCTATGCCGCGGTGCGCGGGGTGGACAAGGACCTGATCGAGCTGGGCTATGCCTTCGGCCAGGGCGGGCTGATCCCGCGGCTGTTCAAGATCATCCTGCCCGGCGCCCTGCCGGGCATCCTGTCCGGCCTGCGCGCCGGGCTGGGCAGGGCTGGATGACCGTGGTCGCGGCGGAGCTGTTCGGCATCTCCGGCCTCGGCATGCGGATGATGGAGGCGTCGGGCCTGCTGGCGACCCACATCGTCGTGCTCTACATGGTCACCATCGCGCTGCTCTACGGCGTGTCGGATTTCCTGTTCATGCAAGTTCAGTCGCGGGTGCTCTCATGGCAGCGGTGACCCTCTCGAAGACCACCGCCGCGTCGGTCATCGACCTGGAGGACGTGTCCATCGGTTACGGCAGCGACGCGCCGCCGGTGCTGGTCGACGTCAACCTGTCGGTCGAGCGCGGCAGCTTCGTCGCCATCGTCGGCCCGTCGGGCGTCGGCAAGTCCACGCTGCTGCGCGTCGTCGCCGGTCTGCACACCGCGCGCAGCGGCGGCGTCACCATCCACCAGGACAAGCGTCCCGGCCACCGCCCGGTCGGGCTGGTGTTCCAGGATTCCCGCCTGCTGCCCTGGCGGCGGGTGATCCGCAACGTGGAGTTCGGGCTGGAGGGCCTGCCGGTCAGCCGCGACGAGCGCCGTCAACGGGCGGAGGCCGCGCTGAAGCTGGTCCGGCTCGACGGCTATGCCCGCCGCTGGCCCTACGAGTTGTCGGGCGGCCAGCGCCAGCGCATCGGCATCGCCCGCGCCATGGCGGTGGACCCGGACATCCTGCTGATGGACGAGCCCTTCGGCGCGCTGGGACGCCATCACCCGCCACAACCTTCAGGACGAGCTGCGCCGCATCCACCAGGAGACCGGCAAGACCGTGCTGTTCGTCACCCACGACCTGGAAGAGGCGGTGCATCTGGCCGACCGCATCATCGTGCTGGGCGGCACCCCGGCGCGGGTGGTGCGCGACGTGCGCAACAGCGCCGGCCGCGACGGCTCGGTGTTCCGCGATCAGGTGGAGCAGCTGCGGTCGGAGATCGCGACAATTACAGCATCTGATCGGATAAGGCCGGCGATCATAGCTCCATCGTACAATTTCCTACACGAACAGTCTCTGGCAGCCTGAACTCCGGCATGATGTTTGCTGCGTTGCGGCAAACCTGCTGCGAGGGGCTGTGTCATGGGACCGCACCGACCGTCTTTTGGGCACACCGCCGACCAGCTTGGCGGGGAGCGCACAGGAACTGTGCAGAACAACATCCTGGCCGCCGCGGCTTGCGGGGTGTCCGGCTTCATCGCCGCGCAGGGCGGCTGTCCCCGACCGGGTGTTCCACCGCGCGGGCGTGGAGGAGCGGGCGCTCGGCGAGCCGACGCTGGCGCTCGATCTCCGCGCCTATGTGGCGATGATGGAAGTGGCGGCGGCGGAGACCGGCAACGACAATTTCGGCCTGATGTTCGGCCGCCAGTTCCAGCCGGAGATGCTGGGGCTGATCGGTTCCATCGCGCTGGCCGCCCCGACGCTGGGGGCGGCGCTGGACCATCTCGCCCGGCTGTTCCCTTCCACCAGCAGGCGACGGAGACCCGCTTCGTCCGCGAGGGCGAGTTGCTGCGGCTGGAATACCGTATCCTCGACGGCTGCATCGTCGAGCGGCGGCAGGACGCCGAACTGACCATGGGCATGTTCGCCAATGTGGTGCGCGCCTGCCTCGGTCCGCAGTGGATGCCGGAAGAGGTGCATTTCGAGCATCCCAAGCCGGAGGGTTGGCGCCAGCACGAGGCGCTGTTCGACGCGCCCGCCCATTTCGGCCAGCGCACCAACGCCATCCTGCTGCGCGACCGCCATCTCGACCGCCGCATGCCCGGCGGCGACATGGCGCGGCTGACCGGGCTGTGCGGCACGCTGATCGACATCGCCCGCGGCACCGGCACGCCGCCGCTGCTCGACCGCGTGAAGGCGGAGGTGCGGGCGCGGCTGCCCGAAGGTCCGCCCTATGTCGAGGACATCGCCGACCGGATCGGCATCGCCCGCTGGACCCTGCAGCGCCGGCTGGCCGACGAGGGGCTGAGCTTCTCCGATCTGGTGGAGGGGGTGCGGCGCGATCTGGCCGCGGTCTACATCTGGCAGCGCCATGTCCAGGTCGCCGACATCGGCGCGCTGCTGGGCTATTCGGAGGTCAGTGCCTTCAGCCGGGCCTTCCGCCGCTGGTTCGGCGTGTCGCCGGCGAGGATGCGCGAAGGGCGGGGCTGAGCGGACCTGCCGGCCTCCGCATCCCGGCCCGTGCCGGTGGCGGATGCGATCCACCTGTCATAAGATCGGTGCCAGGACATTTCCAAGCGGAAGGGACCCTGGGCGGGACAGGCGGGATATGGCGCGCGCATCGACGAACCTTCACCGCTTCTGGCGTGACCCGGCCCTTCCGCATCTGGAGGCGCGGAGCATCGAGGACGGGCACGGGGTCTGCTATGGCTGGCACAGCCACCCGACCTTCTCCATCGGGCTGGTGAGCGGCGGCGTCAGCGAATTCCGCATCGGCAGCGACTGCCACCGCATTTTCCGCCGGAACCGTCGTGCTGATGAATCCGGACGAGGCGCATGTCTGCAACCCGCATGGCGGGCAGTCCTGGTCCTACCGCATGCTGTATGCCGATGCGGCATGGCTGGCGGCGGTGGAGGGGGAGGAGCGGTTCCGGCCCTTCGCCCCGGCGGTGTGCCGCGACTCGGAACTGGCCGGCCGGCCGGGCCGGCTGTTCGGGCTGCTGTTCGATCCGGCCACCGGCAGCGCCGGGAGGGAGGAGGCGGTGCGGTCCTTCTTCGCCGGTCTGCGGCGGGCGCTGGGCGGAACGCCTGCCGAGGGGGCGGGCGGCGGCGAGCATGCGGCGCTGGAACGGGCCGCCGACTTCATCTCCGCCCATTGCACGCAGCCCTTGCGGCTGGCCGACATCGCTGCGGCCTGCAGATTGTCGCCCTCATATCTGGTGCGGTCCTTCAAGGCGCGCTACGGGCTGACTCCGCACGCCTACCAGATCAATCGCCGCATCCAGTTCGGCAAGCGTGAGCTGCAGCGCGGCCGGCCGATCGTGGAGGTCGCGCTGGACGCCGGATTCGCCGACCAGGCCCATTTCCAGCGCGCCTTCAAGCGGCATGTCGCCGCCACCCCGGGCCAGTACATGCGCCGGGGGGTGAAGGCGACGATTGCGGTGGGGCGGCGGTCAGGCGGCGCTGCCGATATGAATGGCGCTTACCGTCACCAAGGCGGCCATGGCGCGGTTGACGGGGGCTGAGTAGCAGCGCAACAGAAAGTCAGATTGCCCGGTTATGCGAAAACCGCGTGGAGCTGTGTTTCCGTGTAGCCTAGCAATCCGACAGGGCTACCTGTACCCGAATCTAGGGGCATGGACATTCGAACGGTTTCTTCTGGTGGGCGTTCGGCAATATGTACATTCCAATTCAAGCAAAACGAAATTCCAATTTCTAGCTTATTTTGCGCTTTCGTCGTCAAGTAAAGCAAATGTCAATTTAACCCAATATGGAATTATAAATATAGTTGCTAGCGAATTTTTTTAAGCTGCTAAGAAAATATGGATATTTATCAGGAGAGGTGTTTTCGTATATTTCCATATACGCGCCACTGATTAATCCAAATATTACGACAATAATTAGAAATGCAACTTGTGCGAGGCATCCGTATCCAGCAATCTTAGGGTTGTTTGTGATATAGCTAATTATAATGGATATTAACAAAACAACACCAAGAAATATTACGATCGGATATTGGCTAAATTCATAACCAAATAAGACTGCATCTTCGATTCCGAAAAGTAATATTAATGCATGACCAAATATTAAGTACATCAGAGAGGTTGATAAGTGTTTCATTTTTTCTCCTTATAATAGCATATAATTGGAATTAAAACACGTACAGGATGCAGTTGCGCTAATCAAACTATTTTTATCAAAGCAACCGAACTAAATGAAGTTCGCTATTCCACTCCACAGTTTCCAGCCCATCCACGGCTGAAAGGCCGCACCCGCCCAGCGGGTGAGCGACGCGGCAGCGGGCCAGCCCTGCAACGGCTCCGCTAGACTGAACTTGGGCTGCACCAGCAGCAGGATGAATCCGAGCGTCGCGTCGGCTACATGCCGAAGGGTGGCGCGCTGGCCGGGAGAGATCGAGGCGGCCAGCGCGAAGCCGGCCATCGACAGGTAGAGCGTCGTCATCGTCCCGCCCTATTTCAGCAGCGGCAGCGAGCCGGTCAGCGAGCGCACCAGCGCCGCCGGTCCATGCAGGCAGAGGCCGAGATAGCGCAACTCCTCCTGCCGGGTGGCGGCGAGGCGCCGGCTGTAGTCGTCGTAGCTCTTGGCGCGCTGGGCGACGTCGGTCATGCCGATGACGCGGAGCCCGTCGGCTTCCCGTTCCACCGCCTGCCGGCGCAGGGCGCGCAGGCCGTCGGCATCGGAAACCAGGATCGGCATGACGATGGTGGTGATGCCGGGATGGCCGATGCCGTCGGCATCGCGCAGGTCGCAACCCACCAGTTCGGGCCGATCCTTCCCCAGCGTCATCGACAGGGCGGCGGCGGTGTTGGCGATCAGCCCCGGCGGCAGGGCATGGTCGATGATGAAGGCGCAGCGTGTCACGTCCGGCTTTCCTTTGTTGAAGCAAGGTCAGGCCGGTGGACTGTCGCGGGTCGGGCGGGGGCCGGTATTGAAGGAAATTACCCCAGGGCGGGGAGAGGCCGGCCGTTCAGAGGCCGACCTCGACCGCCGCGTTGACAACGTAGATCTGCTCATTGCGGTCGTTCTTGTCGGCCAGGAAGATGCCGCTCGGCGCCAAGCGGCTTTGCCCCCACCCCAACCCTCCCCGCTCTCGGCCGGCCGAAGGCCGGTCCGATCGCGGGAGAGGGTGCCTTGCGAAGCGGCGGCAGTCCCCTCTCCCACCGTAGGTGGGGGAGGGTTAGGGAGGGGGCAGCCGCAGTTCCCCCTCACTCCGTCGGCAGCCCCACGTAATTCTCCGCCAGCGCCGTCATCGCGGCGCGGGAGTGGACGAGATAGTCCAGCTCCGCCAGATGCACGCGCTGCTCGAAGGGCGACTCCTGCTCGTTCCGGTGCAGCATGGTGGTCATGTACCAGGAGAAGCGTTCCGCCTTCCAGATGCGGCGCAGACAGGTGGCGCTGTAGCGCTCCAGCCCCTCGCTGCTGCCGGACTTGTAGTAGGCGGTCATGGCGCGGGACAGCACCAGCACGTCGGCGACCGCCAGGTTCAGGCCCTTGGCGCCGGTGGGCGGCACGATGTGGGCGGCGTCGCCGGCGATGAACAGGCGGCCGTGCTGCATCGGATCGCGGACGAAGCTGCGCATGGCGATGATGCCCTTCTGGAAGATCGGCCCTTCCTTCAGGGTCCAGCCGCTCTCGTCCTCCAGCCGGCGGTGCAGTTCCGACCAGATGCGGTCGTCGGACCAGTTGGCGATGTCGTCCTTGGGATCGACCTGGATGTAGAGCCGCTGCACCTCCGGCGAGCGGGTGCTGAGCAGGGCGAAGCCGCGCTCGTGGTTGGCGTAGATCAGCTCACGGTGCGACGGCGGCGCTTCCGTCAGGATGCCGAGCCAGCCGAAGGGATAGATCATCTGGTATTCGGTGCGCGCGGCGGCGGGGATCGCCTGCCGGCTCGGCCCGTGGAAGCCGTCGCAGCCGGCGACGAAGTCGCAACGCAACTCCTCCACCGGGGCGTCGGGGCCGCGGCGGAACCGGACGCGCGGCGCCTTGCCGTCGAGGTCGAGGAACTGTACGTCGGACACGCCGAACAGGATGCTGCCGCCATCCTCCAGCCGGGCGGAGACGAGGTCGCGGATCACCTCGTGCTGGGCATAGACGGTGACGCGCTTGCCGCCGGTCAGCTCCGCCATGTCGATGTGGTGGCTGCGGCGGTCGAAGCGCAGGGTGATGCCGGAATGGAAATGGCCCTCCCGCATCATGCGGCCGCCCAGGCCCATGTCGTTCATCAGGTCGACAACCCACTGCTCCAGCACGCCGGCGCGGATTGTGCCCTCGATTTCCTCGCGGCTGCGATGCTCCAGGATCACCGACTCGATGCCCTGGCGGTGCAGCAGATGGGACAGGAACAGGCCGGCCGGGCCGGCGCCGACGATGGCGACCTGCGTGCGGGTCGCTCCGGTGGTTTGCATGTCTCTCGCCCTCTTCGGGAAGCCGGGTCCGGCGCGATTCCGCAGATTGTTGTGTGCGCCAATTATTAGTGCTCATGCTATTCCCGCAGGCGGAGGGCCGGACATGGACGAACCGGCGAAAGGCTTGTACTTTTCATCGTCAGGCCGCCGGAGCCCGTGCGATGTCCGCCCAGCATGCCCACAGCGCCGAACCCATTCCCCGCTATTGGCTCTACGGCGAACCGCCGGCCGTCCCGGAGCTGCGCTTCGTCCATATCGAGACGATCCCGGAACGGATGCGCTTGTACAATTGGGAGGTCCGGCCCCACCGCCATGACGGGCTGAGCCACGCGCTGCTGGTCACCGGCGGCGGCGGGCGGCTGACTGCAGATGGGGTGGACACCGCCTTTCGCGCCCCCGCCCTCATCGTCGTGCCGCCGCAGGTGGTGCACGGCTTCCGCTTCGATCCCGGCACCGATGGCCATGTGCTGACCATGTCGGAGGGATTCCTGGCCGGCGTGCTTGCCGCCGCGCCGGAGGCGGAGCTGCGCGACGCCCCGCCCCTGCCGCTGGCCTGGGATTTGGGCGAGGGTTCGGACGAGGCGGCGGCGCTGTCCCATGCCTTCGCCGCCATCCGGCGGGAGTTCCGCGCCCACCATGCCGGCCGGGCCAGCGCGATTGCCGCCCATGTGATGCTGCTGCTGGTCGCCGTGGCGCGGCTGAGGGCCGGCCGGCGCGACGATGGGGCTCGCGACGGGCAGGGGCAGTCCGCCGACGTCCGGCTGCTCGCCCGGCTGCGGCCGATGATCGACGAGCGGTTCAGCCGGCATTGGCCGGTGGAGCGCTATGCCGTGGCCCTGGGGGTCACGCCGGGCCGGCTGAGTGCCGCCTGCCGCCGCGTCACCGGCCTGTCGACCCTGCAGCTGGTCCATGCCCGGCTGATGCTGGAGGCCCGGCGGTCGCTGATCTACACCAGCCACGGCATGGCGGAGATCGGCTATGCCCTGGGTTTCGAGGATCCGGCCTATTTCTCCCGCTTCTTCACCAAGCGCGAGGGGCGGTCGCCGCAGGCCTTCCGGCGGGCGCACGCAAAGGACGGGCATATGGCCAACGGCACAGCGGGAGGCAGCCTTGACGGCAACGGCCTTGACCGGACCGGGGGCGCCTCACCACAGTAGCATCCTTCGGATTTGGTGGGGCGGCTGGGCACGCCCTGCGGGAAGGGGTGATGGCGATGGACAGCCTGGACGTGACGATCCGGGAGGCGGCGGAGTCGGTCGAACAGTCGCTGTGGCGCCGCCTGCGCGCCGATGCCGCCCGCGTTGCGGATGAGGAAAGCGGCCTCGCCCCTTTCCTGTATGACGCGGTGCTGGCGCGCGACGGCTTCGGCCCGGCGCTGGCGGCGCTGCTGGTGCGCAAGCTGGCCGACCGCGCCATGCCGGAGGACCGGCTGGCCGCCCTGGTGCGCGACGCCATGGAGTCCGATCCGGCCATCGTCGATGCCGCCGCCGCCGACCTCGCCGCCATCCTGGCGCGCGACCCTGCCGCCGACGGTTGCCTGACGCCCTTCCTCTATTTCAAGGGCTTCCACGCCCTGCAATGGCACCGCGTCGCCAACTGGCTGTGGAAGCGCCGGCGCCACGACCTTGCCCACTTCCTGCAGAGCCGCGTATCGGAGGCCTTCGCCGTCGACATCCACCCGGCGGTCCCGGTCGGGCGCGGCGTCTTCATCGACCACGGCACCGGCGTGGTGATCGGCGAGACCGCGGTGATCGGCAACGACGTCTCGATCCTGCAGAACGTCACGCTGGGCGGCACCGGCAAGGAGCATGGCGACCGCCACCCCAAGGTCCGCGACGGCGTGCTGCTGTCGGCCGGGGCCAAGGTGCTGGGCAACATCACCATCGGTGCCCACGCCAAGGTCGGCGCCGGCAGCGTCGTGCTGAAGGACGTCCCCGGCTGCGCGACCGTGGCCGGCGTGCCCGCCAAGGTCGTCGGCTGGTGCCGCGACGAGCCGGCCCCGGCGCTGACCATGGACCAGAGCCTGCAGCAGGGCGACTACAGCATCTGACCGACCTGCGGCCTGAATCGGCCGTGTTCCATGCCCCGTTCTTTGCACTGTCTCTCCGCTGTCACCGGAAATCCGTTGTCCGGGTGACTACATGGAAGATGGGCGTGGAGCGCGCGCGAGGGCAGGGCGTGAGGGTCTTGAAGGTGCTGCTGGCATTTCTGTTGACACTGGTCCTGCTGCTCGCCGGGCCGGCCTTTCTGATTGCGTCCGGAGCCGTACCGACGGCCGTCGACTGGAGCCGCATCGACCGCAGCCCGGTGGGCCTCGCCCCCGACGCGGCGACGACGCCGGAGGCGGTGGTGCAGGTCTATGCCGCACGCGTTCTGTCCTGGCGCGGCGCCTTCGGCGTGCATCCCTGGTTCGCCGTGAAGCCGGCCGGCGCCCGCAGCTACACCGTCTATGAAGTGATCGGCTGGCGCGCTTATCGTGGCCTGCCGGTGGTGGCCGTCAGCAACCGCGATCCCGATGGCCGCTGGTTCGGAGCCCAGCCTGCCCTGCTGACGGAACTGCGCGGTGCGGACGCCGAGGCCGCGATCCCCAAGATCGCCGCTGCCGCCGCCAGCTATCCCTTTGCCGGCGAGTACCGGGTCTGGCCCGGCCCGAACAGCAACACCTTCGCCGCCTGGGTCGGCCGCGCCGTGCCGGAACTGCGGCTCGACCTGCCGTCCACCGCACTGGGCAAGGATTATCTGGGCCGCGGCCTGTTCGCACGGGCGCCGAGCGGCACCGGCTGGCAGGTCAGCCTGTTCGGCATCGCCGGCCTGCTGCTGGCGCTGGAGGAGGGGCTGGAGATCAACCTGCTGGGCCTGACCATCGGCATCGACCCGCTGGACCTTGCAGTGAAACTGCCGGGACTTGGGCGGGTAGGGTGGTTCGATTCCGGATCGGATTAAAGGAGCCGAAGAAACAAACTATGAGGAGGAAGAAGTCGGTCAGTTGGTTTGACCGGTACACACCATCCTGACCTTGAACTTCGAAGGAAGGATGGTGCCCAGGGACGGAGTCGAACCGCCGACACGGGGATTTTCAGTCCCCTGCTCTACCAACTGAGCTACCTGGGCATCTCGGCGCCGCTTGGTGGGTGACCGTTTCGGTCGGTGCGGCGCGTCGTGTGGGGCGCTTTTTAGAGAGGTTCGGACGGGCTGTCCAGAGAAAAATTCACAAAAATCTTCGACCCACTTACGGCTCGTCGTCAGCGCCGGAATCGCGGGGTGGAACCGGGGATTCCGAGCCCGGGATGCGGTAGCCCTCGCCCAGCCAGCGCGACAGGTCGATGTCGGCACAGCGCTTGGAACAGAAGGGGCGGGTGGCCGGTTCGGTCGGGCGGCCGCAGATCGGGCACTGGGTGCCTTTCTCGCCGATGGGCCCCACCTTGGCGCCGGCGTGGGAAGGCGCATGGGAATGGGGGCGCTGCTCGGCGCCGGGAAATCGGGAGTCGGACAAGGGGAAGCCTCCGTAACGGACTGTAAGCGGCTAGGAACGCAGCAGAGCGGCCAGCGGCGTGCCGCGGCGGGCGCGGGTCAGCTCGACCAGGCCCAGCTTCGACATGCCATACACTTGGGTCTGCACCGGGTCGCTTTCCACCGCATGCGACAGGGCGGCCAGCACGCGCTCCGCATCGCCGCGGCCGCGCATGTTGACGAAATCCACCACCACGATGCCGCCGACGTTGCGCAGGCGAAGCTGGCGGGCGATCTCCGCTGCGGCGTCGATGTTGACGTCCACCGGGTTGCCGCGCTCCCCGGCATTGACGTCCACCACCGTCAGCGCCTCCGTCCGCTCGATCACCAGCGAACCGCCGAGCGGCAGCGGCACCCGGACGTCCAGAAGCTCCGCGATCGCAGAGTCGAGGTCGCGCAGGTCGAACAGGCGCTGGGACGCCTTGTGGGCCGCCAGCCGCGGCAGCAGGTCGGGGGCGTGGCGGTCGCACCAGCCGCGCAAGGCCGACAGCAGCGGACCCTCGCCGATGGCGATGGCGCCGGCCGGGGCCGGGTCGTCGACAATGATGGAATCGGGGGCCGCGGCGCCCTGCTCGATCAGGGCGCGGGTGGGGGCATCGGGGCCGGCATGAAGCAGGCGGGGGGTGGAACCGGCGCGGGCGTCGTCGCGGATGGCGCGCCATTGCAGGTGCAGCGCCTCCGATTCGGCGGCCAGCAGGTTGTCGGACACCTGGGCGGCGCCGGCGCGGACGATCCAGCCGGCGCCGGTTACCAGCCCCTCGATTCGGCGGGCGAGCGCCGCGCGCTCCGGGCCGGTGCCCAGGCGCTTCGACACCGCGATGTCGCGGCCGAGCGGCGCATGCACCAGGAAACGGCCGGGCAGGGTGATGTCCATCGTCAGCGACGGACCCTTGGCCCCCGCGGCGTCGGCCTTCACCTGCACCACCACCGGCTGGCCGGTGCGCAGCAGCGCGCCGATGGCGGACGGCTTCGACCCCGGACGGGGATGGGAGCGCGATTGGGGGGAGTCGTCGTCGAGGACGGGGCGGCGCACGTCGGCGGCCGGCAGCAGGCCGGACAGGCCGCCGCCAAGATCGATGAAGGCGCCGTTCAGGCCGGCGGCGATTCGCTCCACCCGTCCGAGGATGACGGCGCCCAGCAGCGACGGGCGGTCGGCATGGTCGATGTGCAGGTCGGTCAGGCGGCCATCGGCCAGCACCGCCGCCCGCGTCAGCGGACCGTCGCGGTCGACCAGCAGCTCAAGCCGGCTCATTGTTCAGGCGGGGCAGGGGGAGCGGGCGGGAAGCCGGCGCCGTGCAGCATGCCGGCGACCTCGTGGAGCGATAGCCCGACGACATTGCTGTAGGAGCCGCCGATCCAGCGCACCAGCGCACCCGCCCGGC
Source organism: Azospirillum sp. INR13 (assembly GCF_015390205.1). Classification (NCBI taxonomy): domain Bacteria; kingdom Pseudomonadati; phylum Pseudomonadota; class Alphaproteobacteria; order Rhodospirillales; family Azospirillaceae; genus Azospirillum; species Azospirillum sp. INR13. The sequence goes on from NZ_VUOI01000007.1 coordinate 154,160, forward strand.
CCTGGATGGCATAGCCGCCGGCCTTGCCCTTCCATTCGCCGGACGCGATGTAGGCGTCGGTTTCCGTCCGGTCGAGCACCTTGAAGGTGACGTCGGTGCGGACCAGCCGGTCGATCCTGCGGTGGCCCTCTCCGCTTGCGTCGGGGACCAGCAGCACGATGCCGCCCAGCACCCGGTGCCGCCGGCCGGACAGCAGGGACAGGCAGCGTCGCGCCTCCTCCTCCCGATCGGCCTTGGGCAGGATGCGCCGGCCGCAGGCGACCACGGTGTCGGCGGCGAGAATCCACGAATCGGGATGGCGCGCGGCGACGCACGACGCCTTCTCCGCCGCCAGCCGCAAGGCGTGCTGGGGCGGGAGTTCGTCGCGCAGCGGCGCTTCGTCGAGATCGGCGGGATCGACCGCGTCGGGCACGATGCCGATCTGGCGCAAAAGGTCGAGCCGGCGGGGCGAGGCCGAAGCCAGAACCAACCGGGGCGCCTTGGACGGGATCGTCACGGGGAACCGCGATGCAGCAAGAATGCTACTTGAACCGGAAGGTGATGCGGCCCTTGGTCAGGTCGTACGGCGTCATTTCCACATTGACGCGGTCGCCAGCCAGGACGCGAATCCGGTTCTTACGCATCTTGCCCGAGGTGTGCGCGAGAACCTCGTGATCGTTGTCGAGCTTCACCCGGAACATCGCGTTCGGAAGCAATTCGACGACGGTCCCGGAAAACTCGATCAGATCTTCCTTTGCCATAGGCCCTTATGTCCGTCCTAATAGTTTCGCGGCAATAACTGACCTTCCAAAGCCGCCGGGTCAAGTGGGATTCCCACTGCCGATGCGTTCGGCCGCAGCCCAGCCGCGCGGGGCAGCCCCGCGTTGCGGGGCGGACGGCCCTCCGGCACCGGTTCCGCTGGTCCTCCGGTCAGACCGACTGATGGGGGTTGAGCGGCGATGCGCTGCCCTCGTCCAGGCGGCGCGGCCGTTCCAGCGCCTGGCCGATGGCCGCGAACATCTCGCGCTGGTCGATCTCCATGCGCCGCGTCAGGCGGCTCACGGTTTCCGCCGCGGTCAGCGCGCGGCCGCTGGACCGGTCGTGAAACAGGTTGTGATTCGCCTTCGCGGCACTGGGCAGCAGGTCGGCGGCGACGGCGCCGGGAGTCGATTCGGCGGCGCGAATCAGCTTCGCCGCCCCGCCGGAGCCCAGAACATAGGCCATGCGGCTCTCCGATTCGCTGGCCCGGCGGCCCAGCCGCTTCTCCAGCGCGTCGCGCCCTCGGCCAGATAACGGGCGGCCATGCCGGCCGACAGGTCGACATCGTGGCGCAGGTCCAGGATCTGGCGGCGGATCGCCGGGTCCTTGACGCTGGACACGCCGTTGCGGACCTGGATGTGCGAGGCGAGTTCGCCCTGCCCATAGGCGGCGCCATGGCGGCGGAACAGGTCGAGCCAGGTGGAGTCCAGGAACTGGAACGGCCCGGCGGCGGAACTGCGGCTGTTCTTGGCACCGGCATCCAGCCCGCTTTCCTGGGTGGCCTGGGCCAGGATGGCGGTGAAGCTGTGGCCGGACAGGCCGGCGACCTGCTGCGAGGCGACCAGCACCCGCGCGGCGGTCGGGTTGTCGGAGGTCATCGCCTCCACGGCATCCGCCACCTTGGCGGAGCTTGGCACCGGAGCCGGAACAGCCGGCTTAAGCCCGGGCAGCGGCGCGCGCGGCGGCCCCGCGGTCGCCGGGCCGGCCTCGGCGGCCAGCAGGACGGGTGCCGCGGGTTTGGCGGCGGGCACCGGCACGGCCGTGCCGTCGGCCAGCCGGATGGGTGTCACCGGCTTCGCTGCGGGAAGGGGAACCTGGGTGCCGTCCTCCAGCAGGACCGGGGCCGCCGGCTTGCCCACGGGCAGGGGCGGCGCCTTCTGGCCGTTGGCGAGCCGACCCACCGGAACGCTCCCCGAACGGCTTTGCGAGGTCTGGGCCAGCGAGTCGCGGAAGGACCGCTCGGCGCCGGCACCATCGGCCGGCGGCGGAAGGGCGTCGGGCTTGCGCTCCGGAACGGGGGCGAGAGGGGGCTGCGCAACCTTCATGGCACACACTTCGCTGCAGGCCGGCAGAGCCTGCCGGGGTCGAGGCCCGTCCGGCCGCGCATCGGGAGCGTGAGCGCGGTCAGGACGGTGCACAGGCACTATAACACCGACTCGTCAGCTGTGTACGATCAACTGCGGGCGCTGGGCATCGGGCATCTCCCCATCCCGGGCCCCATCCCGCCCCCCATCACGCTCATGGCCGAACTCGCCGCCGCCCCTGTCGCCGGACCTGTCGTCGGCCCTGTCGTTGTGGCCGTCATCGGGGCGGGCCCAGCGGCCGACGGCGGCCAGAAGCTTCGACTTCTCCAGCGGCTTGGCCAGATGCGCGTTCATGCCCGCCTGCAGGCAGCGCTCGACCTCCACCTGCATCACGCCGGCGGTCAGGGCCAGGATCGGGATCCTGCCGACCGGAGCGGGCAGGGCGCGGATGCGGCGGGTGGCCTCCAACCCGTCCATAACCGGCATCTGCACGTCCATCAGCACGATGTCGTAGGTCTGTTCCTGCACGGCGGCGACGGCGGCGGCGCCGTCAATCACGGCGTCGACATGATGCCCCGCCTTGGTCAGCATGGTCATCGCCAGATCGCGGTTCATCGCCAGATCCTCGGCCAGCAGGATGCGCGCGCCGGGGCTGCCCGGCTCGATGCTGGAGACGGCGGTGCTGTCGGGCTGGACCGCGGCGCTGCCGGCGGACAGCAGCGGCAGCGAGAACCAGAAGGTGCTGCCGGCGCCTACCTTGCTGTCCATGCCGATCTCGCCGCCCATCAGTTCCACCAGCCGGCGGCAGATGGCAAGGCCCAGCCCGGTGCCGCCGCGCCCGCGCTCCAGCTGGGTGAAGCGCTGGAACAGGTCGCGCTGGCGGTCGGCGGCGATGCCGATCCCGGTATCCGTGACGGTGAAGGTGCAGATGCGGCTGCCGCCCGGCCGGCCCCCGGACTTGCTGCCCACCAGCCTGCTGCCGTCGTCCTCCACCGCCTTCACCGTCAGCCGGACGGACCCGCGGTCGGTGAATTTCACCGCGTTGCCCAGCAGGTTCAGCAGGATCTGGCGCAGCCGGTCGGGATCGCCCATGACGAAGCCGCGGGCGGTGGCGGAGATGGTGGTCTGAATCTCCAGCCCCTTCTGTTCGGCGGCAAGCCGGACGATGGCGACGCAGCGGTCGGCCAGATCGTCCAGCCGGAACGGCACGCTGACCAGATCGAGCCGCCCGGCCTCCAGCTTCGACAGGTCGAGCACGTCGTTGATGACGGTCAGCAGCGACCGGCCGGCATCGCGCACCTGGGAGGCATAGCGTCGCTGTTCGGTCGTCAGCGGCGTTTCCAGCAGCATTTCCGCGAATCCGATCACGCCGTTCATCGGCGTGCGGATCTCGTGGCTCATGGTGGCGAGGAATTCCTCCTTGGCGCGGCTGCCGGCCCGCGCCTCCTCCATGGCGGAGCGCAGTTCCTGTTCGCGCTGCTTCAGGCGGCGCGACATGTTGTTGAAGGCGTGGGAGACGACGCGGAATTCGTGCGGGGCACGGTCGGCCTCGATCATGGTGCCGCCGCCGCCGTCGCCGATGCGGGTGGCCGCGCTTCCCAGTTCCCACACCCAGCGCAGGACGGAGGCGCGCAGCAGCACCCACAGCGCGATGACGCTGACCAGCCCGGCGATGGCGAGCAGGCCCAGGCTTTGCCACAGGTCGTGCCGGGCCTCCGCGATGATCGGGGCGGTCGGCATGCCGACGGCGAAGACGGTGTCGGTCTCGCCGGAATGGCGGAAGGCCCACAGCCGGCCGCGGCCGTCGGCGCTTTCGGAATCGAAGGCGCCGTTTGCGTTCGCGCAGCATGTGCTGGACATGCTGCATGTGGAAGACGTTGCGGTTCAGCCAGCCTTCCGGGTCCGGCTGGCGGGCGACGATCACGCCGTGACGGTCCAGGACCATGACGCGGGCGTCCGGCTGCTTCAGCACCTTCACCAGATCCGTCAGCCAGGTGAGGTCGACCGCCACGCCGATCACGCGGACGATCCGTCCGTTCTCCATGATCGGGCCGGCGACGATGATCAGCGGCTTCAGCGAGCGCTTGCCGATGATGAAGTCGCTGACCACCCAGTTCTTCGTGTCGAGGACGCGCTGGAAATACTCGCGTTCGCGCAGCGAGATGCCGGCACCGGGGCCGGTGGTGTCGCAGATGATGTTGCCGTCGGCATCGGTCAGCCAGACGCCGGTGGTCCAGCGGTGCTGGCGCGGCATCGGCGACAGGGTGGCGACGCAGGCATCGGTATCGGTCGGCGTCGCGTCACGGATCGCCGGAACCAGCGACAGCACGCCGAGCAGGTTGCGCGCCTCCCCGATCAGGTCGCGCTGGCGCTCCACCCCGTCGTCGGCGAGGTGCAGGGCCAGTTCGCGCGCCGCATCGATGCGGTCGTCGAGCTGCTGGTCCGCCAGGTAGAGCGCGCCCGCCAGCGGCAACGCCAGCGACGCCAGCACGACGCCCATCAGGCGTGCGCGCAGGCTGCGCGGACTGAAGGCGTGGAGAAGGCGGGGCAGCAGACCGGCGGGCATGGATCAGGGGCTCTCCGCGGGAATGGGCGTCGACACACCCGAGCCTAGGCCGGCACGCAGTGCGTTGCGATGACACAGCTCAATAGCATTGCGCGGGACGCTATGGGAACAGGCTGCAACGCAGAAAGTTGCAAAATGCCAAAATTATTACCGACCATGCCGTGTGTCCGTGCGGCGGCATTTGACGGCCGTCAAGGCCGGCCGGCAGGCCTTCCGGGATGGTTCGCCCACTGCACTGCTCATCCTTGCGCCGATCATCCGTCAGGAGACCCGCCCGATGCACACCCACAGCGACTGCGCCATGACTCCGGCGAGAGCGGCCGGCCGAGCTTCCGGCATGGCAAGACAGCGGATGCGACGGATCGTGCTGACCCTGCACCTGTCGCTGGGGCTCGTGGTCGGAGGGTTGCTGGCCCTGACCGCGCTGACGGGCAGTCTGCTGGTCTTCTACGTCGACATCGACCGCATGCTGACGCCGGAGCTGGTGGTCCCGGCGGGCCAAAGGGATGGGCGGACGGACCCGGTGCCGCTCGACCGGGTGGTTCAGGCACTGCGCGAGGCCCATCCGCAGCGGACAGGCGGCTGGCGGCTGGAGCTTCCCCACGGGCCCGACCATCCGATCATGGCGCGCTACATGAAGCCGGAGGAGACGGCGGGGAAGTCCTTCGCCCCGCTGATGGTGGCGGTGAACCCCTACAGCGGGGAGGTGCTGTCCTCCCGCTTCTGGGGACGGACCGCCATGACCTGGATCTACGATCTGCATTACCTGCTGCTGGCCGGCGACACCGGCCGGATGGTGCTGGCGGCGGGCGGCATCGCCAGCCTGCTGATCCTGGCCAGCGGGGTCTATCTGTGGTGGCCGGCCGCCGGGAAATGGGGGCGGGCCCTGCTGCCCCGCATCCGCTCCGGCTTCGTCCGGCAGGTGTTCGACATCCATGTGCTGGCGGGCGTCTACGGCCTCGTCGTCCTGCTGCCGCTGATCGTCACCGGGGTGGTCATGGAACAGCCGGACTGGGTGAGGCCGATGGTCGAGAGGCTGTCGCCGCTGACCCCGGCGCCCGCCGTCGCGCCGGGGGCAGCGGGGACGGAGGTGGGGGCGGACGCCGCCCTGGCGGCGGCGCTCTCCCGCTTCCCGCAGGCCGAGCCGCGCTGGGTCGAGGTGCCGGCGCAAGCGGGCGGCGCCTACCACATCCGCCTGTTCCAGGCCGGCGAGCCCGGCTGGCGCTTTCCGAAGACCAGCGTCTGGGTGGACGGCGGCGGCGGTACGATCCTGGACCTGCGCGACCCCACCCGCTGGACCTTCGGCGACGCCTTCTTCGGCTGGCAGCATCCGCTGCACAACGGCGAATGCTTCGGCCTGTGCTGCCGCATCCTGGTTGCGGTGGCCGGCCTGCTGCCCGCGCTGCTTCTGGTCACCGGGGTGGTGCGCTGGCGGCAGAAGAAGCGGACGCGGCCTGTGCGAGCCGGCTGACCGCCGTTATACCGTCGGTCCGCGGGTCAGCGGGAAGCGCTGCTTGACCTTGGCCAGCAGTCCGTCGCGGACCTGCCGGTAGGCTTCCAGCATGGCGTCGCGGGTGCCGTCGACCAGGGTGGGGTCGAAGGTGTTCCAGAACTCCACATCGCAGGCCATGGTCCGCGTCATCTCGATGGCGCGGTGCTGCGCCTCGGGCGACAGCGAGACGATCAGGTCGAAATTGGTGTCTTCCAGATCCTCGAAGGTGCGGCAGCGGTGCTTGGACAGGTCGATGCCGATCTCCTCCATGACCGCGACGGCGAAGGGATCGACCTCGTCGCCCTCGCGGACGCCGACCGAATCCACATAGACGCGCGTGCCGTGGTAATGGCGCATCATCGCCGCCGCCATCGGCGAACGGATCATGTTGTAGGTGCAGGCGAACAGGACGCTCGTCACCGGCAGGGGGGTGAGGACCGGGGTCGCCGCCATGGCCTTGCGCCGCCCGTGCCCGTCAGCCGCGAATGTGCAGGACGCAGATCAGCGTGAACAGCCGGCGCGCGGTCTGCAGGTCCATCTCCACCTTGCCGGCCAGCCGTTCGCGCAGCATCTCGGACCCCTCGTTGTGCAGGCCGCGGCGGCCCATGTCGATGGCTTCGATCTGCGAGGGCGTCGACCGCTTGATGGCGGCGTAGTAGCTCTCGCAGATCAGGAAGTAATCGCGGACAATCGACCGGAAGCCGGTGATCGGAAGCATCAGCCGGTCGAGTTCGCTGTTGTCCTCGCGCCGGATGTCGAAGACCAGCCGGTTGTCCTCGATCGACAGGTGCAGATGGTACGGCCCGTCCTCCCACGAACTCGCAGGGACAGAACTCGTTGTCTTCCAGAAGGTCGAAGATGGCGACGGCGCGCTCATGCTCCACCTCGGGCTTGTGGCGGACGACACTCCGCTCGTCGAGCGTCACATGGGTGATGCGCCGCTTGCTTTTCGCCGTCGTCACGCCCCGCCTCCCCCGCAATCCCGGATTTATCGCCTTTAGTCTTTGTAACCCGGCAGCCGCTGCGCGACCGAGCGCGCATGCGCCTCCAGCCCCTCGGCCATCGCCAGCGTCACCGCCGCCGGGCCGATGGCACGCAGGCTTTCGGCGTCGCAGGCGACGAAGGTCGTCCGCTTCATGAAGTCCAGCACGTTGAGGCCGGAGGAGAAGCGGGCGCTGCGTGCCGTCGGCAGCACATGGTTCGGCCCGGCCACGTAATCGCCGATGGCTTCCGGCGTATAACGGCCGAGGAAGATGGCGCCGGCATTGCGGATCTTCGCCGCCAGCGCGTCCGGATCCTCGACGGCCAGTTCCAGATGCTCCGGCGCCAGCCGGTCGACCAGGGCCGGCGCGTCGGCCATCAGGTCGCCGACCAGCACGATGGCGCCATGCTCGCGCCAGCTCTCGCCGGCGATTGCCGTGCGCGGCAGCGTCTCCAAATGCTTCTCGACCGCCGATGCCACCGCGTCGGCGAAGGCGGCGTCGTCGGTGATCAGGATCGACTGGGCCGAGGTGTCGTGTTCGGCCTGCGACAGCAGGTCCATGGCGATCCAGGCCGGATCGTTCCGGCCGTCGGCCACCACCAGGATTTCCGACGGGCCGGCGATGCTGTCGATGCCGACCAGCCCGTAGACCTGACGCTTGGCGGCGGCGACGAAGGCGTTGCCGGGGCCGACGATCTTGTCGACCGGCTGGATCGTCGCCGTGCCGTGGGCCAGCGCCGCGACCGCCTGGGCGCCGCCGATGCGATAGATCTCGTCGATGCCGCAGCGCTTGGCGGCGGCCAGCACCAGCGGGTTGATCGCCCCGTCCGGCGTCGGCACCACCATCACCACGCGCTCCACGCCGGCGACCTTGGCCGGCAGGGCGTTCATCAGCACCGAGGACGGGTAGGAGGCGGTGCCGCCCGGCACATAGAGGCCGACGGCGCCGACCGCGGTCCAGCGCGCGCCCAGCCGCACCCCGGCGGCGTCGCGGTAGTCGGTGACCTCCGGGATCTGGCGGCGGTGGAATTCCTCGATCCGCGCGGCGGCGAGGTCGAGCGCCTCCAGCGTTTCCGCCGAGCATTTGGCCGTGGCGTCGTCGATCTCGTCCTGGCCGATGCGCAGGGTGTCGGCCGTCAGGGTCTGACGGTCCCAGCGGGCGGTGTAGTCGATCAGGGCATCGTCGCCGCGCGTGCGGACCTGATCGATGACACCGGCGACAAGCGTCTGGACATCCTCGCTTGCCTCGCGCTTGGCATGCAGCAGCGCCTCGAACCCGGCGGCGAAGTCCGCGTCGCGAATATCAAGCCTGACGGGCATTCACCGCCTCCCGGAACTTGTCGATCCACTGAGAAATCTCGGCCGTCCGCGTCTTGAAGGCAGCGCGGTTGACGATCAGGCGCGAGGTGACGTCGGCGATATGCTCCACCTCCACCAGCCCGTTGGCCTTCAGCGTCGACCCGGTGGAGACCAGATCGACGATGCGGCGGCACAGGCCCAGTGTCGGGGCCAGTTCCATCGCGCCGTTCAGCTTGACGCATTCGGCCTGGACGCCGCGGGCGGCGAAGTGGCGCTTGGTCACCTCCGGATATTTGGTGGCGACGCGCACATGGCTCCAGCGCGACGGATCGTCGCCCTCCATCATCTCCACCGGCTCGGCGACCGACAGGCGGCAGGCGCCGATGCCGAGGTCGAGCGGCGCATAGATCTCCGGATAGTCGAATTCCATCAGCACGTCGTTGCCCGCCACGCCCAGATGGGCGGCGCCGAAGGCGACGAAGGTCGCCACGTCGAAGGACCGGACGCGGATGATGCTGAGGTTCGGCACATTGGTGGCGAAGCGCAGGAGCCGGCTCTTGTCGTCGTCGAAGGCCGGCTCCGGATGGATGCCGGCATGGGACAGCAGCGGGCGCAGCTCCTTCAGGATGCGGCCCTTGGGCAGGGCCAGCACCAGCTGGTCGTCGACCGGCGCGGCCACCGTGGCGGCCGTCACCCCTTGGAGACTGGGATCGGCGGACAAAACACTCTCCTCGCTTCGCTCGCCGGGGCGGTGTGCAGGCCCCGGATGAACCATCGACGCGATAGATAGCACATTCCACGCGCCCGTCACCTGTCGCTGTCGCCCCGCGGAGGTTTTACGGAGGAAATGCGCTGAATTAGGAATTTCACACAAAACACAAAAATGGGTTTGACCAAACTCCATTGAAAGGGTAGATAAAAACCCATGGACGCCCACCGGGGCATCCCGCGGCAATTTGACTTCTGCAGCTTGCGCCGCGTCACCAAACGCTAAAGCGCCACGATACCGGTCGTGGACCTCTTCAAGAAGGAGAGACCGGAATGACATCGCGAGTTCCCGCTCCCCCATCCGTGCCTCGGACCGCTTTCCCGGCCTGCATGATGCGCCAGGGCCTGTGTTGCCGCTGATTTCGCGGCCCCAAGACACAGCGCCCATCCCGCACATCCGCCCGATCCGAGTATCCGCGCCGCCGCCCCGCATCCGTCGAGGGCCTGCCGCGCCGAGGGGAGTCCTTCGCCATGTCCCACGCCAACGCCTACGCCATCGAAGTGCAGGGCCGGTCCGCCGGCATCGTCGTCGCCGAACGCGGCGGCTTCACCTTCTTCGTGTCCGATTGGGCATTCCGCGATCTCGACCGCCGCGTCTTCCGCAATGTCGGACAGGCCCAGCGCGCCGCCCACCAGCATTACAGCCGGCTGCCCGAAACCCGGCGCCGCTGAGCCCGCATCAAGAAACCTGCCGCCAACGTCCCTGAGGAAAGTCCCGATGAAGCGCATCCTGATGTCGGTGGCCGTCGCCGCCGGCCTGTTCGCCTCCTCCGTCGCCGCAGTCGCCGCCCCGCTGAAACTGGGCGTGTCGGCCGGCCCCTATGGCGAGATCCTGGAATTCACCGCCAAGCTGGCCGCCAAGGAGGGCATCGAGGCGCAGGTGATCGAGTTCACGGACTGGAACATGCCGAACGCGGCGCTCCAGGCCGGCGACATCGACGCCAACAACTTCCAGCACCAGCCCTTCCTCGACAACCAGGTGAAGCAGCGCGGCTACGACATCATCTCCGTCGCCAAGAGCGTCGTGGTGCCGATGGGCGTCTACAGCAGCAAGGTGAAGGCGCTGGCCGACCTGAAGCCGGGCGCGTCGGTGTCGATCCCCAACGACCCCACCAACGGCGCCCGCGCCCTGTTCCTGCTGGCCAAGGCCGGCGTGATCGGGCTTAAGGACGGCGCCGGGCTGAACACCACCATCGCCGACGTGGTGAACCCGAAGGGCATCAAGCTGGTGGAACTGGACGCCGCCCAGCTTCCGCGCTCGCTCGACGACGTGGATGCGTCGGTCATCACCCTCAACTATGCCGTGCTGGCCGGGCTGGAGCCGAAGAAGGCGTTGGTGCTGGAGGATGACCAGTCCAAATGGAACCTGGTCTGGGCGGTCCGCAAGGATCGCATGGAAGACCCGACGATCAAGCGCTTCATTGCGCTGTATCGTTCGCCCGAAGTGCGGCAGTTTATCGAAACGCGCTTCAACGGTTCCATCATTCCGACTTGGTGAGGGGGCTGGGGGGACGCAGGACGTCCCCCTTTGCCGAATAAAAGATGATAACGCTAACAAACATTCGCAAGACTTACGCCGCCCGCGGCGGCGGGGCTCCCGTCCACGCGCTGGCCGACATCGACCTGACCATCGGACGCGGCGAGGTTTTCGGGATCATCGGCCGGTCGGGTGCCGGCAAGTCCACCCTGCTGCGCACGGTCAACCTGCTGGAAAGCCCGAGTTCGGGCAGCGTCACGGTCGACGGGGTGGAGATGACCACCCTGTCGGCGGCGGAACTGCGGCAGGCCCGTCACTCCATCGGCATGATCTTCCAGCACTTCAACCTGCTGTCCTCGCGCACCGTCTTCGACAATGTGGCGCTGCCGCTGGAACTGGCGGGCATGGCCAAGGCGGAGATCGGCCGGACGGTGGAGCCGCTGCTCGACCTCGTCGGGCTGGCCGACAAGCGCAACCGCTATCCGGCGGAGCTGTCGGGCGGGCAGAAGCAGCGCGTCGGCATCGCCCGCGCGCTCGCCAGCAAGCCGAAGGTGCTGCTGTCGGACGAGGCGACCTCCGCTCTCGACCCGGAGACGACGACGCAGATCCTGCATCTGCTGGGCGACATCAACCGGCGGCTCGGCCTGACCATCGTGCTGATCACCCACGAGATCGCCGTCATCAAGGAGATCTGCCACAAGGTGGCGGTGATGGAAGGCGGGCTGGTGATCGAGCAGGGGCCGGTCTTCGACATCTTCGCCCATCCCAGGCACCCGACCACCCGCAGCTTCGTCGATCCCGTCATCAACCGCGGGATTCCCGACAGCCTGCGCGACCGGCTGTCGCCCCAGCCCGGCTTGGGGAGCAACCCGGTGCTGCGCATCACCTTCACCGGCGAGAAGGCGACCACCCCGGTCATCAGCGCCATCAGCCGCCAGTTGAACCTGGACCTGAACATCTGGCACGGCCAGATCGACGAGATCCAGGGCGCCCCCTTCGGCACGCTGGTGGTGGAGGCGCTGGGCGACACGGCCAAGGTCGATGCCGCCATCGCACTGGTGAAAGAGAACAATCTGGGCGTCGAGGTGTTGGGCCATGCTCTCCCCGCAAATCATTGACCTGCTGATCAAGGGGCTGATCGACACGCTGCACATGGTGGCGGTGTCGGGCGCCATCGGGACGCTGATCGGGCTGCCCATCGGCGTGATGCTGGCCGTCACCGGCCGGGGCGAGCTGCTGCAGAACTTCGCCTTCAACAAGGTGATGGGGGCGGTGGTCAACATGACCCGCTCCACCCCCTTCATCATCCTGGTGGTGGCGATCATCCCCTTCACCCGGCTGATCGCCGGCACCTCCATCGGCACCAGTGCCGCCATCGTGCCGCTGACCGTCGCCGCCGCGCCCTTCATCGCCCGCGTGGTGGAGAATGCGGTGCGCGAGGTCGACCGCGGTCTGGTCGAGGCGGCGCAGGCGATGGGCGCCACGCCGTTCCAGATCATCCGCAAGGTTCTGCTGCCGGAAGCCCTGCCGGGCATCGTCGCCGGCCTGACCCTGTCGGCGGTCAGCCTGATCGGCTATTCCGCCATGGTCGGTGCGGTCGGCGGCGGCGGCCTGGGCGACCTCGGCATCCGCTACGGCTACCAGCGCTTCCTGCCGGAGGTGATGCTGGCGGTGGTCATCGTGCTGATCGTGCTGGTGCAGATCGTCCAATCGACGGGCGACCTGATCGCCCGCCGCGTCAACAAACGCAATCTGAAATCCTGACCCCATAAGAAACCGAGGAGTGTTCGAGATGCTGCGCTTCCGTTCGCTGGCTTCCCTGCTGGCCGGCGCCGCCACCATGGCCATCGCCTTCGGTGCGTCCATAGAGACTGCTGGCGCCGAGACCATCAAGGTCGGCGTCACCGCCGGCCCGCATGCCCAGATCCTGGAAGCGGTGAAGCCCATCGCCGCCAAGGACGGGCTGGACATCCAGATCCTGGAATTCACCGACTACGTCATCCCGAACCAGGCGCTGGCCGGCGGCGATCTGGACGCCAACAGCTTCCAGCACCAGCCCTATCTGGACAACCAGGTGAAGGACCGCGGCTTCGATCTGGTCAGCGTCGGCAAGACGGTGGTCTATCCGATCGGCATCTATTCCAAGAAGGTGAAGAGCCTGGAAGAGCTGCCGGCCGGTGCCAAGTTCGCCATCCCCAACGACCCGACCAACGGTGGCCGCGTCCTGCTGCTGCTGCAGGCCAAGGGGCTGATCAAGCTGAAGGACGGCGGTACCCTCAAGGCCTCGCCGATCGACATCGTCGAGAACCCGAAGAAGCTGGAGATCGTCGAGCTGGACGCCGCCCAGTTGCCGCGCTCGCTCGACGACGTGACTGCCGCCGCCATCAACACCAACTTCGCGCTGGAGGCCGGCATCGACCCGGTCAAGGACGCCATCGCCCGCGAGGACGCCGACAGCCCCTATGCCAACGTCATCGTCGTGCGCAAGGCCGACAAGGACAAGCCCTGGGTCGCCAAGCTGGTGAAGTCCTACAACAGCCCCGAGGTGAAGGAGTTCATCCTCACCAAGTTCAAGAACGCCGTGGTTCCCGCGTTCTGAGGCTGTTGAGAGCACGCCCGGCGGCGCCCAGCGCGTCGCCGAGCGTCTCGCCCGCATTCGGGCAGACCAGCCGCATCGACGGATACCAGGGCCGGCAGCCGGTGCCGAGCGCCGTCCAGTCCCCCGCCGGCCCGATCCGCCAGACCGGCACTCCCAGCGCGCCGGCCATTTCCGCCACCGACGTTCCGGCGGAGATCACGAGGTCCAGCGCCGCGGTCAGGGCGGCGGCGGCGTCCAGGTCGTTCCTCAGATCGAGCGGTGGGCGGTGGATGGCGATGCCGAAGGTTTCTTCCGCTTCGATGAGTTCGGCTTCGCAGTCGTCGTACTGAAGGGTGACGAGGCGCAGGCCGGGCAGGGTGAGGATCGGCGCCCAGTCGGTCAGCGGCGCATAGTTGGTGTCGCGCAAGGCGTTGCGCAGGCCGCTGCGCCAGCAGAGGCCTATATTCAATGCGGAGTTAGGCCCCCACCTATCCTCCCCCGCTGGGCGGGGAGGGACTGCCACCGCTCTCCCGAAAAGGCGCTTGATCCCCTCCCCCGCCCAGCGGGGGAGGGTAGGGGTGGGGCAATCGCTGCCGAACTCATCCAATCCCCCCAACCACCCCCGCCACCGCCGGACCGCCGCCGCGTCCGCCCGCAGCCATCCCTCCCGCGGCGGGAAGCCGCCCAATCCCCAACCCAGCCGCAACGGCAGTGACCCCGCCGGGACGTGGCAATCCGCGTCCATCGGATCCGCCGTCGCCGCCCGCACCACCGCCTGCGGGAAGGAGCGCGCGAACAAATCCACCAGCCGCGCTTCGCATTCCACAACCACCCGCCCCGCCCGCGCGATCAGGTCGGCGTAGCAGGCGCTGTACATCAGCTCGTCGCCCACCCCCTGCTCGCGCCAGACCAGCACGGTCTTTCCTGCCGGATCGCCGCCGTCCCAGGCGGGAATGCGGAACCGGCGGTCGGGCAAGGCTTGCCCGGCGGCAAAGCGGGCCTCCAGCCCGGCCCAGCCGGCATCGAGTTCCCCCGCGCCAACGCCGCATAGCCGCGGTTGAAGGCGGCGAGCGTCAGGCTCGGGTCGTCCTCCACCGCCTGCCGATAGGCCTCCTCCGCCTCCTCCGGCCGGCCGGAGGCGTGCAGGGCGTTGCCCAGATTGTAGCGCCACTCCGCCCGCCGCGGCTCCAGCGCCAGCGCCCGGCCCCAGCCCTTCAGCGCGGCATCCAACCGACCCTGGCGTTGGCGCAGGTCGGCCAGCCCGGCCCAGCCGGCACCGATACCGGGAGCCAGCAGGATCACCCGCCACCATGCCAGCCCCGCCGCGGTGCCGTCGCCCGCGCGTTCCAGCGCCAGCGCGAGGTTGCCGATCGTACCGAGGTCGCCCGGACGGCCCTGGAGCGCCAGGCGCAGATGCGCCACCGCCTCCGCCGGGCGGTCGAGCGCCAGTGCCGCCAGCCCGAGATTGCCGACCGCCGACGGGTCGCCGGGCCGCAGGCGCAAGGCCCGCTTCGCCGCCCGCTCCGCCTCGACGGCACGCGCCGCGTCGCGCAGGGCGTCGGCCGACAGGGCGGTCCAAGCCTCCGCCAATGCGGGATCGAGGGCGAGCGCCCGCCGGAAGAACGGCACGCCGTCGCCGCCCATCGCCTGCCGGGCGAGCCCGGCATTGGCCCACAGCCCGGCATGGAAGGGGGCGAGGCGCAGAGCCGCGTCGGTCGCCTCCGCCGCTTCACCACCCGCCCCGCGGGTCAGGCGCAGGGCGCCGAGATTGCCGAGCGCCTCCACATCGTCGGGGTCGAGGGACGCGGCGGCCTGCCAGTCCGCCTCGGCCTCGGCCATCGCCCCCATCTCCTGGTGGGCGAGGGCGCGGCGCTTGTGGCGGCCGGCGGTCGGTTCCGCCGCGATGGCGCGGGTCAGCAGGGTGACGGCGATGTCGGGACGGCCGGCCTGATGGCCGAGCAGGCCGTAGCCTTCCAGCGCCGCCGGAACCTCGCCGCCCTGGTCGAGGATGCGCTGATAGGCCTTCTCCGCCTCCGGCCAGCGGCCGGACCCGTGCAGGTCCCGCGCTTCGGCCAGCCAGTCGGCGATGGGCGGGGCAGGGACCAGACGGCGCATTTCCGCCGCCATGCGGATCAGCACGTCCGCCAACCCTTCGCCGGGCCGCGCGCTCCACAGCCGCATCGACGGGAACCAGGGCCGCACCGCGCTGCCCAGCGCCCGTCCAGTCGCCGGACGGACCGAAGCGCCAGACCGGCACGCCGAGCGCGCCCGCCAACTCGCCCACCGAACTCGCCACCGTCACCACGAGGTCGAGGCCGGCGATCAGCGCCGCCACCCCCTCCAGGTCGTTCTTCAGGTCGGTGTCCGGCCATCGGTGGATGCGCAGGCCCAGACGCGCCTCGGCCGCGGTGATCTCCGCCTCGCGCCCGTCATATTGCAGGGTGACCGGGATCAGGCCGGGAAGGGTCAGCAGCGGAGCCCAATCGGCGAGCGTCGTGTAGGAGGCCTTGCGCTCGCCGGCCGTGTTCTGGCTGCCCCAGCAGATGCCGACGCGCAGACCCGGCCCCAGCGCCGCCAGCCGGTCCCGCCAGTCCGCCAGCCGGGCCGGGTCGGGCGCCAGCCAGGAGCGCCGGTCGGGAAAGGCGGACAGCGCCGGCCGTAGCCGCCGCGGCAGCGATCCCATCGCCAGATGAGCGTCCGCATCGGTGGGATCGGCCGTCTGCGCCCGCACGGTCGCACCGGGCAGGGCGCGGCCGACCAGCCCGGTCAGCCGGGCATCGACCTCCACCACCAGATTGCCCGGCCCGATCCCGGCGGCGAGGTCGGGCAGGGCGGTGCCGAACATCAACTCGTCGCCCAGCCCCTGTTCGCGCCAGACCAGCAGGCGCCCGCCCGCTGCATCATCAGTGGCACCGTCCCAGGGCGGCAGCGTGAAGCTGCGCCCGGCCGAAACGCGGCGGGAGGCGAAGCGCGCCTCATACTCGTCCCACCCCTCCGCCAGCCGCCCCTTGCCGAGCAGCCGCAGGGCGAGGTTCCAGCGCGCCAGCGCGAAGCCGGGAGACAGGGCGAGCGCTTGGCCGTACAGCGCTTCCGCCTCGTCGCCGCGGCCCTGGGCCTCGCGCAGCAGGGCGAGGTTCACCATGGTTTCGGCATCGCCGGGAGCGAGGCGCAGCGCCTCCAGATGCGCGGCCTCGGCCTCTCCGGTGCGGCCGGTCTCCTTCAGCACGACGCCGAGATTGGTCAGGGCGGTGGCATGGCCGGGGTCGAGCCGCAGGGCGTGGCGCAGCGCCGTTTCCGCCTCGCCATACTCGTCGCGCGCGCGCAGCAGCGTGCCGAGATTGGCCCAGGCCTCGGCATAGCCGGCGTCGAGGTCGAGCGCGCGGCGGTAATGGACGGCGGCATCATCCAGCCGGTCCTGCTCCTGCAATGCGCTGCCCAGGCTGTTGTGCGCCTGCGGATAGGCCTCGCGCAGGTCGAGCGCCCGGCGGTATTCGGCCTCGGCCTCGCCCAGCCGGCCCTGCGCGTGGAGGGCGAGGCCGAGATTGGCGTGCTGCTCCGCCATTCGGGGGCGCCGCGCGATGGCCCGGCCGATCAGTTCGACCGCCTCGGCATCTTCCCCGCGCTGGTGGTGCAGCACGCCCAGCAGGTGCAGGGCATCGGGGTTGCCGCGGTCGGCCGCCAGCATCGCGCGGTAGGCGCGTTCCGCCTCATCCAGGTCGCCGGCGCGGTGGTGGGCCAGCGCCTCGCGCAGGAGGGCGGCCAGTTCGGCGGCGGAGGAGGATGGCGGCATGGAACGGGGGCCGGATCGAAGGAGGCGGTCCGTCTCGATAGCATGAGTCGGCCGGCCGCCGCGCCCGCAAAATCCCGACGCTCATTCGCGACTGCGATCAAGGGGACTGGCGTGTTGACAACCATTCTGTATACTTGCGCACAATTCGGCTCTGCCGGTCGAGCTCTATCCAAAAGGCCTATATCTTGGGTAAGACTGTAATCATTGTCGACGATAGCAAGCTCTCGCGCATGCATGTGCGGGCGATGGTCTTGCGCAACAAGCCGGACTGGTCGGTCGTCGAAGCGGCGAACGGCGACGAACTCTTCAAGACGCTTCAGGACACGCCTGTGGATGTTGCGATCATCGATTACAACATGCCCGGCGACAATGGCGTGGAGAGCGCGGCCAAGTTGCGCATGAGCCACCCGAACGTCCATGTCGCCATCATCACCGCCAACGCGCAGGACGCGGTGGTTTCCGGCATCCGGGCGGTCGGCGCCGCCTTCATGCCCAAGCCGCTGGAGGAGGAGCAGGTCGCCCGCTTCCTGAACTCCACCGCCCTGCCGCCCCGCCGCGCCTCCCAGGCCGCACCGGAGTGACCGCCGCCCCCACGCTGAACGAGCTGGAGCGCGATGCGCTGGCCGAACTGGGCAACATCGGGATCGGCAAGGCATCGACCGCGCTCGGCCGCATGCTGGGCGGTCTGGTGACGCTGTCGGTGCCGTCGGTGGAGATGGTGCCGCCGGACGAGGTGGCCGGGCTGCTGGACCGGGCATTGACGCCGCCGCTGGTGGGCGTGTCGGAAAGGCTGGACGGCCTGTTCGCCGGCTGCGCCCTGCTGGTGTTTCCCCAGGCCGGCAGCCTGCCGCTGGTGCGGGCGGCGCTTCCCCCCGACGTTCCGCCGGACGACGTTCCCGAACTTGAGGACGAAGTCCTGGCGGAACTGGGCAACGTCGTGCTGAACAGCGCGCTGGCGCTGGTCGCCAACCTGCTGGGCGAGCCGGTGGACACCGGCCTGCCCGTGGTGATCCGCGGCAGCGGGGCGGAGGTCCTGCGCGGCTGCGCCATGGTGGCGCCGGCCATCGCGGCGGAGGCCGGTGCGGCCCAGTCCGGTTTGGGGGCTGCCGCGCTGCTCTTCCACATCGATCTGCACACCAACCTGCCGGGCGGCGACGGGTCCGCCATCGGGGTCGGGGTCGGGGGGCGGGTGGTTCTGCTGCTCGATTCGGGCTCGGCGGGCGCGCTGCAGGCCACGCTCGGCCGCTATATCGGGCGGCTGGTGGCCTGAGACCATCAAGAAGAACCGACGCGGAAGAATCGGCCAAGAAGAATCGGCCAAGAAGAACCGACTGGAAAGGCGGGGAAGGACAATGGCACTCATCAAGAAGACCAGGATGGACACGGCACGCACGGCCCGGAACAAGGACGGCGGTGCCGATGCCGGTCCGGATGGGGGTGCGGTCGAAACCGCCCCCGAAACGGCCGCGCCTGCCGTCCCGACCATGAAAGCCGCTTCGCCGGACGGTGCCGTGCCGAACACTCCGCAGCGCCGCCGGGCGCGTGCCGACTCGCGCCGCCGGCAGGCCGCCAGCGGGATCGCCGCCGCCTCCACAGAGTTGGCGAGCGGCGTCACCCAGGCAGCCTCCGCCGCCGAGGAGCTGCGCCGGGCGATGGAGCAGATCGCCGCCGGGGCCGAGGAATCGGCCGGCGCCACCCAGCAGTCGCAGCGCATGATCGGCCGTGCGTCGGAACTGCTGGCCCCGCTCGCGCGCCACGGCCGAGCAGGCGGTGCTGCGGGTCGAGGCGCTGCAGGGAACGCTGAAGGACGTCAGCGGCCAGATCCTGTCCTCCATCGACGGCATCGTCCGCGCCGCCGAACGGCAGGAGGCCTCGGTCCGGCTGGTGCGCGACCTGGAGGCCCAGGCGCGCGAGATCGGCGCCATCGTGCAGAGCGTGGCCGCCATCGCCGACCAGACCAACCTGCTGGCGCTGAATGCCGCCATCGAGGCCGCACGGGCGGGGGAGGCCGGAAAGGGCTTCGCCGTCGTCGCCGACGAGGTGCAGGCGCTGGCCGAACGGTCCGAACGCAGTGCCAACGACATCCAGGCGATGGTCGGCGAGATCCAGGAGGCGGTGGCCGCCATCGCCGCCGGGATCGTCGCCTCCTCCGACGCCGCCAAGGCGGAGGTGGAGCGCGGGCGCACCATCGTGCAGCAGCTGGAAGGCGTGCGGTCGGACATGACCGCGCTGGTGCAGGGCGCGCAGGAGACGATCCGTGCCGCGGTGGAGGCCGATCAGGCCGCGCGCGAAGCCCTGCGCGGGGCGGAAACCATCGCCGCCAGCGCCGAGGAGCAGTCCGCCGCCGCCGAGGAGGCGCTGAAGACCGCGGGCGAGCAGGCCGTCGCCCTGAACCAGAGCCAGCGCGCCGCGGGCCAGCTGTCGGAACTGGCCGAGGATCTGGAGGGCACCGCCGACCTCGCCGCCACCGCCGACGAGCTGGCCTCGGCCGCGGAGGAGCTGTCGGCCGCCATCGAGGAGATCAACCGCGCCGCCGCCCAGATCATGACGGCGATCGGCCAGATCTCCGGCGGCGCCCAGTCGCAGAGCGCCGCCACCCACCAGCTCGCCTCCGCCATCGCGGAGATCGACGCGGCGGCGACGCTCGCCGCCAACCGGGCGCAGGATTCGGTCGAGCGCTGCACCTCGATGGAAGGCCTGCTGGGCGAGACCCGCGACACCATCGGCCGGCTGGCCGACGGCATGCTGGAGGCCATCGAATCGTCCCGCCGGGCAGGCGAGCGGCTGGACGCGCTGGAGCGGATCGGCCGGCGCATCGACAAGGTGGTGGACGCCATCGCCACCGTCGCCATCCAGACCGGCATGCTGGCGGTCAGCGGTTCCATCGAAGCGGCGCGGGCGGGCGAGTTCGGCCGCGGCTTCACCGTGGTCAGCGGCGATATCCGCAAGCTGGCCGGCGACAGCGCCGAGAGCGCCGAGCGGGTCAAGGACATCGTCCGCGACATCCAGGACCAGATGATGCGGGTGCGCCGCGACATCGACGACGTCTCGGCGACCGCGCTGGCGGAAACCGCGCGGCACCGCGCCTTCGGCGTCACCCTGACCGCCGGCGCGCAGGAACTGCGGGTGGTCACCGCCGGCAGCCGCGAGATTCTGGACGCCGCCGGGGAGACCACCATCGCCCTGCGCGAGACCCGCACCGGCGTGGAGCAGGTGGCCGCCGCCGCCGCCGCCGCCAACCTCGCCGCGACCGAGGCGGCCAAGGCGGCCCGCGAACAGGCCAAGGGGGCGGAGGAGCTGGCTTCGGCGATCGAGGAGATCGCGGCGATGGCCGACAGCCTGCTCGGCGCGGTTTGACCGCCGTGGCGACGGAAGAGGCGTCCGGAGGGGCAGCCGGCGACGGCGGGGCGGGCAGCCTCGCCTTCGTCACCATGACGGTCGGCGACCTGCGCCTCGCCCTGCCGATGTCGTCCGTGCATGCGGTAATCCGCCCGCCGGAACTGGTGCGCATCCCGCTGGGCCCGCCGGGTCTGGAGGGGCTGGCGCATTGGCATGGCGACGCGGTGCCGGTGCTGGACCTCGCGACGGCGCTCGGACGGGACGGCGGGACGCCCGACACGCGCGAGACCCGCGTGGTGCTGGTCGGGCATCGCGGCCAGCCGGTCGGCCTGCGGGTGGACGCCATGGCCGGCATCCTGCGCAGCGACCCCGACCGCGTCGACCCGGTGACCGCCGAGGATGGCGGGCTCGACCCCGCCATGCTGGACGGCCTGCTGCGCGACGGCCCGGCCACCATCCTGAAGCCGGACGTCCTGATCGACCGGCAGTTCGGCGATCCGGGCGAGAGCGCCCGGACGGCGAGCGCGGGCGGGCTGGTCGGCAGTTTCGGGCAGGTCACAGGCCCAGGCGATGACCGGAGTGCCGGCGCCAGGGCCGCGGGCGTGATCGACCGGCTGGCGCTGCTGGTCTTCGAGGTCGCCGGGCAGGAATTCGCCCTGCCGGTGGAGCGCGTGCGCGAAGTGCTGCCGGCCCCGCGCGAGATCGCCCGCATGGCGCGGTCCAGGGCGCATCTGCTGGGGGTGATGTCGGTGCGCGACCGGCTGCTGCCGCTGGTGGGCCTGCGCGCGCTGTTCGGGCTGGACGGCGGTCGGGAACAGGGAGCCGGGGAGCAGGGGGCCGGACGGCGGGTGGTGGTGGTACGGCCCGGCCAGGGGCAGGCCCCGGTCGGCGTCCTGGTGGACGAGGTGCGGGAGATCCTGCGGCTCGACGCCGCTCAGATCGACCCGGTGCCGCCCTTTCTCGCCCGCGAACCGGAATTCGAGGATTTGGACGGCATCGCACGGGCGGATGGCGGGCGGCGGCTGGTCTCCGTCCTGTCGGCCGGGCGGTTGTTCCTGCATGGCGCGGCGATCGGTGCCGAAACAGGTGTTGGTGAGGGGAGCGACGGCATGGAACCGGCACGGCCTGCGGATGCGGGCAGCACGGGCGGCATGGCGGAGCGTTTCGTCGTCTTCAGCCTCGCCGGGGCGGAATACGGTCTGCCGGTCGCCGCCGTGCGCGAGGTGCTGCGCCGGCCCGACAGCATCACGCCCCTGCCCAATGCTCCCGACTTCGTCAGCGGCGTGCTGACGCTGCGCGGCGAGGTGCTGCCGCTGATCGACCAGCGCCGGCTGCTGCATCTGCCGGCGGCGGGGGGCGAAGCTGCCGCCGGGCTTGCACGTGGCCGCGTGGTGGTGGTCGGCCGGGACGGAGTTGGCCGGGATGGGGCGGATGCCGCGCGGGTCGGGCTGCTGGTCGACGGGCTGTCCGGCCTGCTGACGATCCCGGCGGAGCGGATCGGTCCGGCTCCGGCGGTGTCGGCGGCGCAGCGCCGGCTGATCCGCCGGGTCGCGACCCTGGTGCCTGCCACACTGGGCGCCGGCTCCGCCGCGCGCCTGATCCTGCTGATGGATGCGGAAAGCCTGCTCGACATGGACCGGCTGGCCGGCCTGCTCGTTACCCAGCGGTGACGGCTCGATGGGGGACGGCGTGCTGACGGTGCTGGTGGTGGACGATTCCGCGTTGATGCGCCGGCGCATCGCGGAGCTGCTGACCGAGGCCGGTTTCCGGGTGGAGACCGCCGCGACGGGGGAGGAGGCCCTGGCGCGCCTGCCGGTCGTCGATCCGGACGTGGTGACGCTCGACGTGACCATGCCCGGCATGGACGGGCTGACCTGCCTCGCCCGCATCATGGTGGAGCATCCCAAGCCGGTGGTCATGGTCTCCGCCCTTACCGGCGCCGGCGCGGAGGAGACGCTGGAGGCGCTGCGGCTGGGGGCGGTGGAGGCGGTGCAGAAGCCGGCCGCCGGCTCCATCGGCCGCATCGGCGAGGAGCTGGTGGAGACGGTGCGCGCCGCCGCGTCGTCGCGCCCGCGCCGGGTGCATGGCCTGCGCGAGCGGCTGCGGCTGGCCCGCGCCCGTATCGCCGGGGAGGATTTCGTCGCTCCCGAAGCGCCGCTGCCGGCCCCGCCCGTGGGAAAGACCGCTGCGGGCGCGGAGGGGGACGGGGTGGTGCTGGTCGGCGTGTCCACCGGTGGACCCAGCACGCTGGAGGACATCCTGCCGCTGCTGCCGGCCGATTTCCCCTGGCCGGTGGTGGTGGCCCAGCATATGCCTGCCGCCTTCACCGCAACGCTGGCGCGGCGGCTGGACGAGTTGTGCGCCCTGCGCGTGCTGGAGGTGGAGCGGGCGACGGTGCTGGAGCCGGGCATGGTCTGCATCGCCCGCGGCGGCGCCGATGTGGAGCTGGCGCGGCGCGGCGGCCGGCTGCAGGCGGTCTGCGTGCCGGCATCACCCGACCGGCCCTGGCATCCCAATGCCGACAGGCTGGTGACCAGCGCCATGCGGCTGCTGCCGCCGGACCGGCTGGTCGGGGTGCTGCTGACCGGCATGGGCAACGACGGCGCCGCGTCGATGGCGGAGCTGCACGCCCGCGGCGGACGGACCATCGCGGAGTCGGAGGACAGCGCCGTCGTCTTCGGCATGCCGCAGGATTTGATCCGGCGCGGCGGTGCCGGCATCGTGCTGCCGTCGGACCGCATCGCCGGCCAGCTGACGCGCTGGCTGATGCCTGCCCAGCGGCGGGCCGGCGGGCACTAGGGAGGACGCCATGGGACTGGTGAAGAAGAAGGCCGGCGCGACGCCATCCGGTCCTGCGGCGCCCGATGCGCAAGTCGATCGGATGGCCGATCCGCTGGCGGCGCTGGAGGATGCCGACGCTTCGGTCCGCCGCGATGCTGCCCATGGCCTGGGCCATGCGGCGCCTCCGGGGGCCGTCGCGGCGCTCGCCCGCCGGCTGGAGACGGAGGGGGATGCCGGCGTGCGCGAGGCGATCCTGACGGCGCTCGCTCGCATTGCGACCGGCGAGGCGGCGGCGGCATTGCTCCCCTTCCTCGACCGCGAGGACGCGGCACTGCGCAACGGCGTTCTGGAAAGCCTGCAGCAGATGCCGGCGGAGGTCGCCGCCCCGGCCCTGCTGCCGCTGCTCGGCCATGCCGACCCGGATCTGCGCATCTTCGCGGTGCAGGGGCTGGGCGGCCTCGCCCATCCCGGCCGGGCCGACTGGCTGGCGGCGGTGATGGAGCGGGACGCCGACGTCAATGTCGGCCTCGCCGCGGTGGAGGCGCTGGCCGAGGCCGGCAGCCCGGAGGCGCTGTCCAGCCTGGAAACCCTGGCCCGGCGCTTCCCCGACGATCCCTTCGTCGCATTTGCCGTCGATGCCGCCCGCTCCAGCTTCCGGGGCGGGTGAGCGCGTGGCCGACACCGAACCGGACGGCCTGTCGCCGGAGGACTATGCGACCCTGTGCGATTTCCTGCGGGAACGCACCGGCCTGTCCTTCACCGAGGCCAAGCGCTATTTCGTCGACCGCCGCGTCGCCGCCCGCATGCAGGCGGTCGGCGCGACAAACCTGCGCGCCTACCTGAACCTGCTGCGCTTCCAGGCGTCGGGGGAGGAGCTGCAGCGGCTCGTCAACCTGATGACGGTGAACGAGACCTATTTCTTCCGCGAGAAGTACCAGTTCGACTGTCTGGTGAAGTCGGCCCTGGACGAGCTGGTGCGGGACAGGCCGAAGGGCTCGCGGCTGCGCATCTGGTCGGCCGGCTGCGCCACGGGGGAGGAGCCCTATTCCATCGCCATCATGCTGCTGGAGAATTGGGGCCGCGTGGACGATTACGAGATCGAGCTGCTGGCGTCGGACATCGACAGCGCGGTGCTGGAACGCGCGCGCGAGGGCATCTATGACGAGCGCGCCCTGCAAGGGCTGCCGGCCCATCTGCGCGCCAAGTATTTCCAATCCCTGCGCGGGACGGCGCCTGCCGGGGGGCCGCGCTGGCAGATCATCGAGGACTTGCGGGAGTCGGTCGATTTCTCGCTGGTCAATATCGCTGACCCGCAGCAGGTGCGCGGATTCCGCGGGATCGACGTGATCTTCTGCCGCAACCTGCTGATCTATTTCGACGATCTTGGCCGGCGGGAGGCGGCGAGCATGTTCCACGATTCCCTGGCGCCGGGCGGCTTCGTCTGCCTCGGCCATTCGGAAAGCATGAGCCGCATGTCCTCGCTGTTCGTCCCGCGCCGCTTTCCCGACGCGATCCTCTACCAGAAGCCAGTGGACGGAGGTGCGCCATGACGGATGGACCGCGCATCCTGGTGGTGGACGACGCCGTGACCGTCCGCGCCTTCGGCCGCCGCGTGCTGGAGGCCGAAGGCTTCGTGGTGGACGAGGCGGTGAACGGCATCGAGGGGCTGGAACGGGCGATGGCCGTGCCGCCCGATCTGGTGATCGTCGACGTCAACATGCGCAAGATGGACGGCTACACCATGCTGCGCGTCCTGCGCCGCGATCCGGTCTTGCGCGACGTGCCCGCCATCATGATCAGCACCGAATCCAAGGACAGCGACCGCGAACAGGCGCTGCTGGCCGGCGCCAACTGGTACATCGTGAAGCCGCCGCGGCCGGAGATGCTGGTGGAGGCGGCGCGGCTGCTGACCGGCCGTCCGCTTGGACCGGAGGGGGCGCCATGAGCGAACTGTTCGACCAGTTCATCGTCGAGGCGCAGGAGCTGCTGGAGACCGCCGGCGGCGCGCTGCTGGCGCTGGAGCGCGATCCCATCGACCGCGCATCGGTGGACGAGCTGTTCCGCGCCTTCCACACGCTGAAGGGGGCGAGCGCCCTGTTCGACATTGCGCCCTTCACCCGGCTGGTCCATGCCGGGGAGGACACGCTGTCGCTCCTGCGCGACGGCCGGCGCGCCCTGACGCCGGAGCTGGCCGATCCGCTGTTCCGCGTGCTCGACCAGTGCGCCCGCTGGGTGGCGGCGCTGGAGACTGCCGGCGCGCTGCCCGACGACGCGCCGACCGCGGCCGACGCGCTGGTCCGCGGGCTTGCCGGAGACGCGGCGGCGGAGGGCACGGCCGCGGCCGGTGGGGAGGCGGAGGCTTTCCCCTGGCTGGCGGCGCTGACGGCGGAGGAGAGGGCAGGGGCGGGCGATGGCCGGCTGACCGCCATCGACTACCGGCCCGATCCCGAGTGCTTCTTCACCGGCGACGATCCGCTGGCGCTGTTCCGCCGGGTGCCCGACCTGCGGCTGCTGCGCATCGAGGCGGCCGAACCGTTGCCGGCGCCGGCGGAGATGGACCCCTACCGTTGCGTCCTGCACTTCCACGCGCTGAGCGGTGCCGATGTGGAGGCGGTGCGGCCGGCCTTCCGCAGCGTGCCGGATCAGGTGCACATCGCCGCCGTCACGCTGAAGCCTGCCTTGAAGCCTGCCGTGATTCCCATTGCCGTGGCGCCGCCGGACTCGCTGGCCGCACGCATGCTGGAGGAGCAGGGGCGGATTCTGGAGCTGCCCGGCAGCGCCGTGGAACGCGACTCCCGCCGCGCTGCGGTGGCGCGGGCGGTGGCTGCGATCCTGGTATCGCTGGGGCGTCCGGCTGATCGGCGCATGATCGAGGCCGCCTGTGCCGATGCCGGCACGCTGTACCGCTTCCTCGCCGAAGGGCCGGCCCGTCCCGCTGCACCCGAAGCGCCGCCCACCGCCATCCCCGCCGCCCGCCGCGCCCTGCGGGTCGAACCGGAACGGATGGACGCGCTGATGGCCCTGGTCGGCGAGCTGTCGGTGGTGAAGGGGCAGTTGGGGCCGCTGCTGCGCCGTGCCGAAGACGGTGAACTGGCGACGGAGTTGCGGCGCGACCTGAAGGGCTTCTCCGCCCGGCTGGACACGCTGGTCGGCGACCTGCGCCACGCGGCGCTGCGCCTGCGGCTGCTGCCGCTGGCCCGCGTCTTCGATCCGCTGCCGCGGCTGGTGCGCGACACCGCCCGCCGGCTGGACAAGATTGTGGAGCTGATGCTGGAAGGGGCCGAGACGGAGGCCGACAAGGACATCCTCGACGTGCTGGGCGAGCCGCTGCTGCATCTGGTGCGCAACGCGCTGGACCACGGCATCGAGCCGCCGGACCGTCGCATTGCCGCCGGCAAGCCGCCCGGCGGCACCTTGCGGGTCCGTGCCTTCCAGGACAAGGACGGGGTGGTGGTGGAGGTGTCGGACGACGGCGCCGGCATCGACCCGGCGGCGATGCGCCGCGCCGCCGCCGCCAAGGGGCTGCTGACTCCCGACGCCGCCGCGGCGCTGTCCGACGCCGACGCGGTCCGGCTGGTCTTCGCCCCCGGTTTCAGCACCGCGGGCGCCGTCTCCGACCTGTCGGGCCGCGGCGTCGGCATGGATGCGGTGCGCGCGGCGGTCGAACGGGCCGGCGGCCGGGTGGAGATCGCGTCCACCCCCGGTGCCGGAACGCGGGTGCGGCTGTCGCTGCCGCTGACGCTCAGCATCACCCGCGTGGTGGTGGTGGAGGCGGCGGGCGCGCTCTACGGCATTCCCGTCGCGCTGGTCGGCGGCATCCAGCGGGTGCCGCGCGCCGCCATTCGCGCGGTGAAGCGGGCGGAAAGCGTGGTGCTGCGCGACCGGGTGGTGCCGCTGGTCCGGCTCCGCCGCCTGCTGGGCCAGCCGGAGGACGTCCGCGTTCGCGAAACCGACTGCGTGGTGCTGGCCGAACTGGGCGACGGCCCGGTCGCGGTGGCGGTCGACGATGTCGGCGAGCGCGCCGACGTGGTGCTGCGCCCGATGACCGGCGTTCTGCGCAGCCTGCGCGGCTATGCCGGCACGGCCGCTCTGGGTGACGGCCGCCTGATCCTGGTGCTCGATTTGCGGGAGCTGCTGTGATGCCGGTCCGGTTCGACTCCGACCTCGCCCGTTTCGAGGCCGCCTGCACGGCGGAAGAGGCGCTGCCGCTCGCCGAATGGCTGGAGGCGGCGGCAGCGCCGCGGGTGGATTTGTCCGCCTGCACCGAGCTGCACACGGCCCTGCTGCAATTGCTGCTGGCGGCAAGGCCGGCGCTGGCGGCAGCGCCGGAGGATGCCTTCCTGGCCCGTTGGGTCGGGCCGCTTCTGGCGAAGGCCGGGTGAGGCCGGCTTACCGCTCCACCGCCACCGGGACGTTCAGGGCGTTGCGCTTGGACACCGCCTCGTAGACCGGCGGGAAGGCGGGGCGGTTGACGTAGCGGCCGGCGCCGCGGACGGCGCGGCTCTCGCCCAGCGCATGGACGATGCGGCCCTGGCTCAGCGTGTAGGCCGGGGTGCCGGTGACGGTCATGCCTTCGAAGATGTTCAGGCCGACCTTCTGCATCTGGGTCTTGGCCGAGATGGTCTTGGTCGCCTTCGGGTCCCACACCACCAGATCGGCATCCGCCCCGACGCTGACCGAGCCCTTGCGCGGGTAGAGGTTGAAGATCTTGGCGGCGTTGGCGGAGGTCACGGCGACGAACTCGTTCATCGTCAGCCGGCCGGTGTTGACGCCGTGGGTCCACAGCGCGGTCATGCGGTCCTCGATCCCGGCCGTGCCGTTGGGGATTTTGGTGAAGTCGTCGCGGCCCATCGCCTTCTGCTCCGCGCAGAAACAGCAATGGTCGGTGGCGGTGGTGTGCAGGTGCCCGGCCTGAAGTCCGCGCCACAGGGCGTCCTGATGCTCCTTCGGGCGGAAGGGTGGGCTCATGACATGGCCGGCGGCGAAGTCCCAGTCGGGGTTGCGGTAGACCCCGTCATCGATCAGCAGATGGCCGGCCAGCACCTCGCCGAACACGCGCTGGCCGTCGTTCTGGCCGCGCTCGATGGCGGCGAGCGCCTCCTTGGCCGAGACGTGGACGATGTAGACCGGCACGCCGAACACCTTCGCCACCTGGATGGCGCGGTTGGCGGCCTCGCCCTCCACCTCCGGCGGGCGGGAGAGGGGATGCGCTTCCGGACCGGTCAGCCCTTGGGCCAGCAGCTTCTTCTGCAATTGGAAGACCAGCTCGCCGTTCTCGGCATGGACGGTGGGGATGGCGCCCAGCTCCAGGCAGCGCTGGAAGCTGTTCACCAGCGTCTCGTCGTCGGCCATGATGGCGTTCTTGTAGGCCATGAAGTGCTTGAAGCTGTTCACGCCATGGTCGGCGACCAGCGTGCCCATGTCCTGCCGCACGCTCTCGTCCCACCAGGTGACGGCGACGTGGAAGCTGTAGTCGCCGGCCGCCTTCTCCGCCCAGCCGCGCCAGGTGTGGTAGGCCTCCATCAGGCTCTGCTTCGGGTTGGGGATGACGAAGTCGATGATCATCGTCGTCCCCCCGGCAAAGCCGGCGGCGGTGCCGCTGAAGAAGTCCTCCGTCGTCACCGTGCCCATGAAGGGCAGTTCCATGTGGGTGTGCGGGTCGATGCCGCCGGGCATGACGTAGCAGCCGCCGGCATCCACCACTTCGGCCCCCGCCGGTACGGCCAGCGTGTCGCCCACCGCCGTGATGATGCCGTCCTGGCAGAGGACGTCGGCGCGGCGGGTGTGCTCGGCGGTGACGACGGTGCCGCCGCGGATCAGGATGGTGGACATGCTCGGGCGCTCCCTCAAAGGATTGGTTGGGCGGAGTCGATGGGCGTTTCGGCTATTTGTGGTTCGGGCAGGCCGGCGACGCGCAGGACCATGCGCAGCACCTCCGCCGTCATGGCGGCGAAGTCCTGGCGGGTCAGGCTGCGGCGGCCCAGCACCTTGCGGATCTGCACGTCGAAGTCAGCGTAATGCTGGGTCACCGCCCAGATCATGAACAGGAACTGGCGGGCGTCCACCGGAGCCATGCGGCCGGCGGCGACCCAGCCGTCGATGACGGCGGCCTTGGCATTGACCAGCGATTTCAGGTCTTCGGCCAGAAAGCGTTCGACCTGGGTCCCGCCATGCAGGATCTCGTTGGCGAAGACCTTGGAGGCGTGGGGCCGGGTGCGCGACGCTTCCATCTTGGCGGTGACGTAGGCGGTCAGCGTCGCCGCCGGATCGGCGTCGGGGGTGAAGGAGGCGATCGGCGCCAGCCACATGCGCAGGATGTTGTCCAGCACCGCGCGGTAGAGGTCCTCCTTGGTGCCGAAATAGTAATGCAGGTTGGCCTTGGGCAGGCCGGCCCGCTCGGCGATGTCGGCCATGGTGGCGCCGGCGAAGCCGGCCTCGGCGAAGATGCGTTCGGCCGCCTTCAGGATGCGCTCGACGTTCTCACGCCGGATGCGGCCCTGGGGCGAGGTGGTGTCGGTGGTGTCGGCAGCCGTTCGCGCCATCGCTTTTGCCATTGCTGTTGCTAAGTGCCCTCTCCCGCCCCGGGAGAGGGAGGGGACCCGCGCCGTCAGGCGTGGGGAGGGTGAGGGGTGAGGCACGAAGCCATGCGGTTCAGGATTCTTGCATTCCCCCTCACCCTTCCCATGCTCCGCATGGGCCCCTTCCCTCTCCGGGACGGGAGAGGGAGAGTATCAGGCGGGCGCTTTCACCTGCTCCGCCATGGCGTCTGCGCGGTCGAGCACGGCGTGCAGCAACACCTCGCAGCCGGCGGTCGACCATTCCGGGGTCGTTTCCTCGACCTCGTTGTGGCTGATGCCGTCGATGCAGGGGATGAAGACCATGGCCGTGGGCGCCACCTTCGACAGATAGCAGGCGTCATGCCCGGCGCCCGAGACGATGTCGCGGAAGCTGTGGCCGGTGCGCTCCACCCCCTTGCGGACGGCGGCGACGCAGGTCTCGTCGAACTTGATCGGGGCGTAGTACCAGATCTGCTGGAAATCGCTCTCCAGCCCGATCTCGCCGGCGATGCGCTCCACCTCGGCGCGCAGCTCGCCGTCCATGGCGGCGAGGATGCCGTCGTCCGGGTGGCGGAAATCGACGGTGAAGAAGACGCGGCCGGGGATGACGTTGCGGCTGTTGGGGTGGATCTGCATCAGCCCGACCGTGGCGCAGGCCAGCGGGCCGTACTTCATGCCGATCCGGTTCACCGCATCGACGACGCGGGCCGCTCCCAGCAGCGCATCCTTGCGGCGGACCATCGGGGTCGGGCCGGCATGAGCCTCCTGGCCGGTGAAGGTGATCTCGTACCAGCGCTGGCCCTGGCAGTCGGTGACGACGCCGATGGTCTTGCCCTCGATCTCCAGGATCGGACCCTGTTCGATGTGGGCCTCGAAATAGGCGCCGACCTTGCGGCCCCCCACCTCCCGGTCGCCGGCATAGCCGATGCGGGCCAGCTCCTCGCCCATCGTCTTGCCGTCCAGGTCGGCGCGGGACAGGCCATAGTCGAGATCGAACACCCCGGCGAAGACGCCGGACGACACCATGGCCGGGGCGAAGCGCGAGCCTTCCTCGTTGGTCCAGACCGCGACCTCCACCGGGGCCTCGGTGACGTAGTTCATGTCGTTCAGGCTGCGCACCACCTCCAGCCCGGCCAGCACGCCATAGACGCCGTCATACTTGCCGCCGGTCGGCTGGCTGTCGAGATGGCTGCCCATGATGACCGGCGGCAGGCTGTCGTCGCGGCCGGGGCGGCGGGCGAAGATGTTGCCCATCCTGTCGACCGTCACCGTGCAGCCGGCCTCCTCGCACCAGCGCACGAACAGGTCGCGGCCCTGTTTGTCGAGGTCGGTCAGCGCCAGCCGGCACACGCCGCCCTTGGGCGTGGCGCCGATCTGCGCCATGTCCATCAGGCTCTGCCACAGGCGCGAGCCGTTCACGGCGACATTCTGCGGGGTGGACATGTTGCTCTCTCCTGAACGGAACGGCGCCCCATCCTTCTTCGGTCGGGCCGGCGCCATCTCTGTTTCGACGTCATCCCCGCGAAGGCGGGGATCCAGAGTTTCGGAAGCGGTCCCTGCGGCAAGGCCTGGATCCCCGCCTTCGCGGGGATGACGGCCGAGGGGGGCTTTATTCGGCGGCTTCGGGGACGCGCATCGGGTTGCGGGCGTCGTTGGGCCAGGTGACGTAGGGCAGGTCGGTCTGCTCCGGGACCATGGTGA